>JAEEXV010000271.1 GCA_016287975.1 Lentisphaeria bacterium | reverse complement strand
GCAGGCGGCGCGAATGCGGCGGCGGGCTGAGGCGGACGTGGCGCGGCGGGGCGCCGCCCCAGCACGGCGAGGTTTTCGGGCGACAGGGCGGCGTAGCGTTCGCCGCGCATGATTTTCCGCCGAAGGATGGTGGTCAGTTGGTCGAGGAGAGTGGCCATGAGCCGAGGAGGCTACAGGGTGACTTCGACTTTGCGGTTGCCAGGGATGACTTCGCCGATGAGATTGGCGATGAAGCCCTTTTCGCGGCAGATGGCGAGGGCGCGGTCCGCCGCGTCGGCGGGCACGAACCAGACCATGCCGACGCCCATGTTGAAGACGCGGTACATCTCATACGGGTCGATCTTGCCAAGACGCTGGATCAGCCCGAAGATCGGCGGGACATTCGTGATGCGCTTCGCGTCGAAGCGGACGCCCGTGCCCTCGGGGAGGATGCGCGGGACATTGTCGTAGAGGCCGCCGCCAGTGATGTGGGCGACGCCGTGCAGCGGCAGTTTCTCGGCGAGGGCCGCCTTGATGGCGCTCCAGAAGCAGCCGTGCGGTTCGAGGAGCGCCTCGCCGACGGAGCGGCCGTCGAGTTCGGCGGGGCGGTCGGAGACCGTAAGGCCGCCCTGTTCCAGGAGGACTTTGCGGGCGAGGGAGAAGCCGTTGGTCTGCAGGCCCTTGGAGGCCAGGCCGATGGCGACGTGTCCAGGGGCGATGTGCTCGCCCGTGATGATCTCGTCCTTCTCGACGATGCCAGTGATGCAGCCGACGAGGTCGAAGTTGTCGCCGTACATGCCAGGCATTTCGGCGGATTCGCCGCCGATGAGCGTCACGCCCTCGGCCTTGCAGGCGTCGGCGCAGCCGATGAGCACCTCCTCGTAGAGGGGGCTGCGGACGTGCCCGATGCCGATGTAGTCGAGGAAATAGACGGGGGTCGCGCCCTGCACGGCGATGTCGTTGATGCAATGGTTGACAATGTCATGCCCGACGGTGTCGAACTTCTCCATGAGTTCGGCGATCATCAGCTTGGTGCCGACGCCGTCGATCGAGGTGACCATCACGGGATGGCGCCACTTGGTGAGGTCGATCTGGTAGAGGCCGCCGAAGCCGCCGATGGGAGCGAGCACATCCTTCGTCCGCGTCGCCGAAATCCGAGGAGTCACCTGCTTGAGCAGGCTGGTCACATAGTCGATGTCGACGCCCGCCGCGCGGTACGCCTCGCTTTTGCCTTGTGCGTTGTTCATTCGATTCTCTGAAATGGGGAATGGTGGAGTGGAAAGGTTCTGTCGATAATATAATCCATGACGCCGCGCCGACGGACGCGGCCACGGCTTCTTCGGACCGCCTCGGCAAAGCGGCGGTCCGCCGAGCATGCGGGGCCCAATCCCGCCCGCCACAGGGCGCAACCAAGGCTTCGGCATCGACTGCCGCCCATTCACCAAGCCGCCACGGCGAGGCCGCCGTGGCAACCATGTTCGGGGCGTTTGCCAGGCCATCGCCTACCATCCTGGGGAACAGGGCGATTTGCTATGTTCCCCAAGAGGGGCGGTAACAGCCCCTCATAATGCAGACACGCCAGAAGCCTGTGGGGGTGGGGCGCGATTGACGAAGCGGACGTAGCCACGGCGTCCCGCCGTGGCAGGCGGGTGAGCCACACAGGGTTTGCAATGGGGTGGCGGAATCGTTCACTGCGTCGCTCGTCGGGGCGACCACGGCGAGGCCGCCGTGGCAACCATGTTCGGGGCGTTTGCCAGGCCATCGCCTACCATCCTGGGGAACACGGCAATTGCTCAATTTTTAACCAGTGACTGATTAAATTTTAATCATACGGTAGATTAGCGGACATCCGTTCCTGCGTGAAATTGTTGGCATGGTGATTGCTATGTGGGTGGGATGTTTTGGGAGAAGAGAAGGATTGTCCCCCGCCCCGTCCTTCCGCTCTCCGACAGGCCCCAGTTCCAAGTGCGGGAAAACCAATCCAGCGCGAAATCCTCTCTTTTTTCCGTCAACGCTGCAAATCCAACCAGGAGGCTTCCAAAAAACTAAAACCAGTGCTGAATCATTCTATAATAATCGGTGCCAAACAAGCGTCAAGTCACAAATGCAGCCCCCAGTCAAGGAGAAGGATGATGAATCAAAACGAACAATTCGTCCGTGAGCAGGAAGTCCAGAAGGCTTACAGCCACCGCCATTTGGTCGAGAAGATTGGGCGCGCCATGAAACTCTCCGACCTCTCCGACATGGTCATGGAACGAATTGCCATCAAAGCCTACAACCTGAAGTTCGCCGACGTCGAGAACGACCGCCACTACCAAAACCTCTTGTATACGACCATCCGCCACGAATACGCGGACCTCACCAAGAGTGAACTCGAACAGGCTCTTCGCAATGGCGACCGTTTCGAGGTGCCGAAGAACGGCGACCCCGACAAAGGCTGCTTCGACCTTCCCGCCTCCCGCGTGAGCGACCCGTCCATCCAAGCCCAAGCGCAGGAAGAGCTCCGCCTCGTGATGAAAGCGCTGGATGCCTACGCAAGCAAATCCAAGTCCTCCCGCCAAGCGGTCCGAATCTTCCGCGCATTTGTCCTCGGGAAAGAATCCCCCAAAGACATCGCCCGCGTCGAGCACGTCCAGGAAAACGCCATCTACGTGACCACCCACCGCCTTCGCGAATATCTCTGCAAGGCCATGCACGACATGGCGATATAACACTCCCCCAAAAGCCCTCTCCAAGGGCCCGCCCCCGCCGCACGGGGGCGGAAGCCCAGAAGCTTCCGCCCCTGCCCCCCCGCCCACGGCCTACTGGGCGGGCGGCGGGAACATGGCCGCAAGCGTGTAGATCCTCGCGGCGGCGGAGAAGAAGTCGGCGGCGAGGGCGAGGCAGTCGTCCACGGCAAGATCGGCCGCCTGCCCCTTCAGGCGCTCCGACACGGCCTCGAAGTCCTCCCGCAGTTTCCTCGCCTGCTCGGCTTGAAGACTGCCCTCCCCCTCCAGACGGGTGAGGATCGCCCCGCAGTCCCCGATGATTTTGGCCAGCGTGTTGGCATCCTTCTGCCAGTATGTGTCGGCGGGATCGGGGGCCGCGCCATCGCGGCCGATGCGAACCAGGCGCGCGACGCCCTTCCGATTGCGGGCGAGGAAACGCGCAAAGCCCTCTGGATTGCCCGCGCCGTCATAGTCGGCGGCGCGCTTCATCAGAGTGTTGGGCGTCGGACGCGGCATGACCACCCAGTCGTTGACGGAGGTCTTCGAGGAAATCGAGGCGGTCACCTGCAGGAAGGGCTGCACCGACACCTTGAGAGCGCCCTCGGTGTCGTAGTCCTCCGCCAGCGAGAAGCCGCCGAAGCGCCCGCCCGAGCCGAACTCGAAGCGCAGCGTCTTGAAGGTGTCGTCGGTGAACTCGTAGACGCCGTTCTTGCGGATGGAATTGAGGGCGTCGATGCCGCCGATCATCTGGCTGAGGACGGGATACTGCTTCGCCGCCTCCAGGAACGGCAGGTCGAGGATGCGGGAGGCGCCCTCCATGGCGACATCCTCCCCCGCGTTCTTGAGGCCGTCGACGATTCCGTCCTTGAACTCCTCCTTCCACTTCGCCTCGTCGAGGTCGGTCAGCCCGCCCGCGCTCTTGATGTAGTGGCGCGCGACCACATCGATGATGGCGCGGAGCGGCAGGTTGGCGTGGAGACGCACATCGATCATCACCTTGCCGCTGTTGAGCCAGGGGCGCGGATCCTTGTGCTGGGAGACGATCCTCTCGCTGGTGATGCGCACCTCGTAGCGCCCCGAGAGGCCTGTCGTGTCCTTGACCATGTTGGCCATGCCATCCAGCGCGGGGCCGCCGACCGCGCCGCCGATCTGCGCCGCCCCCTTCGCGATCGGATGGTCAATGCCGTCCCCCACCTTGATCTCATCCCCCATGCCGAGTTTCTCGATGCCCTGGCCCTCCAGGTCGTTCAGCGCGTTGTAGCCCGCGGAGACGGTGATGACCTTGCGGGAGACGCGCGGAGACGTGAGGTCAAAGACGTTGAAGAACTGCTCCTGGAAGATCGCGGTGGGGACCTTCACGACGGGATTCGCCAGCCGTGGCAGGATGTATGCCACCGCCGCCTGCGCGGCCTTCTTCGCCTCCGCCGCGGCTTCCGCCGCGCCCTCCGCCCCGCCGTCAAGCGCCTCGGCGCGCTTGGCGAGCAGCGCCGTCGCGACGGCCAGAAGACGCGCCTTGGCGGCGAAGTCCTGCCAGAACGCCCTGTCCCCCTGCTCCTTGCCGATGGCGGATTCCTCCAGTTCGGCGAGGCGCGTGGCGAGCGACCCGAGCGCATCCCTGATCGCGCGCACGTTGCCGCCAGTCGCGGAGGCGACGGAGAGATGGAGCGCGGCCTGCCACGGGCTGTTCCCGAGCTCGACCCGCTCGTCGGCGAGAAGCCCCTCCAGATACGCCGCCGAGCATCCCGCGAGCGACCGCATGAACGATTCGTAGGTTTTTCCGCTTGCGGAGACCTCGCGCGAATACTCGCCGCCTGCGCTGGCGTCGAACTCCAGGTTCGAGGCCATCGGCTCGCCCGCGTCGCCAGGGACGTAGAGGCCGCCATTGGCCTTGACCGACATGCCGCCCTTGATCGTCCAGGCGGTGCGTTCGCCGAGGACCTCGACATTGCGCTTCTTGAGGAAGATCCCCGTCGCGCCCCCCAGCACGTTGCGGTTGCGCAGTTCGGCGCCGTAGGCCACCTGGTCCATGCGGCTGCGGTGGATGCGGAAGCCCAGCGAGGTGGCGCCGAGCACGAAGACGTGCCCGATGCCCTGAAGCATCGCCGAGCCCCACGCATAGAAGACCTCGCGCGGACGCGGAGTCATCACGAGGTTGAGCCTCGACATGGTGCGCGCCGCCTCCTCCAGGTTGGCGTACGTCTTGGTGACGCTGCGCGTGACGCCCGCCGACACCTTCCCCGAGAGCTGCGCGCCGAAGCCACCTGCCTCCGCGTCCTTCTCCTTGGGATCGACACCGATGCGCGTGGAGGCGTCCGCCTTCGCCTGCACCCCGACGGCGTAGGTGATGGAGACGGTGCCGTCGGGGTTGTCGGCCTTGATCTGCGCCGAGACATCGATGCTGCCGCCTGCCTTGGCCTTGAAATCCACCCCGAACAGACCGAGTTCGAAGAGGGCGTCCACGCCCGCGCGCAGCGTGACGCTACGGGAGCCGCCATTCTCGGCAATGTTTCCCAGTTCCTCCTGGATGGCCGCGAAGTTCGCCGCCTCGCGACTCTCGGCGCCCGAGTAATGGTAGCGGATGCGGTCGTTGGTCAGGTGCGAGAATTGCGTCGCGGCCGCCGCGGATTCCGCCAGGCTGATCTTCGCGCCCCACGCGACCTCGCCCGACGCCAGGCCGTACGTGTCCTGCGCGCCGAGGTCGTTCACCTGCGCGCCCCCCAGCACCGCATACTGGATCCGTCCAAGCAGATTGTTGAAGGCGCTGTCGGCCTGCCGCATCGCGTCGTATTCCGCAGGCCCGATGCGCTGGCCGTCGATGGAGGAGCGCAGTTCGTCGAATTTGCGGCGCACGCTCTCCATGAAGGACATCCGCTTGCCGCTCACCCTGTCGAGGTCGTAGCGGAATGCGCGCAGCGAATCGCGGATCTGCTCGAGCTGCTGCTTCTGGAAGGCGTGGTCGCTCTTCACCCGCCCCGTGGGATCGGTGAGGAGATAGTCGGTCTTGATGTTGGCCACGGCGGCCGCGCGCAGCTCCATCGCGTCCTGCGCCAGCTGCCGAAGCCGCGCGATGTCCGCCTCGATTTCGGCCTTCCGCGCGGCAATGAGCGTGCCCGCCGCCTCCAGGCGCGCGAGGCTCTCCTCGCACTGGCGGATGAGCGCGTCGAAGCGCTCCTTGCCGATGAAGAGTTCCTTGACCTTCGCCGCCGAATCGGCGGAAAGCCGCAGCAGATCGGCGCGGTTCGAGGCGTCGTAGTACTTCCCGTCCGCCAGGGCCACCACGGCGTTCTCGGAGATGCGATGGTTCTTCAGCATGTCCGCGAGGCCCATCGCCGCGTTCCGAAGGGCGCCCAGCCCCGCGGCGGTCAGCCGTACGGGCTGCGGCGGCCCACCAGGGACTGGCTCCTCCCACTTGGCGCGCGCGTCGATCTCCCGCGTCACCATGAGCTTCAGAACGGCGGTGCGGCAGAAGCCACGCACGTCGTCGGCGGTCGTGCCATCCTCCAGACGGGCGGCATACGCCTCGGCGACGGAATCAATGAAGGCGTCGATGGCGTCTTCGCCCAGGAGACGCCCCGCGTTGGCCTGCGCCCGCTGCGCCTCGTGCGCCTCCGCCCCCGCGAGGGTATGCGAGGCGGCGAAGAGTTCCGCGCGGTGGATGGCGCTCTGCGCCATCGAATCGCCGCCCGCATCCACGAAGGTGAGGATCGTCGAATCGTGCTTGACCTTGGCCACTGCGGGATTCTGCGGCGCAGGGGCCTCGGCGGGATTGAGCGGGCTGTAGTCGGTCACCAGCCAGAAGCGGCTGCCGAGATTGGCATCGGAAATGGGATCAGGCATGGCTACATCTCCTCCACGAAGTCGTTGCAAGGAAAGCGCCGCCCGAAGTCGACGCGGATGCGCTCCACCAGTTCCGTCAGGGCGCCTATCCACGCGGCAAGGCGATCCACGGAATCAAAGAGCTCGGCGGGACGGTTGTCGTGCGCGACGACAATGCGCGTCTCGGGATCCATCGCGAGCGAGAATCCGCCGTTGTCGGCGTCCAGTTCATTCCATGCGAGGAGCGCCCTGGCGCGTTCGCCCTGCCACTCGTCCTGGGGCGCGTAGCCCACCGTCGCCCAGGCGATGACGACTTGCGCCTCCTCGTCATAGTCGAGTTCGACCTCGACCGCGCCGTCGACCGTGAAGTTGCAGCGCCCGCCCTGGAACGCCAGGTCGGCGCCAAGCCTCTTGCCGAATTCGGCCAGGGACAACATGAAAGAATCGGGAAGCGTCACCATGGCTGCACCTCCTTGCCCTCCTCGGACGGGGGCATGGCGTCGCTCCACCGCGCGCGCCAGTCGTGGAGCGTGCGCAGGAAGCCATTGAGATAATCCTGGAAGTCGCCGTCCTCGGCGAAGGCCCCCTCGTCGAAGCGGTCGGTCAGATAGACGGCGTTCTCCGCCGCGTTCAGCGACAGCACGCCGCCGTCCGTCCCGCGCCAGAAGAAGTTGCCCCGAAGCGCGGCCTCGGTGACAGAGGGCGGCAGTTCGGCGGCGCCGAAGCCTGCCACCTTCGCGCGGCAGTAGGCCGCCGCGGAATGCCCGCCAGTCGCGAAGAAATCCAGCTTGGCGACTGGAAGGACGAGCGAAAAGCCCGTCTCCGTGGCCGCGACCGCCTCCGACGACGCCAGCCGCGCCGCCATCTCGAACAGTCTTTGGAGATGTTCTGTCATGTCGTCTGAATGTGGTTGGGTTCGCTGGTCAAATGTCCGCCGCGCCGTTCATGCCCGCAAAAGCCGAAACGGCCGCCGACGACGCCATCGCAAAAGAAAAGCCCCCCGCGCCGTGAAAACGGAATTAATATACCACGCAGCCACAATCCCCGTTTTCTTTCCCGACAACATTAGAAAACGCCACTTTGAGCAATATATTATGCCAATCACCCGATAGTTCGGTGTTTTTTTCTCCAACTCCCGCCGCGATGAGCGCGGGCGCCTCGGCGCACCTGCGGGCGGCGGAGTTCCGCACCCTTTTTTCCAAGATTCCCGCCTCCGTTCACCATCCCCCAGTTGAAGGATCAAAGAGACATGTGTTGCAACAAGTTGTCAGAAGGCGCAGCCGCCAAGTTCGCGGAACTGGACGCCTTCATCGACGGTCTGGGCATTGACCGTAATGACGAGCGCCGCCGCGGCCGCCTGATTCAGGTGCTCCACCGCGCGCAGGCGATCTTCGGCTACCTCCCCCGCCCCGTGCAGCAGCACGTCGCCGCGAAACTCTATCTGACCGAGGCGCAGGTCTCGGGCGTCGTCAGCTTCTACAACTATTTCACCACCGAGCCCAAGGGCAAGTACTCCATCGACGTCTGCCTGGGCACCGCCTGCTACGTCAAGGGCTCCGAGAAGGTCCTCTCCGAAATCGAGCGCGTCCTCGGCGTCAAGGCCGACACCGTCCCCACGGCGGACGGGCTCTTCTCGGTCAACGCGCTGCGCTGCGTGGGCGCCTGCGGCCTCGCGCCAGTCATGGTCGTCAACGGCAAGGTCTATGGCAAGATGACCCCCGCCAAGGCCGTCGAAATCATCAAGAAATACAAGGAGCAAGGCTGAGCCATGGAAAAGATCACCTCGAAAGACGCGCTGTTCGCGGCCTTCAACGCCGCCAAAGGCCAGCTCGCCCTGCGCTGCACCGACCAGCATGACATCCAGTCCGCCAAGAAGGACATCCTCTGCTGCGGCGGCACGGGCTGCCACGCCTCCAACTCCCAGGAGCTCATGGCGAACCTCCGCGCCGCCATCCAGGAACACGGCCTCGAAAACGACGTCCGCGTCATCCAGACTGGATGCTTCGGCTTCTGCGCCCAGGGCCCCATCGTCAAGATCATGCCCGACAACGTCTTCTACGTCCAGGTCACGCCCGAGGACGCCAAGGAGATCGTCGAGACCCACATCGTGGGCAAGAAGATCGTCGAGCGTCTGCTCTACGTCGAGCCGATGCTCAAGGAACGCATCCATGACTATGCAAAGATGTCCTTCTACGCCAAGCAAATGCGCATTTCGCTGCGCAACTGCGGCCTGATCAACCCCGAGGACATCACCGAATACATCGCCACCGAAGGCTACCAGGCCCTCGCCAAGTGCCTCTTCGAGATGAAGCCCGCCGATGTCGTCCAGGAAGTCCTGAACTCAGGCATCTGCGGCCGCGGCGGCGCTGGCTTCCCGACTGGCCTCAAGTGGAAGATCGCCGCAGGCGTCCAGGCCGACGAGAAATACATCGTCTGCAACGCCGACGAGGGCGACCCCGGCGCCTTCATGGACCGCTCCATCATGGAGGGCGACCCCCAGAGCATCATCGAAGCCATGTCCATCGGCGCCTACGCCATCGGCGCCCGTCACGGACTGGTCTACATCCGCGCGGAGTATCCGCTGGCGGTCAACCGTCTGCGCTACGCCATCAAGCAGGCCCGCGAAGCCGGACTCCTCGGCAGCAACATCATGGGGACCGACTTCTCCTTCGACATCGACATCAAGCTCGGCGCGGGCGCCTTCGTCTGCGGCGAAGAGACGGCGCTGATCCACTCCATGGAAGGCATGCGCGGCGAGCCCACCACGAAGCCGCCCTTCCCCGCCAATATCGGCGGCGGCTACTGGGGCTGCTCCACCAACGTGAACAACGTGGAAACCTATGCGTCCATCCCGGTCATCATCCGCAAGGGCGCTTCCTGGTACAGCAAGATCGGCAACTGGAAGCCCGAACTGGATGAAAAAGGCAACTTCAAGAGGACCATCAGCGGCAACTCCGGAACCAAGGTCTTTGCCCTCGCTGGCCAGATCAACAACGTCGGACTCGTCGAGGTCCCCATGGGCACCACGCTCCGGGAGATCATCTACGAGATCGGCGGCGGCATCTCCGGCGGCCGCGAGTTCAAGGCCGTGCAGACCGGCGGACCCTCCGGCGGATGCATCACCAAAGAGAATCTGGATACGGCCATCGACTACGGAAGCCTGACCAAGATCGGATCCATGATGGGATCCGGCGGTATGATCGTGCTCTCGGACAAGGACTGCATGCCGGCCATGGCCAAGTTCTATCTGGGATTCACCAAGGATGAGTCCTGCGGCAAGTGCACGCCCTGCCGCATCGGCACCCGCCGCATGCTCGAGATGCTC
>JAEEXV010000270.1 GCA_016287975.1 Lentisphaeria bacterium | reverse complement strand
GGGTCGGCAATCGCCGCCATTTCCATGCCCGAAGTTGTTGCCACGGCGGCCTCGCCGTGGCGGTCCGCCGAGCCTGCGGTGCCCAATCAGGCTCGCCACAGGGCGCAGTCAAGGCTTCGGAATCGACTGCCGCCCATTCACCGAGCCGCCACGGCGGGACGCCGTGGCTACGCCCGCTTCGTCAAGCGCCCCCCCACCCACACGCTTCTGGCGTGTCTGCATTATGAGGGACTGTTACCGCCCCTCTTGGGGAACCGCGCGGATGTTTTCGCGCAATTCTATTTGGTTTTTTTTGTGGCTGCGCCAATCGCGGTCGGGGCGCATGCCACGCCAGGCGTCTGTGGGGGAGAGCGGTTGGCTCTACGCCTCGGCGGCGCGCTGGAGGGCGTCGGCGGAGCCGAGGGCGTGGATATTGTGGAGATGCGCGGCGACGGCGGCTTCGAGGCCAGGGATGGCGGCGAGGTCGGCGTCCCAGAAGTCGCGGTGGGCGAGGACGTCGTGGACGAGGGCGGCGTCGGGGGTGTCGCGGCGTGCGGCGAAGAATTCGATCACGCGCGGTTCGTCCTGGAGGGGGGTGCGTTCGGGGTGGCGGGTGCCGTCCTGGTAGAATGCGATATAGGCGGCGAGGGAGAAGGCGAGGCAGGGCGGGAGGGCGCCGTCGTGTCGGCGGATATATTCGAGGAGGGAGGGGAGGCAGCGGGCCTTCCACTTGGAGGTGGAGTTGAGGGCGATGGAGAGGAGACGGTGGTCGATGAAGGGGTTGGCGAAGCGGTCGAGGACGGCGTCGGCGAAGTCGAAGAGGTTCTTGCGGTCGAGGTCGAGGGTGGGGATGACTTCGTCTCGGAGGAGTCTCAGGAGGAATGCGCGGATGGCGGGGACGGCCATGCATTCGCGGACGATGGCGTGCCCCGCGAGATGGGCGGCGAGGACGAAGGCGGTGTGGGCGCCGTTGAGGATGCGGACCTTGCGCTGCTTGTAGGGGGTGATGTCGGGGAGGATTTCGACGGGGAGGCCCGCCTTGTCGAAGGGGAGGCGGCGGAGGATGGCCTCGCGGTCGCCCTCGATGGCCCAGAAGCCGAAGGGCTCGGCGGCGACGAGGAGGTCGTCGCGGTAGCCGAGGCGCTCGAAGAGGGCGGGGGCCTCGTCGCGCGGGAAGCCAGGGACGATGCGGTCGACGAGGGTGGTGCAGAAGGTGTTTTCGCGGTCGAGCCAGGCGTCGAAGTCGGGGCCGAGGGCCCACTGGGCGGCGTATTGGCGCACGCACTGTCGGAGGGCCTCGCCGTTGTGGTCGATGAGTTCGCAGGAAAGGACGAGGAATCCTGGGAGGCCGAGGGTGAATCGGCGGTGGAGGAGGGCGGCCAGCTTGGCGGGGAAGGAGGCGGGCGGCGCGTCGTCGAGGCGGCAGGCGGGATCGTATGCGATGCCCGCCTCGGTGGTGTTGGAGACGATGACGGCGAGGTCGGGATTGGCGGCGAGGGCGAGATAGGCCGCGTAGTCGTCGTAGGGGTTGACGGCGCGGGAGAGGCAGGAGACGAGGCGGGTCTCGTCGATGGTGCGGCCGTTTGCGGCGCCGCGCAGCAGCAGGGTGTAGAGGCCCTGCTGGGCATTGAGGCGCTCGGCGGTGTGGCCAGGGACGTTCTGCACGACGACGACCTTCCCGTTGAAGCCCGCCTTTTCATTGAGCAAATCGATCCAGTTCTCCGCGAAGGCGCGCAGGAAGTTCCCGCCGCCGAACTGGAGGACGCGCTCGGGGGCGTCGGTGGCGGGGATGCCACGGGCTTCCAAGAGGGCACGGCTGAGCTGTTGCATGGGAAATGGCATTGGAGGGAGAGTGCGGCGGCGCGGGACAATCCGCCGCAAATGCGGCGGCACGGGACATGCACGCGCGGCTTGCGCCGCGCGCACAGGACCGGGGGACAATCCGCCGCAAGAATGCGGCGGCACGGGACAGGTCAGATGCCGAAGTAGCGTTTGGCGTTGTCGTGGGAAATGCCCTGGACGAGTTGCTTGAGGGCGGCTTCGTCGGCGGGGTATTCGCCCTTTTCGACCCAGTCGCCGATGAGGTTGCAGGCGATGCGTCGGAAGTAGTCGTGGCGGGTGTAGGAGAGGAAGGAGCGGGAGTCGGTGAGCATGCCGACGAAGGTGCCGAGGAGGCCGAGGTTGGCGAGGGAGCGCATCTGCTTCTCCATGCCGTCTCGGGTGTCGAGGAACCACCAGGCGGCGCCCATCTGCATCTTTCCTGGGACGCCAGGGGCCTGGAAGCAGCTGATGGTGGTGCCGATGATGTTGAGGTCGGGCTCGTTCAGGGAGAAGAGGATGGTCTTGGGGAGTTCGTCGGTCTCCTCGAGGGCGCTGAAGAGGGCGGGGATGGCGGCGCCGCAGGCGTTCTGGGCGATCATGTCGTAGCCAGTGTCGGGGCCTTCGAGGCGGAACATGCGTGCGTTGACGTTGCGCAGGCAGGAGTAGTGGATCTCCATGACAATGCCCAGCTTGTGGTAGAGGCGCGCGAGGTGCAGGAGGACGGCGGTCTGAAAGATCTCGGCCTCCTCGACGGAGAGGGCCTCGCCTTTGAGGGCCTTCTGGAAGGCGTCCTCGACCTGTGCGGGGGTGCCTGGGCGGTACATGACGTAGTCGAGGCCGTGGTCGCTAGCGCGGCAGCCGTGGCGGTGGAAGAAGTCGAGGCGCTCGGCGAGGGCGTCGAGGAGTTCCTGCGCGGTGGCGAAGGAGGCTTTGCCGACGGAGGCGGCGAGGCGGGCGAGGTATTCGCGCCATCCTGGCTTGGTGATGTTGACGGCCTTGTCGGGGCGGAAGGATGGGCGCACCTGGAACTTGACGGCGGGGTCGGCGGCGATCTTCTCGTGCCATTCAAGGGTGTCGGCGGGGTCGTCGGTGGTGCCGATGAACTCGACGTTGGACTGCTCGATGAGGCCGCGGACGGACATCTTCGGGTCGTTCTGGAGCTTGTCGTTGCAGAGGGCGAAGATGCGCTTGGCGTTGGCGGGGGTCAGGGCCTCCTGGACGCCGAAGTACTTGTGGAGTTCGAGGTTGCACCAGTGGTACATGGGGTTGCCGATGGCCTGCTGGAGGGCCTCCGCGAAGGCGCAGAACTTGGCCTCGGGGTCGGCGCCGCCGGTGACGAGTTCCTCGGGGGTGCCGTTGGCGCGCATGACCTTCCACTTGTAGTGGTCGCCCGCGTAAGTGCCGTCGGGCTGGCGGCCACCAAGCCAGACCTGGGTGATGTCGTGGAAACGGCGGTCCTCGTAGATCTCGCGCGGGGAGATGTGGCAGTGGTAGTCGATCAGCGGCAGGCGCTCGGCGTAGTCGTGGAAGAGGCGCTTCGCAGTGTCGTTGTAGAGCATGAAATCGGCATCCATGAAGGAACGCATGGCGGGATATCTCCTATGATGTATGGGGACAATCCGCCGCAAGAATGCGGCGGCACGGGATGCGGGGCTTGGCTTCCGCCGCAAGAATGCGGCGGCACAGCACCACGGAGGATGGTGCATGGGGCAGGCGGCGCGAAACAGCGGGGGCGGCGCACAGGCGGGGAAAATGGGGCCTGGTGCGGAGGCGGCTTCCGCCGCAATGCGGCGGCACGGGATGCGGGGCTTGGCTTCCGCCGCAAGAATGCGGCGGCACAGCACCACGGAGGATGGTGCATGGGCAGGCGGCGCGAAAACAACGGGGGCGGCGCACAGGCGGGAAAATGG
The DNA here is from genome assembly GCA_016287975.1 of Lentisphaeria bacterium. Next base: position 2,368 of record JAEEXV010000270.1, on the reverse strand, counting down.
GGCCTGGTGCGGAGGTGGCTTCCGCTGCCGCGCGGTGCAACTCAGATAACTTAATCGTGTTCGGCGAAACCGGCGGCGGTCCATTCGCGGATGCGCTGGCGGAGGGTGGCGAGGTCGAGGATGCCGTAGGCGAAGCCCTTGCGGACGAGTTCGGGGGGAAGGAACGGGTCGTATTTTTCGAAGAGGGGGACTTCGCCGGGGTAGACGAGTTCCATGGGGTCGAAGTCGACGGCGGCCTCCTCCTGCAGGATGCGGTAGAAGTCGCGGGCGGAGACCTTGGCGTGGAACTGGAGGTAGTATGGGCGGGAGGAGTCGAGGCCGGAGAGGCCGAGGCGCCCGGCGCAGCGGCGTTTGAGGAGGCGTTCGAGGGCGAGGAAGGCGTAGGTGCCGAGCCAGGGGAAGAGCACCCAGAGGTCGCCGCCGAGGTTGACGAGGGGGCGGTCGAGCATGCCCGAGGCGCGCGCGGCGGCGCGGGCCTCGGCGAGGCGGACGACGGCGTTTTTGAGGAGGTAGGGATACTGTCGGCCCTCGGCGAGGACATCCCTCATCTTGAGGAGGATTCGGGTGTGGATGTCGCCTGGGCACTCGCCGAAGTAGGCGGGGACCTTGCCTGGGATGGGCGTGCAGTAGAGCAGGTGGCGCTTGTGGTCGACCTCCTCGACGACCCAGACGCGTCCCGCGATGGCGATCTTCTCGCCTGGGGGAGGCGGCATGCAAAGGGTGCCGAGTTCCTGGTTCTCCCAGCGGCACGAGTATTCGACGTTTTCCTGGAAGACGGCGAAGAACTTGAAGGAACTGGTCTGGCGCTCGCCCGCGAGGCCGACGATGAGGCCCCCTTCGTCGGTGGTCTGGAGTTGCTCGGTTTCGAGGAGGTGCGCGACGAGGCAGTCGAAGTCGGCGCGGGAGACGCGCTGGAAGTACCGCAAGGCGAGGACGCGGGCGGCGAGGGCCTCGTGGGTCATTTCGCCCTGCGAGGCGAGGATCGCCATGGTCTGGTGGTAGAGCAGGCTGTACGGGAGGCGGTCGAAGCGCGGCGGCTCGCACCAGCGTTCGTCGAGGTAGGCCTGGATGATGGCGAGGGCCTGGATGAGTTTCCACGGAATGGTGGCGGGCAGCATCGCGCGCGGCTCGGGGGGATCCTCGCGGACGACGAACCACATTTCAGGCGGGGTCTCGCGGCGGCCAGTGCGGCCCATGCGCTGGAGGAACGAGGAGACGGTGAAGGGCGCATCGATCTGGAAGGCGCGTTCAAGGCGGCCGATGTCGATGCCGAGTTCCAGGGTGGAAGTGGTGCAGGTGGTGAGGCGCTTCTCCTCGTCCTTCATGTCGGCCTCGGCGCTTTCGCGGATGGAGGTGGAGAGGTTGCCGTGGTGGATGAGGAAGCGCTCGGGCTCGCCCTTGGCCTCGCTGCACTGGCGCAGTCCAGTGGTGACGGCCTCGCACTCCTCGCGGGAGTTGACGAAGACGAGGCACTTGCGGCCGAGGGTGTGCTCGAAGATGTAGCCGAGACCAGGGTCGGCGTGCGGCGGGGCGGGGTCGGAGGGCGGTTCGGGCAGGGGGAGCGCGCCTGGGACGTCGCGTCCGTCGGCCGCCTGCGGGACTTCGCCGATGTAGAAGTGCTCCAGGGAGAGGCGCCACTTGACGCCCTTGACGGCGACCTTCGGGATGATGGTGCCGCGTCCAGTGCCAGTGGCGAGGAGGCGTCCAGTGCTTTCGGGGTCGCCGATGGTGGCGGAGAGTCCGATGCGGCGTGGGTTGACGCCTGCGGCCTTGGCGAGGCGCTCGATGAGGCAGAGGGTCTGTCCGCCGCGGTCGCCGCGCAGGAGGGAGTGGACTTCGTCGATGACGATGAAGCGCAGGTCGCCGAAGAGGCGCGGGAGGAGGGCGTGCTTGCGCAGCAGCATCGCCTCCAGGGATTCAGGGGTGATCTGCAGGATGCCTGATGGGTTGCGGAGCATGCGCCCCTTGTGGGACTGCTGCACGTCGCCGTGCCAGTGCCAGACGGGGACGCCAGCCTCGCGGCAGAGGTCGTTGAGACGCAGGAACTGGTCGTTGATGAGCGCCTTCAGCGGCCCGATGTAGATGGCGCCGACCGAGGACGGGGGATTCTCCGTGAACAGGGTGAGGATGGGGAAGAAGGCGGCCTCGGTCTTGCCCGAGGCGGTCGCCGCGGTCAGGAGGACATTCTCTTCAGTGCCGAAGATGGCTTCCGCCGCCGCCACCTGGATGCCGCGCAGGGCAGTCCAGTTGTTCTGGTAGATATAATCCTGGATGAAGGGGGCGAAGCGGTGGAAGATATCCATGGGGAGGGGCGGGGGGCTTCCGCCGCAAGAATGCGGCGGCACGGCACCACGGAGGATGGTGCATG
>JAEEXV010000269.1 GCA_016287975.1 Lentisphaeria bacterium | reverse complement strand
GTTTTGCAATGACACTTCGAGAGATAGGCAAGCAGCTGCAGTTGTCGGCGTCGACGATCTCGGTGTGCCTGTATGGTTCGCCGGAGAAGTTGAAGATCAGCCCGAAGACGGTGAAGCGCGTCCGGGAGTATGCGGAGCGGATCGGGTATGTTCCGAACATTCTGGCGCGTCGTCTGTATAACCGCGAGGCTTCGAGTCCGATCGGGATCATCTACAAGCTGGACACGGCGACGGACCGTTCGATGCCGATTCTGAACCAGACGATCGCGCGGCTGAACGAGCGCGGGCGTGAGTTCATCGTGCAGAGCTGCACGCAGGAGGGGCTGCTGGCGACATGCCGCGTGTTCCTGGGCATGAAGATCCGTCAGGTCATCATCATCGGCTACACCTTCGAGAAGATGCTGAAGGGCTTCGAGCTGTTGCACGATCTGGAGCTGTATGTCCCGGACTACGTCCCGGACGAGCGCCTCGGGATGACTCCGGCGCGCTGCCGCTGTTCGTGCGGACAAGACCGTTTTCTGCGGGAGTTCGCCAAGCGCATCCTGGAGCTGGGCGAAGGGCCGCTGGTGGTGGACGAGAATACCGGCTTCGTCCTGGAACCGGGCTGCGTTCCGCCGAAGGCGGTACTGAAGGTCCCCGACAGCAGTGACTTGTTCTCTTCGGGACAGCAGATCGCGAAACAGTGCGAGCGCCTGGTCAAAGCCGGCAAGTGCCGGACGCTTATGCTGCACAACGACCGCATCGCGATCGGCCTCATCGAGGCGCTGCTGCCGCGCGGCATCCGAATCCCCGAGGACCTGTCGGTGATCGGCTTCAACAACTCCGAGTTCGCCCCGCACGCGGTCATGCCCCTGAGCACGATCGCGCTGCCGATCTGGGACAACGTCCAACTCATCCTGAACCACCTGCTGGACGGGGCGGACCTGCCGGAATACCACCAGACGCACGCCCGCTTCATTCCCCGCCAGACCACCACGCCCGCCTTCGAGGCCCTGGCCTCCTTCCAGGTTTCCGACTGAATCCTTTTACCCTGTTTTCTTCCAATTCACCCCAAACCTCCAAAGAGGAAAGAACCATGAAACGAAATTCGCTCTCCTTCACGCTGATTGAACTGCTGGTCGTCATCGCGATCATCGCCATCCTGGCCTCGATGCTGCTGCCGGCGCTCTCCAAGGCGCGCGAAAAGGCCCGCGCCATCGCCTGCGTCAACAACCTGAAGCAATACGGCACGATCTGCATGTTCTACGCCCAGGACTACAACGACTACCTCCCCACCGCCTACAACATCTCGATGTACCCGAACTACTATGGCGCGACCACCTGCTTCTACTCCTCCAGCGTCACCGGCTGCAGCCTCCTCATCAACCTCGGCTATTATGGCCTGGGCGACTCCACCCTCATCCGCCCCAAATACTTCAAGTGCCCGTCGGACCGCTTCGGTTTCAAACTCACCGGCAGCCCCGCCGAGAACAGCTACGTCTACTACATGTTCACCCCCGGCGGCATCCCGAGCGTCTCCCAGTTCAACGGCGACATGACCCGCGCCAACATCCGCATCGGCGGCCAGACCCGTAACGACAACGCCATCGTCTCGGACCGCGGCGTCGCCCGCAGCGAATACCCGCAGCCCTTCCACGGCAACACCACCAACGTGCTGGCAGTCGGCGGCCATGTCCGCATCATGAAGAACCAGGCGATGATCGCGAACTCCAACCGCGTCTACGACGCCATCGTCAACTACGGGCTGTAGGCCCCCTCGCCCCCTCGAACTGCAAGGAATCACCGCCATGACCGCAAAGCAACTGCCGTCCCTGATGCTCGCGCTTCTGTGCGGGCTCGCCTCCCTCTGCGGCGCCGATTTCCAGATGGACGCCGCGAATCCTTCGGCCCCGCTGCTGTTTGCAGGCAAGCCGCTGATTGTCGAGCGGCGCTACTTCATCGGCGGCGAAGAGCAGTTCGCGCGCGGCGCCGAAGCCCGGCTGGTCAAGGCCGCCAACGGCGGCCGGGCCTGGAACCGCTGGAACGACCGCGCCAACGGCGGCTTCCGCGAGGAGGTCTTCGTGAATGCCGATGGCACGGAACTGGAAATCTCCTTCCAGACCTTCTTCTCCTCCTACTGCCCGGAGGTCATGGCCGGCAAGACCATGTTCTACGAACTGCGCCTGCCCTACGCCCTCTTCCAGGACTGCAAGTTCGCGGGAGTCGTCGGCGGCCGCAGCAACCCGCAGCGCCATGACGGTGAATTGAAGGAGGCCACCTTTGCCAAACTCAACCGCGGCGACTACCGCTATCTCGCGCTGGACTGCCAGTCCGGCGCCAGCGTCAGTTTCGACTTCAATGTCGTGGGCGTCGGAGACTACATCAGCGACTACGGAGAAAACTGCCTGCGCGGGCGCTGGACAGTCTCCCGCGACAAGGACCAGATCCGGATGTACGCGCATATCGAGCCGAGTTTCTGGGGCTGCCCCATGACCGTCAAGGTCAAGATCTTCCGCGGCGGCATCGAACTGCGCGAGAAGCGCCACGCTTTGAAGTCGTTCAACTGGGGCTCGCCCTTCCCGGCGGAGCCGCTCTTCTGCTTCGGCGCCGAGAAGTTCGGCGCGCGCTACCAGGCCATGGGCACCAGGGCCTTCGACGGCAAGGCCGGCTGGCTACCCGGCAAGGGCGACCTGCAAGTCAAGCATTTCGCCCCGGAGGGCGCCTTCTACTCCGCCGTCACCGGCCGCGACCGCTCCTTCAAGATCGCGGGCCTCAAGAACGCCGTGTACTTCGTCACCCTGGGGGTCGGCAACCTGAAGGGTGTACCTGTAGCCTTCCAGGCAAAAGTCAACGGGCGGGAGTTCCCGCAGCCTGTCGCCGCCCCCGCCGGCCAGGCCGCGACCGCCGCCATGCCGGTCTGGACCAAAGACGGCGAGATCACCGTCGATTTCCTGGGCGATTTCCAGATCTCCACCCTGGGCGTCCAGGCGTTGCTGGCCGCCGAGGAGGACATCAACTTCCGCCGCGAGTTCTGGCACACCGACGGCTTCGAGCCGCACCCCTTCTACCATAAGGGCGACTACGCGACCCCGCCGCGCTTCGCCACCCGCCAGGAGTGCTTCGACCTCCCCGTCCCCGGCACCGAATGCGCCGGCAAGCGCATCTCCAAGCCGAAGAAGTCCAACTCCGGCGAACTGGCCACCCTCCCCGGCGCCGACTGGCGCTACCGCGCCAACATCAAGACCTACGGCCCCAACAACGCCGGGCTTCTCACCGAATACGGCACCCAGGAGGCGATGGAACGGCGCTTCAAGGAACTCAAGGACAGCAACATCAATGTCGTCCTCACCAACGGGATGCTGAGCCGCCACACCTACGCCGCCCACAACGAACGCGCCAAACGCGCCCTGAAGCGCATCGGCGACATGGCCCATAAATGCGGCATGAAACTGATGGACCACCAGGACGCCACCCTCCTCTGGAACATCGACGCCGGCTTCCGCGTCGCCTGCGAGCGCTTCGACCTGCTGCAGGTGCAGGCCGACAGCCAGATGCCCTCCCCCTACTTCTGCTTCAACCACCCGAAGTACCGCGAGTTCATGTTCAACCACCTCAAGGAGAGCATCCTCGCCTCCGGCGCCGACGCGCTGATGCTCGACGAAGTCATGATGATGGAGGGCTGCTGCACCTGCGCCGTCTGCCGCCGGAAGTTCCACGAGGACACCGGCTGGTATCTCCCCGTCAACGAGTGCGACCCCGCCATCGTCAAGAAGAACAACCTGCTCTGGAAGACCTGGTTGCAATGGCGCATCACCCAGGTCGGCGACTTCTTCGTCGACCTGCGCGAGGACATCAAGAAATACAAGCCGGACTTCTCCCTGGTCGCCTACACCACCCACTACTGCCTGACCTCCCGCTACGCCTCCCACGGCTACGGCCTCGACATCGTCGAGATGTCCCGCGGCGTCGACTTCCCAGGCACCGAGATGACAACCCGCAACTGCATCCGCGGCGCGCGCGCCATCCACGCCCTGCGGCAGGCCAAGAATGTCGTCCACCTGGCCTACGGGCTCCCCGTCTGGGGGCTGGTCAACAGCGGCGACAAGTCCTACGTCGTCGACTACTTCGGCTGGGCCCTCAACAACATGCACGGCCAGACCACCTGGATGCACGACCAGGCCCTCCGCCCCGCCAACATGCGCGACTTCATGCTCTTCGAGCCCCGCAACATGGACCGGAAGACCGCCGTCTCCATCGCCAAGGTCGCGCTGCTCTTCTCCACCGCCAGCCGCGACTTCGGCGGCGGCTTCAACTACACCAGCGAACTGATGGGCACTGCCCAGACGCTCGGCAGCATGCACGTGCCCTACGACTTCATCGGCGAAATGAGCCTCACCCCCGAAGCCCTCGCCAAATACCAGGTGCTCGTCATCGGCTGCTCCAGCGCCTTGAGCGACGCCACCGGCCAGGCCATCAAGGAGTTCGCGCGCAACGGCGGCACCGTCTACCTTTCCACGACGGCCGGCTGGGAGAACGAACTCGGCGAGACCCGCAAGGAGTGGCTATTCAAGGATGTCTTCCAGCATGACATCTACCGGAGTTTCAGCCGTCCCAAGACCATCACCGACCCCGAGACCGGAAAGGAGGTGCAACTCTCCTTCGAGCCCTACTACTGCCATCCCAACTACACCAAGGAGGGCCCGCGCCCGACCTCCGCGCTCCTGTGGGCGCGGAACGCCAAGAACCAGCGCTACCCGCTGATGGTCCGCAAACCCTACGGCAAGGGCGAATTCTACTACCAGCCCATCACCCTCGCATTCCACCTGAACGCCCCGGAGGGCTACGTCGGACGCAAGTTCGACTTCGAACTCGACCCCTGGCTCGACAAGACCTTCCGCGGCGTCCTCGCCAAAATCATCAAGGACGCCGCCTACTGGGAAACCGACGCACCCGACCTCGTCCTCACCACCCTCTTCCGCCAGGACCGGCAGCTCGTCGTCCATTTCCTCAACGCCACCATCGGCCCCGTCCCCAAGAACACGGTGATTGGCTACGGCGTCCCCGAACCCGCCTTCCCGAAACTCGAAAAGGACATCACCTTCACCCTGCCGGTCGCCAAGGCCTCCCGCGTCTTCGCCGTCTCCCCCGACTTCGACGGCGAACGCGCCCTGAAGTTCACGCTCCACGACGGCAAACTGACCGCCGTTCTGCCCAAGGACCTCCTGCACGCCTACACCCTGGTCAAGGTCGACGGCGCCTGGTGATACTCATCTGCCACTGCCCGAAAAACTTCCATGCTGAAAATCGCCACCTACAATATCCATGGCGGGGTCGGGATGGACCGGAAGCTGGACTTCCGGCGCATCGCCGATGTGCTGCGCCCGTTCCAGGCGGATTTCATCTGCCTGAACGAGGTCGATGTGAACTGCGTCCGCACCGCGTGCCGTGACACCCCGCGCGAATTGCAGTCCTTGCTGGGCATGGATGTCCACTTTGCCTGCGCCCTGGAACTGAAGGCACCGGCGTGGCCGGAGCAGCAAGACAGGATTGGCCTCTACGGCAACGCGATGCTGACCCCGCATCCGTTCAAGATCATACGGGAACTCCATTTGCCGGGCACGCCCGCGATGGAGCCGCGTCTCTGCACCATCGCCCGCATCGACTATCCAGCGCAGCCGTTCCTCGCGGCGTTCACCCATTTCTGCGACAAGGAGCCGGAGGAGGAATACCGCGTGCAGTCGGCGCGGGCCGTATCCGACGCCGTGCGTGAACTCGCCGGCGGCCGGCCGGCCGTCCTCTGCGGCGACCTGAACGCCGAACCCGGCGCCCCCTCCATCACCGAGTTGCGAAAAGACTGGCTTCTGCATGGCGACGCGGACGGCGGCTGGCCGAAGACCTGGCCCGCCGACCAGCCGCGCCAGTCCCTCGACTACATCGGCCTCTTCGCCGCAAATCGCACTCTCGCCTTCCATCGCGTCGCCGTAGGCACCGAGACCGTCGCCAGCGACCACCGCCCGCTCTTCGCCGAAATCACCTTCCATGCCTGACCATCTCGCCACCTACGACCTCCATCTCCACACCTACTGGAGTTATGACGCCGACGTCGCCCCCGTCGAGTATCTCCGTCGCGCGGCGGAACTGGGTCTGCGCGCCTTCGCCGTCACCGACCACCACAACTTCGACGGCTACGCGGAACTCCGCCAGGCCGCCCAGGCGTTCCCAGGCGTCCGGTTCCTGACCGGCGCCGAGATGTCCGCCCGCACCCCCTTCGGCGTGCAGGACATCGTCTGCCTCGGCTTCAACCCCGCCCCCGACGGCACCTGGAAACGCATCCTGGAGCGCTCCCGGGAAATGCAGTGCGAATGGGGCGAGGCCATCAGCAGCGAGTGCCTCGCCCGCGGCATCCCCTTCGGCCGCGCCGCCCGCGAAAAAGCGCTCCGCTCCTACCGCCCCGCCCACGTCATGGCGGTGCAGGGCATCACCCATGTCAAAAGCACCGTCGTCAAGCCCGCCCTCCTCGCCCTCGGCATGAAGGATGTCGCGGAGTTCTACGACATCGTCCGCCACGCCCTGAGCGACGACGCCTACCTCGATGCCCGCGAAGTCGTCGAGGCCGTCCACCAGGCCGGCGGCCTCGCCTTTTGGGCGCATCCCTACGACTATCGCAAGGAACCCGACGAAGCATGGCTCGACGCCCTCTGCGAATACGCCCCCGTCGACGGCCTCGAGTGTTCCAATTCGGGCATCCCCCTCGAAATGGTCCGATTCTATCGCGGCTATTGCCTCCGCCACCGCCTCCTCTCCTCCGCCGGCTCCGACACCCATGCCTTCCCCCAGAGCAGCCCCACCACCCACGAGAAAATGGCCGCCCATCTCGGCGAAGACCTCTGGCTCGACGAAATCCTCGAACGCCTCCACGCGGCGCATCGCCACTGACGGGCGCTGTTCCCCAAGCCCCGGGAAGGCGATGCTCCGAGCCGACGAGCGTCGCGGCGCGGGGTTGTATTGGAGGATGCTGCCTTCTGCCACACACGCAAACGACGGGGGGCTTCGCTTCGCTCCGCCCCCCGCACCCCCCCAGAGGCGGCGGGCGGGAAGGCGAGCCGGCGATATTGTCCTGGAGCAATGGCGCATATCCCAATATTTGAGCATCGCCGCTCAGTTTTTCACCTGCATCCATCCCCGCCTCCCTCGCGGTCTGTTTGGCATGTGTCTTGCTATATGAGATGGTGTTTTTCCTTCCACCACCATCCAGGACACTGCCATGAAAAAAGACTACCCGCTTTCCTACTACTGCTTCGCCCTCGGCACCCTCGCCCATCCTATTATTGACCAAGACGACGACATGCCGACTTCGCCTTTCCTGCCCAGTTGGGATGTGTATAACGAACTCATCGACACGATCGATGAGGCGGGGTTGTTCAAGGATGGCCCCACCTTCACCAGCCTGGAAGAGGCGCTGGAGAAACTGCGGCGCCATCTCGCCGCCAAGTCCGCCGCCGTTTCGGGCGCATCGGAGCCGTACGCAATCATCCAGCGGGTCTTGGACGAATCCAAGATCCGTGCGACGGTCGTGGGCGCCGTCAAGGGTCCGCAGGTCACCCGTTTCGAGATCGAGATGGCCCCTGGCGTCAAGGTCGACTGTATCCGCAAGATCTCCAGTGACTTGCAGATTGCTCTGAACACCAAGTGCCCCCTCCGCTTCCTGCTCCCCATCCCCGGCAGGGAGAACCGCGCCGGCGTTGAAGTCCCCAACGCCGAGTGCGCCCCCGTCCCCGCGCAGGAACTCTTCGACAGCGAGACCTGGCGCGACAACTGCTTCCGCCTCCCTGTCATGCTCGGCAAGAACGCGGACGGCGAGATCCGGCTCATCGACCTGGCCAATGCGCCCCATCTCCTGATCGGCGGCATGACCGGCTCCGGCAAGTCGGTCTGCATGAACCTGCTGCTCCAATCCCTGCTGGCCCGCCACAGCCCCGCCGAACTCCGGCTCATCCTCTTCGACCCCAAACACCTGGAGTTCCAGCCCTACAACGACCTCCCGCACCTCCTCGCCCCCGTCATCCACGAGCCCGAAACGGCCCTGGCCGCCCTCCAGTGGGCCATCGACGTGATGAACTACCGCTATGGACGGCTCGCGGAAGCACAGGTCCGGGATATTGCCGCCTACAATGCCAGCGGGCGTCCCGACAAACTCCCCTATATCGTCATCGTCCTCGACGAACTCGCGGACCTCATGATGCACGCCCAAAAGGAGGTCGACACCACCCTCGACATCCTCGCCGCCAAATCCCGCGCCGCCGGCATCCATCTCATCATCGCCACCCAGCGCCCCGACGCCAAGGTCGTCACCGGCCTCGTCAAATCCAACTTCCCCTGGCGCATCGCCCTCAAAGTCAATTCCATCGTCAACTCCCGCGTCATCCTCGACCAGAAGGGCGCCGAATCCCTTCTTGGCAACGGCGACATGCTCTTCAAAGGCAGCGACGGCGAACCCGAACGCATCCAGGGCGGATGGATCACCACCGAGGCAATCGCCGCCAGCGTGCAACGCTGCATCGAACAATACGGCGCCCCCGTCTACGCCCCCGAACTCGTCGTCCTGACCCGCGATACGGCCGCCGCCGCCGCCCCCGCCCCCGACGACACCATCACCCGCGCCATCGCCGTCCTCAAAGAGGAAAAACGCTGCACCATCTCTGTGCTCCAACGCCGCCTCGGTCTCGGCTACAACCGCTCCGCCGTCCTCCTCGACGAACTCGAAGACCTCGGCTACATCGGCACCAACCCCGCCACCGGCCTCCGCGAAATCCACTGGGATAAACTGCCCTGAAATCCCTGAAATCACCCCCGCGCCCGCCGCCTTCATCTGTTTTTCCTGTTGTCCCAAGCCACCAGAACAAACCAGACCGAACCCAGAACAAAGGAGAAATCCATGTCGAATCCTAATGATTTCCAGAAGCAATACTGCGAATACTACAAGCCGTTGCTGCGTCAATTTTGCAAGGAACTGACTGACAAGCTTCCCGCAGAGAGTTTTCGCGGGATTCCCCATCCTTTCATTCCTTCCTGGGGGATTCGCTACGAGCAATCCATGGTCAAGACTGCGATCATTGGTCTGGAGACCTGCGGTTGGTCTCCTGAACTCCACGAATACATTGGGCAACTGGAAAACGAGCAGTGGAACTCGTCATTCGACATGTCCGAGTTCCAGAATCTGGATTTCGTAAGTTGGTCAAATGGGACTATGAATTGCTACTCTTTCTGGGGATTCGTCATGTATTTCCTCGCGTCCCTATATGGGGTCAAGAATTGGGAAATCCTGAAGCAGCGCAAACACGCCGACCTTCTGAATAGTTTCGTGTGGGGCAATGCCTGCGCCATCGAAAGGTGGGACTCGCAGGGGATTCCGGAAGGGACCTCCCCTGCCGCCCATGCCGTTGCCTGGGCAGCGGCACAACCGCTAAATGATTTCCAGCACATCCAAAGACTGTTTGCGCCACAGGTCACCATCATTCTTTGCGCTCGCAGCAATTGTGACAACTATCTAAGAAACATTGACAAAGTGCTATTGTGGGACAAAAACCGAGTGCGCCTCTGGAAAGTGGGCGACAACCTGATTTTCAACGTGCCGCACCCCAATAACATGAGGTGGAATTATGGCGCGGATTATTATGCGAAAACGATTCGTTCAGGGCTCGAAGAACATGGACTTTTCCAGCCTATGAAAGAGTTTATGGATTGCGACAAAGAGGCAGAGAAACTGCTGAACTATTTCAAGCAGTGCAAAAAACATGCCTCCAACACCAAAGATGCCATTGCCTTTATCGCGACCGAACTCCGGAAACAAGATGCAACGATGACAGTCCGCCTGCTTTTTGATATTCTCAACAAACTTGGCTATCGGACAAGCTATGGCACTGAATATCAGGCAGGACGTGGTTCCTATCGGACGATTGCCTCTGCATGGCGCAGATATTATGAAGGGTTGAATCAACCGGATGTCGCAGAAGCCATCGCCTTGGCATTCACAAAACCGAACGGAGATTACGCCTATGAGTGATGATTGAGCGCCGGTCAAGATTCAGGATTCAAAGGCAAGTCAAGATTCAGGGTCGTTTTCATGGGTTATCTTATGAGCAGATCGCACCTTTTGACCTGCCGGCCCCGCCGTCATTTCGTCATTTCGCCATGCAGGCCCGCCGGCTTTTCGCCGGCGGCACACGACGGGCCGCCCGGGTTCTGTGCCGGGCCAAGGCCCGGCTGGCCCGGCCGTCATTCCGTCATTTCGCCATGCCGGCCCCGCCGGCTCGCCGGCTGCACACGACGTGCCGCCCGGGTTCTGTGCCGGGCCATGACCCGGCTGGTCCGGCCGTCATTCCGTCATTTCGCCATGCCGGCCCCGCCCCGTTGCCTATGAAAACCACCTTGCGCAAGATCACGCTGCCCACGAATGAACCCGTCGCCGACGCAGTGACGGCGCTCTGGCTGGAATGCTTTGGGCCGGCGGAGGTCGAGGGTACCCGCGCGCAGTTCGCGGGGCTGGAGACCGCCGCCAACATCGACACCCTCTATGTGCTGGAGTGCGACGGCGCACTGGGCGCCTGCTGCCACATCACCCGCCGTCTGGGGACGGGCCTCGCGATGCTGGGCGGCGTCGCCTCCGCGCCCGCCTTCCGCGGCAAGGGCTTCGGCCGCGCGGTCTGCGCCTTCGCCATGGCCGACTTCGACCGCGAGGGTGGCGAGGCCATCTGGCTCTGCACCGGCAATCCCGTCGCCGCCGACCTGTATGAGAGCCTCGGCTTCCACTACCAGGCCGGCGCGCATGTCATGGCGCGGCTGCAACCCGGATGGCAGGGCATGAAGTTGTCGCGGCGGCTCTATCCCGGCGGCGAATGCGAGGTCAAAGCAGCCTCCCCCGCGCTGCGCGTCCCCATGATCCCACTCATCTGCGGACGCAACACCACCCTCGTGCTCGACGCCAACGTCGGACTGTGCAGCACCCGCTGCATGGCGCTCGCCTCCTGCACCGGCCTCTATCCACGCTTCCTCCAGATGCGCGAGCGCGGCGGCGAATGCCTCTACCTGCAGGACAAGGCCACCGGCGGCATCGCGGGCATCGCCACCATCGTCCCCCAGCCCGACGGCACCCTGCAGGCCGACGCCTTCTGGCATCCCGGATACGAATCCCAGGCGGCGGAACTCATCCAAGCCGTGGCCGCGCTCTGCCCCGGCCGTCCCCTGCGCTTCCCCGTCGCCGACGAGGCCAAGGAGCGCATGCTCTCTGCACTCGGCGCCAAGACAATCGGCGATGCGTGCCTGGCTTTCGGCAGCTTCGCCCTGCCGGCACGGCTCATGGAACTCGCGCCCGCCACGGCTTTGCGCCCGTGAATGGATTGTCGGGGACGCTAATTCCCCTTTGCGGTGCTACATTATGCAAATATCGCATGAACCCACGGGGCAGGCCAATGCCGCCCCGCCATACCCGCGAGCCCCATGACCATGAGCAATTCCACCTCCCCAGCAGCCGCACAACTATCCGCCCCGCCTGCCGACCACCGCACCAACCTCCATGACAAACTGGCGCAATGGGCGCAGGAGTTCCACCGCACCTCGGCGGAGGAATGGGCCAACGCGGGCACGCACCTGGCAGGCGTCGTCTTCGGCATCTTCGCGCTCACCTACATGCTGGTCATCACCTCGCAGCAGGGCGACCCGCGCAAGATCGTCAGCGCCGCGATCTACGGCACCACCCTCATCATCCTCTACACCTTCTCCACCCTCTACCACCTCGTCTGGAAGTGGAACGTCAAGGCCGCCTTCCAGGTCATGGACCACATCTCCATCTACCTGCTCATCGCTGGTTCCTACACGCCGTACACCCTCGTCACCATGAGGGAATCCCCCGTAGGCTGGATCTCCTTCGGCATCGCCTGGGGCCTCGCAACCATTGGAATCCTCTCCGAAATCTTCCTCAAGCCGCGCCGCGAATGGCTCGCCTGCACCATCACCCTGCTCCTGGGCTGGCACATCGTCCTCTTCTTCAAGGTCCTCTACGCCTCGATCAGCACCCTCGGCCTCGTCATGGTCATCGTCGGCGGAGTCGTCTACTCCATCGGCGTCGCCTTCTACGTCCTGGACCGCACCCCGTACATGCACACCGTCTGGCACTGCTTCGTCCTCGGCGGCACCATCTGCCAGTGGGTCTCCATCACCTTCGGGGTCTTCTGACGCCATGACCAGGGGCCAGCTCCTCAAAACCCTCCGCGCCCTCGCCCAGAGCCGCCACAACCAGCGCAAATCGCCCTGGTTCACCGCCGAAGGCATGCGCTGCTGCCGCGAGGCACTCGCACGACGCCCCGAATGGCTCGAGGCGGCCGTCATCGCCGACAGCGCCGCCGACACCCCCGCAGGCG
>JAEEXV010000268.1 GCA_016287975.1 Lentisphaeria bacterium | reverse complement strand
GCCGCAGGCCCCGCAGGCGGCTACGCGGGCATCGCGACTGGCGCGCCCGTCCCCGACCTCATTCGGCTCCTCGACGGCTGCGAGCAGTCCCCCGACGGCCTCCCGCGCACCATCCTCTACGCGCTGAACCCCGCCGACCATGCGATGCTCGCCGTCCTCGCGGGCTCCTTCCCTGGCGACGGGCGGCGCGGGCACCTCCAGCTCGGCCCCGCCTGGTGGTTCAACGACCACGCCCACGGCATCCGCGACGGCCTCGAAGCCGTCGCCGCCTACGGCGTCCTCTCCACCTTCGTCGGCATGACCACCGACTCCCGCAACCTCCTCTCCTTCGTGCGCCACGAGTACTTCCGTCGCATCCTCGCCGCCTGGCTCGCCCAAAAGGCCGCCGACGGCGAAATGCCCGCCGACGCGGCGCTGCTCCTGCCGTTAGCCCAGTCCATCGCCACCCACAACCCCAAGCAACTCTTCTAGACCACCATGAATCCCTTCTTCCAAGACAAGACCGCCGTCGTCACGGGCGCAGGCGGCACCCTCTGCTCCGAAATCGCCAAGTTCCTCGCCGCCAACGACGCGAAAGTCGTCCTCGTCGGCCGCACCGCCGCCAAGCTCGAACCCGTCGCCCAGGCCATCGCCGCCAGCGGCGGCACCTGCCGCGTCGAATGCGGCGACGTCACCGACGAAGCCGCCATGGCCGCCATCGCCGCGCGCGCCGCCGAGGCCTTCGGCCCCTGCCGCATCCTCGTCAACGGCGCGGGCGGCAACCAGAACCGCGCCCTCACTACCAACTTCACCTTCGACCCCGTCGAACTCACCGACCAGAAGCCCGCCGAGATGCGCGGCTTCTTCGACCTCGACATGGGCATCTTCGCGAGCGTCCTCACCGCCAACACCATCGGCACCGTCATTCCGTGCCGCGTCTTCGCGAAGCAGATGGCCCTGGCGGGCGGCGGCGCCATCCTCAACTTCGCCTCCATGAACAGCTACCTGCCGCTGACCCGCGTGCCCGCCTACGCCATGTCCAAGGCCGCCGTCGTCAACTTCACCGAGTGGCTCGCGACCTACCTCGCCCCCGCGCACATCCGCGTCAACGCCGTCGCCCCTGGCTTCTTCATCAACGAGCGCAGCCGCACCTATCTCGGCACCCCCGAGACGGGCCTCACCCCGCGCGGCGAAAACGTCATCCGCCACACCCCCATGAAGCGCTTCGGCAACCCCGCCGACCTCCTCGGATGCGTCGAATGGCTCCTCGACGACACCAAGGCCGCATTCGTCACGGGCACCACCATCCCCGTCGACGGCGGATTCGCCGCCACCAGCGGAATCTAATCAAAGGGATCAAAGGGATCAAAGGGATCTAAGGGATCACAGGGATGCCGAATCCCTTGAATCCCTTGCATCCCTTGAATCCCTTGCATCCCTTGCATCCCTTCGGTCCCTTGAATCCCTTGAATCCCTTGAATCCCTGAACCGCCATGCAACTCACCCTCAATGCCACCTCCGTCGGCCGCCCGGTCTCCAACTTCTGGAACAACTTCCACTTCCACCCGACCGACGCGGTCGAGGACCAGTGGGGGCAGCGCATCCTGAAGCAGGTCGCCGCCGACCATGCCGCGCAATATGTCCGCCTCTACACCATGTTCGAGGAGTTCGTCACCGTCGATGAAAAGGGCGCGCTCCAATGCGACTTCCGCCGCCAGGACAAGCGCTTCGACCTGATGGTCGCCGCAGGCTACAAGCTGCTGCTCTGCTTCAACTTCATGCCCGTCGACATGGCCGCCGACCCGAACACCCTGAGCGGCCGCCGCTACAAGGACCAGCGTTTCTGCCGCTCCGTCCCGCGCGACTACGCGCAGTGGCGCGAACTCTGCCGCCTCCAGACCGCGCACCTGGTCGAGCGCTACGGCGAGGAAACCGTCTCGCAATGGCGCTTCCACTGCTGGAACGAGCCCGACCTCGGCTTCTGGATCTACCCCAAGTTCTTCTTCGAATGCACTCCCGAGGAGCAGGAGTTCAAGATCACCGAATACTGCAAACTCTACGACTATTTCGAGGCGGGCGTCCACGAGGCCTGCCCCGCCGTCCCCGTCGGCGGCCCCTCCGTCGGCCACTACAAGGACTTCTTCGCGCGGGTGATGCGCCACGTCTCCTCCGAACCCAACTACGTCACTGGCAGAATCGGCACGCGCATCGACTTCGTCTCCCTGCACTGCTACAGTTCCATCCCCCAGGACATCCACGACCCCCTCCGCTACCGCGTCGCCCCCGAAAGCATCGTCGCCCAATACCGCCGCTACCGCGCCATCATGGCCGAACACGGCCTCGGCGACAGGCCCGTCTTCATCGACGAGTGGGCCGCCGCCGCCGAAGGCTACCTCGGATGCGACCGCGACCCCCGCATGCGCTTCCGCGAAACCGAGTTCTACGCCGCCTTCTACTTCCGCCTCATCGACCTCATGGGGCGACTCGAAATCCCGCCCGAGCGCATGATGATCTGCCTCTCTGGACAGGACGCGGGCTCCATCGACTTCGACGGCCACCGCACCTTCTTCACCGTCTCGGGCTACCGCAAGCCCATCTACAACGCCTTCGCCCTGGCCGCGCGCCTCGGCGAGACCCGCCTCCCCGTCGACGGCGACTTCGCCGAGCACACGGGCGCCGTCGCCACCCG
>JAEEXV010000267.1 GCA_016287975.1 Lentisphaeria bacterium | reverse complement strand
CCCGTTTGCCGCCGATCCAGCGGCTTTCGCTGACATCGGGCCATATCAGGTCCAGATTCCCGGCAAGGCTGGCCGCCTGAATCTCCAACTGGTGCCGCAACCAGCCGGTTGGTTCTATTTCCTTTGCTGTAAGAAAATTATACTTCATCATACTGCGATTTCCAACAAAACATCAAGGATGATCCAACAGTCCCCTGCTTGCACGGTGACGAAGAGATCAGGACGCGCTTCCGCCACCCATAATAATATAATTTCGCCCGTGTTTTGGCAACGCCATTTTCCGCAGGAAGGTAGTTTTAAGAGCATTCCTTTTTAGGCACAACAGCCAGGCAAAACGCGAGAAGCCCTGCCGCATGGGAGGACAGCCGCAAGCGGCTGTCGGCTGCCCGCCCGTGGGGGAAATCGCCTTGTGGAAATACAGCCTCGCGAGAAGACCTCTCATGCGTAAGACACTGGAAGGCGTGCTATAGTATGCGTTTGACGGCCTGGCGCCGTCGTCCCTCTGTGCATAATTCGTGCTTTTAGGCACGTCAAGAGAACAGGACTAAGGAAAACAGCGACATGGTTGAACTTGATTTTTCAAAGAGTGCGGACGGCCTGATTCCGGCGGTCGCGCAGGACTGGCAGACAGGCGAAGTGCTGATGGTGGCCTACATCAACCGCGAGGCGTGGGAAAAGACGCTGGCCACCGGCGTCGCCACCTACTGGACGCGCAGCCGCAAGCGTCTGTGGGTCAAAGGCGAAAGTTCCGGCAACATCCAGAAGGTCAAGGAGATCCTTGTCGACTGCGATTTGGACACGGTGGTCTTCAAGATCGAGCAGGTCGGCGGCTCCGCCTGCCACGAAGGCTATCCCAGCTGCTTCTTCCGCCGCGTGGAGAAGGACGGCTCGCTGACCGTCATCGAGGAGCGCGTCTTCGACCCCGCCACCGTCTATAAGAAATAACATCTTGCAAATGAGGAAGTTACAATGCCTGTCCTGAAACTCGGCCTGCCGAAGGGGAGCCTTGAGGAAAGCACCGTCGAAATGTTCCAGAAGGCCGGATACAAGATCGACATCAAGTCCCGGTCCTACTACCCCTCCATCGACGACCCTGAAATCGAATGCGTCCTGCTGCGGGCGCAGGAGATGTCCCGCTATGTCGCCGAAGGCCTGCTGGACGCCGGCCTGACCGGCTACGACTGGGTGGTCGAGAACGGGCTGGAGGTCGTCGAGATCGCGGAGCTGGTCTACGGCAAGGTCGGCCGCAAGCCCCTCCGCTGGGTGCTGGCCGTCCCGAACGACTCGGACATCAAGGAGGCGAAGGACCTGGAGGGGAAGCGCATCGCCACGGAGGCCGTCGGCATGACGCGCCGCTACCTGGCCGCGCACGGCGTGAACGCCACCGTCGAGTTCAGCTGGGGCGCCACGGAAGTCAAGCCGCCCTACCTGGCCGACGCCATCGTCGAGATCACGGAGACCGGCTCCAGCCTGAAGGCCAACAACCTGAAGATCATCGACACGCTCTGCGAGACGACCACGCGCTTCATCGCCAACCCGAAGGCCGCCCAGGACCCCTTCAAGCGGCGGAAGATGGACCGCCTGGCGCTCCTCCTGCAGGCCGTCCTGGCGGCGGAAAACCGCGTCGGCCTCATGATGAACGTCCACAAGGACAGGCTCGACGAGGTGGTCGCCAAGCTCCCCGCCCTGCAGCGCCCGACCGTCGCCCATCTTTCCGACGAGAACTGGTTCTCGCTGACGACCGTCATCGACAAGCATGTGGCGCGCGACCTGATTCCGGACCTGATGCAGGCCGGCGCCGAGGGGCTCGTGGAATACAACCTCAACAAGGTCGTCCTCTGACCTCCGCCTCCCGGAGCCGTGGCGGCAAGCCGCTGCGGCCCCGCCGGAGCAGGACGCGCGCCCCTGCGCCCCCTCCTCCTACGCCCGATTTATGCTAATCCCCCTGCTGACCATCGTCGTCCTGCTCTTCTTCTCCGCCTTCTTCTCGGCGGCGGAGACCGCCTACTCCTCCGTGAACAAGGCACGCCTGAAGACCCTTGCGGACAATGGCAACACCTTGGCACGCATTGCCTTGCGTCTTGACGACGACTTCGACAGGCTGCTCTCCACAATCCTCATCGGCAACAACCTGGTGAACATCGCGCTGACGGCGGTGGCGACCATGCTGCTGGTGCATGCCTACGGCGCGCGCAACGGCGCGCTGCTCTCCACGCTCATCGTGACGCCCGTGGTCATCTTTTTGGGCGAGATCACGCCGAAGAGCATCGCGCGGGAGTATTCGGAGCATGTCGCGCTCTTCTCGGCGCCGCTCCTGTGGGCGCTCAGGGGGCTTCTCTATCCATTCTGCGCCCTCTTCGTCCTCTGGAAGCGGATGCTCTCGCGCATGATGAAGCTGCCGGAGCTGCCGCGCATGTCGCAGGAGGAGCTGCTCATGCTCGTGGACGAGGTGCAGCACGACGGCAGCATCGACCAGGACGAGGGCGCCCTCCTGAAGAACGCCATCAAGTTCACGGAGTGCCCTGCGGAGGACATCATCACGCACCGCGTCGACCTGGCCGCCGTGCCGTCGGACGCCACGCGCGAGGAGGTCGCCGCCAAGTTCATCGAGACCGAATACTCGCGCCTGCTTGTCTACGAGGAAAGCCTCGACAACATCGTGGGCGTCCTCGTCCTCAAGGACTTCTTCGCCAGCTCGCAGAAGGCCGACTGGCGCCTCAAGGACATCACCACGCCGCCCTTCTTCGTCCAGAAGACCGAGAAGATCGACGACGTGCTG
>JAEEXV010000031.1 GCA_016287975.1 Lentisphaeria bacterium | reverse complement strand
ACGTCAGCGTGGTGGCCCACGTCGTCGCCGCGAAGGTCGTCGACCATCTCCCCTTCCACCGCCAGGAGCAGATGTTCCTGCGCATGGGCGTCCGCTTCGGCCGCGCCGCCATGTGTGGATACTTCGCGGCGGCCGCCGGGGCGCTGGAGCCGCTCTTCGCGGTCCTCTTCGCCAAGGTCAAGGCGTGCCCCGTCCTCCACGGGGACGAGACCCCGGTCGACGTGCCGGACCCCGGCTCCGGAAAGACCGCGGCCGGCTGGCTCCGGGCCCTCCGCACCGGCGTCGGCCCGCCCCTGGCCGTCTTCGAGTTCTCCATGGACCGCTCCGGCGCGACCGCCATGAAAATCCTCGCCGACTACTTCGGCACCCTCGTCCGGGACGGATACGCCGCCTGCGGCCAGCTGCCGGCCGCGGCCGCCGGATGCCGGGCGCACGTGCGCCGGAAGTTCTTCGAGGCGCAGGACAACCACCCCGCCCTCGCTGCCGAGGCCATCGCCCTCGTCCGGAGGCTCTACGCGCATGAGCGCGACGCCAGGGAGGCCGCCATGCGGCGACGCACCGAGACCGCCCTCTTCAAGGAGCGCCGCAAGGTCCGGAGACTGTCCGCCCCCGTCGCGGACGCCTTCTTCGCCCTCTGCCGCCGCATCGGCGAACAGCAGCCCCCGGCGTCCTCCATCGCCAGGGCGGCCAGGTACGCCGCGGACCGCGAGGCCGAGCTGCGCCGGTTCCTCGCCGACCCCAGGCTCGACATCGACAACAACCCCTGCGAGAACGTCATCCGCCCGTTCTGCCTCGGACGGAAGAACTGGCTCTTTGTCGGAGCGCGGGATGGAGGGCGACGCATGGCCGTCCTGGCCAGCTTCGGCGCCACCTGCAAGGAGAACGGCGTCGACTTCGAGAAGTGGCTCTGCGACGTCCTCGTCAGGATCGACCGCACCACCCCGAAGCAGCTCCCCTCGCTCCTCCCGCACCTCTGGAAGACTGCCGCAACGCAAGCCTGAGGTCCACGCCTGACGCAATGCGAAAAACGCCCCGCGACTATCGATAGCCGCAGGGCGTTTTGATTTTCAGGACAACTTTTTTCGGCCCGCCAAAATCGCTAGTCTGAATGAATGCTTACGCGCGTGCTGCCGTTCAATTTCCGCTGAAGGGAGCCTTTCGATTCGCGGGGCATCCCAGGTGCTGGATGATTTTCCCATAATCGACCGGATGTCCTGGCGTGGACGGCGGCAGGGCTTTGGCCTTGTCGTGCTCGGCTTCAGACATTTTCTTATGGCATGGCAGAAGCCTTTGAACTGTTTCCAAAGAAAGCCGCAGATGGCGCAGGTGCCGTGCCAGATTGCGGCTCCTCCGACATACAGCCCTTTGCCGATTTCCGCCCTGAAAGGTCCAGAGAAGCCATCCAACGCCCGCGACGCCGATGTTTTTCCGGTGAAAGTTGGAAAAGAACAATGGGCCCAAATGTAGATTTGTGGTCTTGCGTTTGGCGGGAAAAAGGCCAGGAGGTCCTGAGATGACGAGCACAATAGGCAGCAAGGACTATTCAATGGGAAACGCAATCTTTTTCCCATTTTGAATGATTTGAAACTCCAATTGTTTCCCATCCATTGTGCAACGGAATGGAGTCTGGGTCTTATTGCCATCATCGTCAATCTTCATGAGGCGGTCATTTTCAACGATGAATTCACCTCCGACCGGGAATTGCCCATGCTTAATCTTGACGGAAAGACGCTCTGGCTCGTAGGAAATGACCAAAGTGGATTTTGCGGAGTTATATTCGAAGAGATAGCCCTCGAAATCAATTTGTTTAACCCACGCATCCGTTTTTGCCGCTGAGGAGCCTCTGGTTCCCCTGCGGGAAGATTTTGGCTTGTCAACGGCAGCCTGATGGGGTGATGACGCATTGGAAGTTCGCTGACCGATATTCGGCGGCGCGGCATCTGGGGGAGCCGGATTAAACGGATTCTTCAAAATGTCGCTGCCTTTGATGCTGTCGGGAAGGTCATTCACCCCATCTGGCGAGAGCGCATTCACTCCGTTGGATGGACTGTTCTGCATGGTTACTGCCGAGGAGACATCCTGCGCGGGAGACGGTGTGTTAGGCGTGGGCTTGGAAACTCTCTTTTTGGCACCGGATTCGTTGAGAACGGTTTTAAACAGGGACTGCCATTTATCAAAATGAGGTTCTTCAGGCAACTCTGTGTCCACGGTGATTTCCAGTTCCTCCCGTTTTTCTATGGCCTCCGGTAGATAGTCATCGGGATTTTCAGTCATATAGGCCTGACGTTCGCGACAAACAATCCACCGGATTGCCATTTCACGTCTGAATTCGGCGTCATCGGTCTGTTGTTGAACCCAATTGTAAAAATGCTGGGCATTTAGCAAATGCCCAAGCCTTTCCATCATAATGCCGATTTCCGTAAAAAGCAAGTCGTTTCCCAGAACCCTTGAATATTTGCCGAACTCCTCACTCATGAAGTCCCTGACTCGGATTTTTTTGTCAGTGAAAGCTTCTCTTAGTCGTTTTTCAAACTGCTCTGTTCGAATTTCCTTGATTTTGTCAACGATTTCAAGCAAAACGTTCAATGCATTCGATTCATATATCGGCCCGGGCGTATGCCAATCCTTAAGATCCGTCAATCTGGCGCGTTGCAGGGCCTTGAGCGCCTCTTCGGCGATTTGCGATTTCCTGCGGTTGGCGTTCCTGATTGACGTGTCAGAATCTTGAATATTGGGCGTGTTCGCCAGTAGATATGGCAAAAATGCCTTCACCTCATCTAGCTCTCCTGCGGAGACAACGGCCTTGGCCAAGATTTTTTTCTGGGGGGCGGTCAAGGCATGGCGATTATTGTCGGCACGCCAGTCTGTAGTGACAATCTGCGCCCATGCGGGGTCGGCAGTCAAAGTCCTGAAGACCAGATTGTCGGGATAAGGTATGATTTGACACTTTGCCCGATAGTATTCTTTGGGACGTTGCGGGGAAGGGTATTTTTCCCATACCGAAACGGCAAGTTCGTAGCAGGATGCAGCAAATGCCATTGAGGCCAATTTGGGCATATTCAGTTTTATTCCAAAGTCGCCAAGTTTGTGAGCCTGGTCGATGATGATAGCGACATCGTTTTGATCTGCTGGAGTGGCAGTTGGAACCCGATCAAGGCAATATCCCAGAAGTAGCATCCAGGTTTCACGCGTGTTTCTCGCATGATCCCGATCTTCATCTGTACATTGTCCACCAAAGATACTGATAACAGTATCAAGATCCAGTTTGAATTCGTTCAGCGTCAATCCATTCTTGCAGTGCTCTGCGATCAATAATTCATATCGTTGCGATTTGCCTTTCAGATTGACCAAGGAAGCAATCAAGGAAGCAATGAGTTGGTGCTGGTTATTAGCTTTCCCGATGGCATACCAGTTAGAAAGGACCGCCATGTCAACTAATCCAGCCTTTTCGAACAATGGTGCGGCTTCATTATATTTCTGTCCATACCAAAGGGCATAGGCCTCGCATCTATCCACATCCAGTTGCTTGCTGCGTTCACGATAACGTGCCGCCGCCTGTCGTAGCAGACCAGGGTCATGCAGACTCATCCCGCGCTCTTCCGTCACTTTTGCGACTTCGCCGGCATTGATGATCGCATCGCCCGTGATGGAATTGAGGTTCCCTTCAAGAATATAGCCCAAAAGACTGGTGCCGTCGTTGGTCTGCCAGTCAGGCAGATGCCCCCCGACCTTGGCCATCATCTGATGTTCAAGATGATCGACCTTTTTTTGAATTTCAGGATCTTCGGAGGTGAATGCGAAAGCCCAGAACGACTTCTCGTTGAAATCAGTGAGAATGAACAATTTACTCTTTGCACGGGTGGCGGAGACATAGGCATTGCTCAAGAAATACCGCAAATCAATGCCTTTTGTTTCGGAGTCATCTGGGGGAGTGGCCGAATCATACCACTTTATCAATTCCTGCAATTTCAGTTCTGGGATTTTATCATCAAACCCATATACTGCAACATACGGATATTCCAGCCCTTTTGCCTGGATTGGATTGTAGATTGTGATATTCTTTGGGGAACCGTCTTCATAGAAGTCAACATAGTTTCTAATTGCAGAATTTTGAATAAATTCCTGCGGACTTTCTCCATCCGCGCTGGGAATGATGAGAACCGCTTCCATCTGTCCGAGTTTCTTCCAGACAAGAGGATTATCCGGGGGAAGGCAATAAACGGAGGCTCCGTTCTCTTCGGCATAATAAGGGATTTGAGGTAGTTTTCGCGTGTCGCCCGGGCACCGGGTCTGGCGCAGGAGTTGGAGGCGGTTGGCAAGTCTGACAATTGGAGCGGTTGAGCGATAGTTTTGGGTTAGTTCAATTGGTTCCGGGGTGTGCCCGCCGTTTTCCAACCCTGTTTCATGGATCAGCCGTTCCGTGAAATAGGAGCGAAGCGAGTCCCAGCTGAATCCGGTGGGGTTCAACGTCTGGAATTCGTCGCCGGCAAAGACAAATGGAAGTTGTGAAAGGGTATTTTCATCGTACACATGCCGATTCGAGAAAATGGACAGCCGCAAGATGAAATCGGTTTCGGTCCGGGTGAAATCCTGGGACTCATCGCAGAAAATGGCAGAGAACTCTTGTTTCACAAAAGACTCTTCTTCACTGTCATCCGGGGAAAGGCAGTATCTCACCAAATCCTGGTCATCCCACAGCTGCTTTTCTTCCTGAAGTTTGCTGTACCATCTATCCCATACGTTCTCATAGACTTTTCGAAAGATTTCGTCAGAAACGCTCTTATGGCTCCGTCCGATTTTAGAGTAATCCTCTGGTTCAAGGAATTCATCACTGTTCCAACCTTTGATATACGTCCGGATGACATGCCAGCTTAGGGCAGGACCATATTCGTTTCTGGCGCCTTTTACTCTGGAGAACTTTTCTTCCCACAGTTCCCGATATTTTGAATACGATACGTAGTTTTGACTTGCAAAGCGCGTATCCAGGGCAGATGAATTGAATTCCGCGATGCAGCTTTTGACAATGTTCTGGAAAACGAAAAACGATTTGTCCAGTTTTTCCTTTAGAACATCATCGAATTTAAGCCGATTTTCTTGCAGTTTTTTTAGTTCTTTTAGATACGCATGATTTTTGGTGAAGAGGGTAGTCGCGAGCCTTTTGGCATTTTCAATCAAGTTTTCGCTATACGACAGATAAACTGGGGCTGGCACGCTCTCGTGGTTTAAGTATCGTAAAAAGTATTCTGCGAATAAATATTGGAGCATCGTAGATTTACCACTTCCTGCACGGCCACTAATAAACATTGGGAAAGTCAGATTTCCCGATACGACATTGATTTCTTCATTTGACAAGATAAAATTACTATCCTTGTCGCGTTCCATTTTCCACCAGAAGTCCTTGTCGTCTTCCAGCATTGAGAATGGGTAGGCGCGACGGCATTTTTGCGCTAACTCCTCAAACGTCGGCTCGGTATCTTTCACCCCGATTTCCGCCGCGATTTTATCAATTTCCTCTTCTGTCCCAAGTCCAAGAAGAAACCAACCATCTTTTTTCTCTGTCTGCAGGTGAAAGCAAAGGATCTTTTCATTGTTGTCACCATAAGGAATATCCTGTCGTCCGAGTTCGTAATTGCCGCCGGTCAGCGCATAAATACTGGTTGTGATCGCATCGGCCACTTTATAGGGATCATCAAATTTAGTGCTTCTTACCTTATTGATCCATTGTTTAGACTCGTAAATCGGTGTGTCAAAGATTTCCTGGGTTATGCCTTGCCCTCTTAGGATAAATGATGCTTCGCTTTCAGTTAGATCCGGCCATTCATATTCATTCTTTGGTTTTTCATTCATCTCCATTTCGCATTCGCGTCGAATAGATTCCCAGTCAACTCTCGACAGGCCGGTAATCCTATTTCTTACCACTTCGTCGGTTCGGGCATTTTTAAATGTATCGTAGTCGTGTCCGCCCCTTGGGAGAACGCATAACCACAAATAGCATCGAACGCTCTCCCCGTTGATGGTAAAATCATTAAAAGTATAGATTTGTCTAAAATTCAGGGATTGTGCTTTTATATAATTGCCAGGGAAATCATATTGATTTCGTTTTTCATGCTGAAAACCAGGCTTTGCCGTGGCGTCCTTTAAGAATTTCTCAAAAGACTTGAAGCAACCATGCTGAATGGCTTGATCCTTATAAAGGGCAGTATGCTTGACGAAAATGCGCATTGTAGATATTCCAAAGTGGGGGATTTGCTGGCACACACTTTCAGAACCCGTGCATCCCTGGTTCTGGATCAAGTGTTAAGATAATGGCGTAACATCGTATTGCCACTCGTTATCGGGAAAATGTTTACGCTTTCTTTTTCATGCGTGATTCTTGCTTGCCTGGGTCGGCATGGTCGGCATAGCCGGTGTCGGCATGGTCGGTGTCGGCATGGCCGGCATGGTCGGCATAGCCGGTGTCGGCCTGGTCGGCATGGCCGGCATGGTCGGCATAATTTTAAACAGAATCTTGCGGAGACGGGGTGGATTTGGCGGGATGTGATATGTTGTGTAATAGTTACGGTTTACAAGTCCTGGCAAACAATGGAGCGGAGATGCTGAAAGACAAGATCAATCCATACGCCCCGTGCTACTGCGGGAGCGGCAGTAAGTACCGTTTCTGCTGCATGAAGCGGGATCAGCTGGTCAATGACAATCTGGAATACCTTGATCAGACGACGCCGGAGGCGAAGGCGTCGATGGAGGTGTTTCATGCGGCGGACGAGGCCATGTCGAAGCATGACTTCAAGGCGGCGATGCCACTTTTCCAGCGTGCGTACGAGTTGTTTCCAGTGGTGCCGTCACCGTTGAACAACCTCGCGATCTGCCACCTTTTGCAGCACGAGTTCGCGGAGGCGCTGCGGGTGCAACGCCAGGCGGTGACGGAGATGAAACAACCCAACAGTTTCGGCGTTGCCAATCTGGCCACGCTACTCTATTTCAACGGTGAGGACGAGGCGGGGCTGAACGCCGCCTACGTGGCCACGACGCTGGCGCCGTTCAATGAGCAGGTCATCCTCAAGATCTGCGAGGCGCTGGCGCATTACCGATGCCATTCGGACATCCTGGAGGTCGCGTTGTCGGCAGACTTTCTGGAGATCCCTGACCTGGCCTTCTTCACGGGGTGCGCCGCCGCGAATCTTGGCGACCTGGGCCAGGCGTCGACGCGCTGGGGGATGTTGCCGATGGGATCCCAGTACGCCCCCCTCGTACAGAAGTATCTGGAGTGGCTTCGAAAGTACGGCAAGGCAAAAACCATCCGTGGGGACTGGCCATATTTCCGTGCGGACGACTATCCGCTTCGCGTTCCAGATGGCGAGGCCGATCCAATGCTGCGGAGCCGCTGGCTGGTGGATTTTGTCGAGGCTGCGGTCAACGATGGCTCCACGAAGTCAGGCAAGGTGCTTTCGATGCTGTCGGGAAGCACCCATCCCGCAGCGGTGGAGTTGTTGCGGCTCATCATGAACGGCGCCTTCGGGACGGAGAAGCTGCGTTTGCAAGCCAGCACGATGTTGCTGGAGAAAGGGGTGCTCAAGAGCGGCGAACACATCCATATCCAGGGACGTGGGAAAGGCTCGCAGAGCAAGGAGATCGTCCTCAACACCATGAAGTTGTCGCCAGACTACCAGTTCTGCGAATACCCTGAGGAGATCGCGGGCGAGTTCGGGGCCATCATCAAGGCGACGCACGAGGCGCATCCAGACTGGCAGGACATTGCGCGGCGGTATCGCGTGATCTACGCTCTGGCACCTGAATGCTTTCCCATCGGGAACAACCTGGCAGGGGTTCTCCATGCGCTGGGACAGGGAAAAGAGGCGGAAATGATTCTGCGTCCGATTGTCGAACAGCATCCAGAATATTACTTTGCGCGGGCGCAATTGCTGGACATGCTGATGGAGACGAGGAAGATGAACGAAGCCAGGGAACTGGTGCGCACCACGCAGATTCCGTCCATCACGCACCCGGCCGCATGGCTGGAGTGGCAGATTGCGACCTTCCGCTTCTGGCTTGCCGAAAATGAGGTGCAAGCGGCATTGACGTGCCTTGATGTCATCAAGACGCTCTGTCCCGACAAGGAGCGCGTGCGCAAATTGCAGATGGCCATTAAGGGGATGAAAGCATTTGGGACATTGATGCGCCAATTCGGGGGCGCCCGCAAGAACCATCGGAAATAGCGCGTTTGCGCGGCGGCTGGTTAATCGTCGCCGTCGGGGAGGTCGTCGAAGCCGAGGATGGCGATGCCGAGGGCGGTGGCCTTCTGCAGCAGGGCCTCCAGGGTGTCCTCGTGCATGTCGATGGGGTTGGGCTGGGTGGAGATGCCGTGGCTGAAGAATACGAGCAGGGAGCGGGTGCGGGCGGCGGCCTCCAGTTCCGCCATGAGGTCGGGGAGGCGCGTCGAATAGAACTCGCCGATGCCCGCGCCGCCCAGCACGCGCCTGGTGGCGACCTCGGCGAGGGGAATCAGCGCGTCGGGGCGCTCGGTCACGGGGGTGCCAAGCGGACGCGGGACGGGCAGGCCCGCGCGGAAGCGGCGGAAGAGGGCGCCGAGCGCGGCGTCGGTTGCGGCGTTGCGGCGGTTGTTCGGGTAGGCGAAGTTGCGCGTGGTTAGCCCCGCGTCCGCCATTGCCGCGAGCTGCGGCGCGATTTCCTGGGCGATATAGCGCTCTGCGCCCATTTCCTCCAGGTTCGGCACGGCGTCGAGATGGTGCAGCGCGTGCAGGCCGATGCTGTGCCCCGCGGCCTTGAGCGCGCGCATCGCGTCCAGTTTCCCGGCGTCGATTTCCTTGTGGAAGAAGAAGGTCGCGTGCGCGCCGTATCGCTCGAAGCGGGGCAGCTGGGCGAGCCACTCCGCGCAGCGGCTGTCGTCGAAGGTCAATGCCAGGATGCCGTGGGGAAAAGCCTCTGACGTCATCGGGGAGGGATGGGAAGATGGGCTGGGATTCATGGGATCAATGGGAGCTATGGGGTTTCCGGCCCAAAAATGGGCCGGCACGGGACCTCGCGTTTTCCGGCCCAAAAATGGGCCGGCACGGGACCACGGGTTTTCCGAGATGGGCCGGGGTGGGTCAGGCGAGGGGGAGTTCAAGGGCGGCGACGCCTGCGGCGGGGAGGGTGTAGGCGGGGGCGTCGAGGCGGCGGTGGCGCGGCTCGAAGAGGTCGGGGCGGAGCGAGGAGACCTCGTCGGTCGGGTCGGCGGCGATTTCCCAGAGGTCGGCGGTCGCGCTCTCGGGGAGGGGGAGTTCGAGGGGCTTGGCGTGGTGCGGGTCGAGGTTGACGAGATGCAGGCAGAGGGTGTCGCCACGGCGGCTGGCGGCGAGGTCGACGTCGGCGGGGGCGGAGGCGGCGAGCGCGGTGTCGCCCTGGTGGGCGTGGAAGAGGGCCATGACGGTGCCGACGGGCATCAGATAGGGGCGCGCGGTGTCCAGCCAGTTGGAGGCGGGGAGGATGACCGCGTTCGACTGCCAGCGGTTGCCCATGAAGTCCGCGAGGGTGGCGATCTCGATGATGTCGCCGTTGCGCTCGAGGATGTTGGCGCAGCGTGCGTAGGCGACGCCCGCGGCCCATGAGGAGAGGAGCTTGCCGTCCTCGCGGCCAGGCGGCACGAAATGCCCTTCGGTCATGGCGAGTTTCTGGGGGAATGGCTTGAGGGAGCGGCGCATGTAGTCGATGCGGGCCTCGAAGTCGTCGACGCCCTGCTGCAGGAGGTCCCAGGTGCGGTCGGGGTCCTGCTGGTAGAGATGGGCGGCGAGCGGGGCGTATTTGGGGCCGATGCCGAAATGGTTGTGGAAGGCGGCCATTTGGGCGGTGTCGCCGACGGCGTCGCAGACGGCCTCGAGCCAGTCGCTGGTCTGGCCGCCGCGGTAGCGCGCCTCCCATTCCTGGTTGGGGCCGTCGCCCCAGACGATCAACTGCACGGTCGGGTCGGCGGCCTTCATGGCGGCGATGAACTCCCTGGCGCGGGCGGCGTTCTGGGCGGCGGTGAAGCCGCCAGTGAGAAGCGGAGTGGGCTTGTAGCCAGTCTCGTTGCCGATCTGCCAGTGGCGGACGCGGAAGGGGGCGTCGTAGCCGTGGCTGCGGCGCAGCGGGTCGTCGGGGTCGTTGCAGTAGCGGATCCAAGCGGCGGCCTCCTCGGGAGTGCCCGCGCGGTCGATGCCAGGCGCGGGGCGGGCCCATTGGTCGCAGCCTTCGGATGCGAAGTTGACGGTGAGGAGGAGTTCGGTGGGGAGGAGGCGGGCGAGTTCCGCCAGTTCGCAGGTGCCGACCTGGTTGGAGAAGAGGCCGTCCCAGCAGAGATTGAGGACGGGGGTGCGCTGGCTGCGCGGGCCGATGGCCTCGCGCCAGTGGTAGTAGGAGGCGAAGCAGCCGCCCCAGCGGATCATCGGCGGCGCGAGTTTGCGCAGGATCTCGACGGTCTTGGGCTGCCAGCGTTGGCGGAGATAGTCCCAGGCCGCGTCGATCGAGGAGTCGGCGTTGCCCAGGGGCTCCGCGAACTGCATGTACAGATACGGGGAGAGGCGGAAGCGGGGAGTCGGATCGATGGTGACGGGGGCGGACATGGGGAAAAGGGGGAGGGACTTTGGACAGGACCCAGGACCCAGGACCCAGGGCCAGGGCCAGGGACTTTGGACAGGACCCAGGACCCACGACCCAGGACCCAGGACTTTGGACAGGACCCAGGACCCACGACCCAGGACCCAGGGCCAGGGACTTTGGACAGGACCCAGGACCCACGACCCAGGACTTTGGACGGGACCCAGGACCCAGGCGTTCCGTGCCGGCCCATTTTTGGGCCGGTTTCGGCACCAGGACGCTGGACGGGATTGCGGATTTCTCGCGGACAGCCTTACTTTACACTTCGGATCGGGATTTGCGGGATGGGGGACGGTTTTCGGAGACGGTGCGCGGGAGGTGGGGCGGCGAATTATAGTACAGCACTTTACCGTTTCCTTCCGCGTTGCGCGGACAAGGCAATTCGCTTCCCAAAATGGTCCGTGGTTCCATGAACAGACTTGAACTCAAGACCCCGCTTCAGCTGGAGAGTACGCTGGAGCAGTTGCACGCCGGCATGCAGCGTCGGCTGACGGCGAATCCCCCCGGGCTGTGCCCCGTGGAGGCCGCATTGGACTACCTGGTGCTGTCGCGCTCGCAGAGCTGCGGCAAGTGCGTGCCGTGCCGCATCGGCCTGCAGGCCATGGCGGAACTGCTGGAACGGCTGCTGGACGGGGAGGGGAACGCCGACACGG
This sequence comes from Lentisphaeria bacterium, assembly GCA_016287975.1. The sequence continues at coordinate 7,876 of JAEEXV010000031.1, read as the reverse complement.
TGCGGCTGCTGGAGGAGACGGCGCAGGCCGCCGCGGACACCGCGGACTGCGCGATCGGCGTCGAGGCCGCCAACGCGGTGCTGCTGAGCCTCCGCGGCTTTCGGGACGACTATCTGGCGCATGCGGCAAGCGGGCACTGCCTGGTCGGGCGGAAGGAGGCGGTGCCATGCCGCGCGCTGTGCCCCGCCGAGGTCGACATCCCCGGCTACATCGCGCTGGTGCGCGAGGGACGGTTCGCGGACGCGGTGCGGCTGATCCGCAAGGACAACCCGTTCCCCGTGGCGTGCGCATACATCTGCGAGCATCCGTGCGAAAGCCACTGCCGACGCGGCATGGTGGACGACGCGGTGGGCATCCGGGCGCTGAAGCGCTACGCGGTGGAGATGGCGGGCGAGGTCCCGCAGCCCGCGTGCGCGGCGCCGACGGGGAAGAAGGTCGCGGTCGTGGGCGGCGGCCCGGGCGGGCTCACGGCGGCGTATTTCCTGGCGCTCATGGGTCACCAGGTCAAGGTCTTCGAGCAGCGCAGGCAACTGGGCGGGATGATGCGCTACGGCATCCCGAGCTACCGCTTCCCGCGCGAAGTGCTGGACGGCGAGATCCGCTCGATCCTGTCGCTGGGCATCGAGGCCGAGACCGATGTCCCGGTGGGCAAACAAGTCACCCTGGCGCAGTTGCGCCGCGAGTACGACGCGGTCTTCCTTGCGATCGGCGCGCACACGGACAAGAAGCTGCGCATCGAGGGCGAGGAGGCCGAGGGCGTCGTCTCCGCCGTGAAGCTGCTGCGCGGCATCGGGGACAGCGAACAGCCTGATTTCAGCGGAAAGCGCGTGGTGGCCGTGGGCGGCGGCAATGTCGCGATGGACTGCACGCGTTCGGCGGTACGCCTGGGCGCGGCGAAGGTCACCTGCGTCTATCGGCGCCGCATCGAGGACATGACGGCGCAGCGCGAGGAGGTCGAGGGGGCGATTGCGGAGGGGGCCGAGATCCTGCAGCTGGCGGCGCCGCTGAAGGTCGAGACGGACGCCGCGGGAAAGGTCGCCGCCTTCTGGGCGAAGCCGCAGCTGATCGGCGAGGTCGATGCGGGCGGGCGCCCCGCGCCGAAGGACGCGGCCGCGGCGCCGCTGCGGATTCCATGCGAACTGGTGCTGGTCGCGATCGGCCAGGGTATCGACAGCAAGACCTTCGAGGCCGAGGGCGTGCCATGCGGCCGCGGCGGCTGGATGAAGGCCGACGACGCGACGGCGCTCCCTGGCCTGCCAGGGGTCTTCGCGGGCGGGGACGTGGTGACGGGGCCCGCGACGGTGATCAAGGCGATCGCGGCGGGCAAGGTCGCGGCGGCGAACATCGACGCGTATCTGGGCTTCCATCACGAAATCGGCTGCGGCGTCGAGGTGCCGCCGCCGCGCTTCGCCGATCTCAGGGCGCACGGACGCGTCAATCCTGAGGAGCGCCCCGCGGACGAGCGGAAGCACGACTTCGAGTGCATGGAGTGCCCCTACAGCAAGGAGGCGGCCGCCGAGGAGGCGGCAAGGTGCCTCAGGTGCGACTGCTTTGGCTTTGGCAACTTCAAGGGAGGGAGGAACGCGAAATGGTGAATCTGACGATCAATGGCAAGGCCGTGCAGGCGGCGGAGGGGACGACGGTGCTGCAGGCGGCGGAGGCGGCGGGGATTGCCATCCCGCATCTGTGCTACCTCAAGGAACTCAACGAGATCGCGGCGTGCCGCCTGTGCGTGGTGGAGATCGCGGGCGTCTCTCGCCTGGCCCCTGCGTGCGACACGCCGGTCGCGGAGGGGATGCAGGTGAAGACGGAGTCGCCGCGCGTGCTTGCGGCCCGCAAGGTCAATCTGCAGCTCATCCTCTCGAAGCACCGCACGTCGTGCACGACCTGCGTGCGCAGCGGCAACTGCCGCCTGCAGGACCTGGCGAGGGAGTTCAATCTGCGCGACATCCCCTACGAGGTGAAGCCTGAGCGGAACGCGGCCTCGGCGGCTTGCCCGATCGTGCGGGACGCGTCGAAGTGCGTGCAGTGCATGCGCTGCGTGCAGGTCTGCGACAAGATGCAGGGCGTCCACATCTGGGACGCCGTGGGAAGCGGGCACCGCTCGGTGGTCGACACCCGCGACCGTCGGCCGATCGTCGAGACGGCGTGCACCTTCTGCGGGCAGTGCGTGACCCACTGCCCGACGGGCGCCCTGACGGCGCGCGACGACACGGACAAGGTGCTTTCGGCGCTGGCGGATCCCGCGGTGACGACGGTGATCCAGGTGGCGCCTGCGGTGCGTTCGGCGTGGTGCGAGGAGTTCGGGCTGGACACGGATGTGGCGACGGTGGGGCGGATGGTCGCGGCGCTCAAGGCGCTGGGCTTCGACTATGTCTTCGACACCAACTTCGCCGCGGACCTGACCATCATGGAGGAGGGCAGCGAACTGGTCGAGCGGCTGAAGCACAGGGACGCGCATCCTTGGCCGATGTTCACTTCGTGCTGCCCTGGCTGGGTGCGCTTCCTCAAGACGCAGTTCCCGCAGCTCACGAAGAACCTCTCGACGGCGAAGTCGCCGCAGCAGATGTTCGGGCCGGTGGCCAAGACCTACTTCGCCGCGAAGCAGGGGATCGACCCGCACAGGATGTGCGTCGTCTCGGTGATGCCGTGCTCCGCGAAGAAGGCGGAGTGCGAACTGCCAGTGATGAAGGACGCCTGCGGCGACCCCGATGTCGACGTGGTGCTGACCACGCGCGAGTTCTGTCGCCTGCTGTCGCTCAAGGGCGTCGATCCCGCGAAACTGGAGGAGGCGGCCTTCGATTCGCCGCTCGGCAGCGGCACGGGCGCCGCCGTCATCTTCGGCGCGACTGGCGGCGTGATGGAGGCCGCGCTGCGCTCGGCATTCTTCCTGATCACGGGCAGGAACCCCGACGCCGACGCCTTCGCGCCTTTCCGTCCCGCGGGCGGCCAGGCGTGGCAGGAAAGCGCGATCGAGATTCCTGGCTTCGGCACGCTGCGGATCGCGGTGGCCTCGGGCCTCGCGAACACGCGACTGCTCTGCGAGGCGATCGTGCGCGGCGAGGCGAAATACGACTTCGTCGAGATCATGGCGTGCCCTGGCGGCTGCGCGGGCGGCGGCGGCCAGCCGATCCACGAGGGGCAGGAACTCGCCGTCTACCGCGGCAGGAAACTCTGGAAACTCGACAGCAGCAGCCGCGTCCGCTTCTCCCACGAGAACCCCGACGTCCAGGCCCTCTACCAGGAGTTCCTGGGCGCGCCGCTCTCCGAGAAGTCCCATCATCTGCTCCACACCGACCACGACGCCTGGACCGCGAATAAGTGACGGCGGCGCTAATGGGCGCGGGAGGGCCGCGCTTCTGCGCGGCCAGCCAATCGGCGATGTCAAGCGGGAGCGAAGCTTTACCAGCGGGCAAGCCCGCTGGCACACGCTGGGGTAATGCGGGGGGCGGGCCGCGCTCCTGCGCGGCCGGCCAATCGGCGATGGCAAGCGGGAGCGAAGCTTTACCAGCGGGCAAGCCCGCTGGCACACGCTGGGGTAATGCTGGGGCGGGGTGGCATGGGCGGCGGGCCCCGATGTATGGGCGGCGTGTGCCGCCGGGCTTGCCCGGCGGGCCAATGTGCATGGGCGAGGCTTGGCGCTTCACGGGCGGGGTGGCTTCGCGGCCAGTTAATCGGCGATGGGCAAGCGGGATCGATGCGCGGCCAATGGGCGGGAATGCACGGAGTGCGCATTGGGATGGAGAAAATGCGCATTGGCCTTGCAAATATCGGGAGGGGGGCTAATGTATGACAGTGAGCAGGGAGGAGGCCTGTCATGGGGATGGAGGAACGGAGCGAGTTTTTCGCGGGACTGGAGTTCGCGAGTTTCAGCAGCAATCGTGCGGCGTGCGGGTGCGCGAAGGCGCATCCGCGTTTCTACGGGGTTCAGTACATCCATTCGGGGCCCGTGTATCTCTCGGTGGACGGGGGGCGGGAATGGCTGCTCAAGGGGCCAGTGGCCTTCCTGACCTCGCCGGAGGCGCTCTTCTCGTACGGCTCGCCGACGGGGACGACGCGGCACCAGATCCACGTCTGCTTCGAGGGGGAGCGGGTGCTACGCTATCTGGAAACGGGGCTGTTCCGGCTGGCGTCGGAGGCGGCGCGGCCCTACACGGTGATCCGTTCGCCGCAGTGCTTCCAGGCGGACATGCTGGAGCTGATTCTGCTGCTGCAGCAGGGCCGCCATGACTTCGCGGTCTCGAAACTCGAGTCGATCCTGCTCTCGCTCCAGCACCAGGAGCGCGTGGATTGGCATGGCGGCTTTCACCAGGCGGCGCTGGAGGCGCTGGCGCTGCAGATCGTCGCGCAGCCGGAGCATGACTGGGACTTCGGGGCCGAGGCGGCGAAGCTCAATCTTTCGCTGAAGCACTTCATGCGGCTGTTCCGGCAGTGCCACGGCGTGCCTCCGAAGAACTTCGTGGTGCGGCAGCGTCTGCAGCGCGCCCGCGAGGCGCTGGAGCAGGACTTGACGCCCGTCAAGGTGATCGCCGCGCAATGCGGTTTTTCGGACGAACTCTACTTCTCCCGCCTGTTCAAGAAATACCTGCTCTGCTCTCCGAGCGCCTATCGGAACCGGCACCTCGGGCAGCGGATGAACTGAACCATCATCGGAGGAATTGAAGCCATGTCGCATGCCATCCCCCTGCAAATCGGGGCCGTCGCGAAGGTGTATGACCGCACGGCGGCGGAATGCCTGGAGCGCATCACCGCGTGCGGGCTGCATCTGTGCCATCTGGGCGGCGTCTCGGACGCGCTGCTCTTCGGGCCTGAGCGGGCGTCGCGGGTGGCGGCGTTTCGGCGGGAACTCGCGGCGCGGGAGATCGCGGTGAGCGCGGTGTGGGTGCCGTACCGCGGGCAGGCGGGGGGCTTCTGGGACGGTCCGCCGACGCTGGGGCTGGTGCCCGAGGCGATGCGCGCCGAGCGCATGGTGCGCAACTGCATGGCGTCGCAGTTGGCGGCGGAGCTCGGCGTCGACACGCTGGCGGCGCACGTCGGCTTCATTCCGCAGGAGGACGGGGACTGCTATCGGCGTTTTGTCGCGGACATGCGGCGCTTCCTGGAGTTCTGCCAGAACCAGGGGCAGCGCTTCATCTTCGAGACTGGGCAGGAGCCCGTGGCGGTGCTGGAGCGCTTCTTCCGCGACCTGGAGATGCCCAACATCGGGCTGAACTTCGACCCCGCGAACCTGCTCATCTACAACTTCGACGACCCGTCGGCGCTGGTCGACCGCCTGGGGGCGCGGGTCGTGAACATGCACATCAAGGACGGGCGGCGCCCGTCGCAGCCCGCGACCCTGGGCGACGAGGAGCGGGTCGGGGAGGGGGACGCGCAGGTGCTGGAGCTGATCCGCCACCTGCACCGCGAGTTCGGCTACACGGGGCCGCTGGTGATCGAGCGCGAGATCGCGGACGAGGCGCAGCAGCAGGCGGACATCCGCGGCACGGCGGCGCTGCTGGAGGGGCTTCGCAGGGAACTGGGAGTGGCAAAATGAGCACGCAGAAACAACGTCGGGTGAAGGTCGGCATCCTGGGCTTCGGCAATGCAGGCCGCTATATGCACGCGGTGGAGATGGGGAGTTTCCCCGAGTGCTTCGAACTTCATGCGATGTGCGACCACGAGCCGTCGCGGCGGGAGGCGGCGGCGCAGGACTTCCCCTCGATGAAGCGCTACGAGGACATCGGGCAGCTGCTGTCCGACCCTGAGGTGGAGCTGGTCACGGTGGCGACGCGCAACTGCGACCACACCCTGCACGCCATCCAGTCGCTGGAGGCGGGCAAGGCGGTCGTGATCGAGAAGCCGATCGCGGTCAGCGCGGGGCAGGCGCTGGAACTGAAATACGCGGCGGAGCGCCATCCAGGGCGGCTCTTCCTGCGGCACAACCGCCGCTTCGAGGCGGCCTTCAACGTCGTGAAGGAGTGGATCGATTCGGGCAAGCTCGGCAACGTCTATGCGGTTCGCGTGCATCGCCATCCGACCTTCTCGCGGCGCTTCGACTGGCAGACCACGGCGGCGGCCTTCGGCGGGCTGCTGAACAACTGGGGGCCGCACCTGATCGACCAGGGGCTGCAGCTGCTGGAGGCGCCCGTCGCGGACCTCTGGAGCGACCTGCAGCATCGGGTCTCGGCGGGGCCCGCGGAGGACTACTTCAAGGTCATTCTGCGCGGCGAGAACCGCCGCGTGGTGGATGTCGAGGTGTCGGGCAACACGATGCTGCCCGACGACCTCTACTATGCCGAGGGCGATCGGGGGACGCTGGTCGTGCCGCTCGCGGAGAAGAGCGTCCATGTCAAATATCTCGATCCTGGGTTCCAGTTCGGGCCGCTGGCCGCCAACTACGGCAACCGCGCGCTCTTCGGGAGCTACCGCTCCCAGGAGTCGCCGCCCGTCATCGAGGAGGAACTCCCGCTGGCCCCCGCCAACGGCCGCACCGAACTGCGCCTGATGTGGAGGGCCGTCTACGACGCCCTCGTGAACCAGGCGCCCTATCCCATCTCCCTCGAGGAGGGGCTGGAGGTCGTCCGCGTCACCGAATGGGCGCGGCGGGCCTCGGGCTTCGCCCCGCGGCCGCTGTGAGCGGGGCACCGCGGGGCGGGCGCATGGTTCAGAACTGGTACTGTGCGCTCAGGACGAAGCCGTCGCCGACGCCGAGTTTTCCGAAGCCCTTGTCGGTCTTGCCGGTGTCGACGTAGGCGCCGACCAGGGTCAGGTGGGAGTTGACAAACCACGCGACGTGCCCTTCCCAGTAGGAGGCGTTCTCGATGCCGCTGCCCGCCTTGATCCCCTGGCGGTATTCGAGGCCGATGGCGACGTTCTCGGCGGGCAGCACGTCGATGTTCGCGAAGAAGGAGGTGCCGTAGTGGCCGTGGCCGACCACGCCGTAGACCACCTCGTCGCTGCGCAGGATGCCGCCCGAGACCAGGACCGGCACCGGCGTCGCCTTGATCAGCTTGCTCGCGACCAGATAGTATTCCAGCCCTGAGTGCGACAGCCCGAAGGCGTCCGTCGTGTTGCTGTCCGTATGCTTGTAGACCGCGCCGACGGCGACGGCGGGAAGCCAGTTCGTGTCAAAGGCGTCCTCGTCCAGCAGCCGCACCTTGATCCCGAAACTATGCGCCTCGATGGCGTTGTCGCCGTAGTCCCGCGCGTTCACCAGGTTCGCCGCATACCCCAGTTCGATGCGCTCCGCCACCGTCACCGAGACGCTGTACGAACTCCACTCGATGTTGCTCTCGGGCAGCTTCACGTACCATGCCCCCACCTGCGGCTTCGAAATCCACGAGGTGTCCTCCAGTTTCAAGCCCGAAGTGTATGCCAGCGGGTTGAACGCGATGCCCCCGCTCCCGTTCAGGTTGTTCAGCGGGACTCCCGCAAAGACGGCAACGCCCAGGGCAAACAGCACAACTGCGATTCTCGTATTGGTCATGGTCTTCTTCTCCTCTGTGGTTGGTTGAAAAAAACGCCCCGCGCCGAGCCAAACGGGACATGGATTAAAAGATTACTAAAAAGATCTTGTATCTCGGCGCGATGGTTACTATATCACTTGAAAATAAGATTGCAAATATACACAACTAAAAAAGTTTTGTTTTTTGCGAGTGATGGGTGGCGAGGCTTGGCTTCCGCCGCAAGAATGCGGCGGCACAGCACCGCGGGGGCTGGTGAGCGGCGCAGGCGGCGCGAAAACGGCGGGGAATGCGCGGGGCGGGGAAATGTGGGATGGCGCGGGATCGATGCGCGGCGATGGGCGGGTTATGGGCGGGGTGGCATTGCGGTGCGGGGCGGATATGTGGGATGGCGCGGGATCGATGCGCGGCGATGGGCGGGTTATGGGCGGGGT
>JAEEXV010000266.1 GCA_016287975.1 Lentisphaeria bacterium | reverse complement strand
CACGCCGCGACCGCCCACCCCCCGAGCAGCGCCAGTTCACGCCCCTCGCCCGCCAGCAGCGCCCACGCCTCGCGGCGCTTCCGCCACAACTGGCACAGCATCAGCGGCGCCAGGGCGTCCGCCAGCAGCAGCGCCGTCCCCGCGGCGCCAGGCATCCCCAGCGGCACCGCCAGCAGCAGCGCATACGCCAGCGCCAGCCACGAGAATGCCTTGTCGATCCGCGCGTTGTCCATGTCGTCAATATATCGCCTCAACGGCGGTAGGCGAGCCGCTGGAAGAGGGCCAGCACCCACGACGAGGGCAGCAGCAGCAGCGGATACTTCGCCAGGTGCGACAGCCAGCCGCCCGCCGACGCGAAGCGGCGCCGAAAGAGATACCGCCGCTGGAGGGCCAGCGTCGTCAGCAGCGTGTCCTTCAGATGGCGCTGCTTCCACTGGCTCCGCGAAATGCGGTAGTCCACCAGCGTCTCGGGACAGTTCGCCACCTCGTGCCCCTCCAGCAGCCGCAGCAGCAGTTCGTAGTCCTCGCAGCTGCGGCATCCCTCGTCATAGCCACGCAGCGCCGCCATCGCCTCACGCCGAATGCACAGCGTCGAATGCGCGACAGGGTTGGCGCGAAGCGCGCCGCGACGCACCTCCGGCGTCTTGCACGGATAGCGCCGCGACGCATAGCGCACCCCGTCCTCGTCGATGATGTCGATCGACGCCCCCACCGCCGCCACCTCGGGATGCGCCGCAAGATACGCCAGCTGCACCTCCAGGCGCTCGGGGCGCGCCACGTCGTCGCTGTCCATCACCGCCAGCGCCTCCGCCTCCGGCGGCACCGCCGCGAGCATTCGGTTCCGCGTCGCGGGCACGCCCAGGTTGCGTTCGTTGCGCAGCAACCGCACCCGCGTGTCGCGCGCGGCGAACTCCTGCATCACGCTCCATGAATCGTCCGTCGAGCCGTCGTCGCACATCACCAGCCGCAGCGCGCGGTGCGTCTGCCCCAGCACCGACTCCACCGCGGGGCGCAGCCATCGCCCCGCGTTGTAGACCGCCATCATGACCCCCGCCACCGTCTCCTGGTTGTACGGCTTCGCGGTCATGGGCACGCAAGGCCGAGCGCCTCGCGGATCCTCGGCGCAAGCACGGCCACCTGCGCCGCATAGCCTTCGGGCGTGTAGTGGTAGCCGTCCTTTCGGCTGTATTCTGGATGCGCGGCCATCGGCGTGTAGAGGTCGATCACGGGAAGCCCGCGCGCGCTTGCGACCTCCTCCGCAATCTGGTTCCGCCGCAGCACCAGCGCATTGTCCTGCGGATGGAACTCCTCGGGATGCCCCGCCACCGTGATCGGCGTGGAGTTGCGCCACAGCAGCGGCACGGCAAGCCGCCCCCGCAGATGGTCGAACGCGCTCTCCAGGCCGCGCCGATAGAAGCCGTCGTCGTAGTTCCGCCCGTGCAGCCCGTTGTTGAAGACGATGAGGTCGGGCGGATAGTCCCCCAGCGCGAAATCCAGTTCACGGGGAAACTGCGGATCCCCGACAATCTTCGAGGTCGAGAACGCCGCGACCGTCGCCTGCCCCTCCAATGCCTTCGCCAGTAGGTCCCGTTCGCCCACGACAATCGAATCGCCGACCAGCATCACGCGCGGCAGTTCAGGCCGATCCGTGTCATACCAGTACAACTGGCACCATTCAATCTTCTCACGTCGCATCTTCGCCTCCTATCCCCCGCCAGTCCATAATATAGCACCGCCGCGCCCGCCACCCCCCGTCGGCGGGCATAGCCCGCCGACACACGCCCCCAGTCCTCCCAGTCGTCCCAGTCGTCCCAGCCGATTGGCTTATATTATCCGCGGGGGCAATCTTTCCTGCAGGACACTCTTATGGATTTCACAGCGCTCTACCGCCGCCTGGGCGCGGCGTTTTCCCCGACGGACTACGAAGCCGACACGCGACGCATCTACGAATTGGAGAAGCGGGTCTGCCACCAGGACTTCGCGGTCTCGACCGCCTGGCTCGCCGACCGCCTCCGCGCGGAGGGCTTCTCCGACGTGGAGCGCATCGCCCACCGCTGCGACGGCGTGACCGCCGCCTACGACGCCATCATGCCCCAGGCGTGGGATCTCGACGGGCGAGCGACCCTCGACATCGTCTCGCCGTGGCCAGAGGGGGAACGGCGAATCGCCGACAGCGACGAAATCGCCTACTCCGCCGCGACCTGGTGCGGCCCCACGCCCGAGGGCGGCGCGACTGGCGAGGCCGTCTTCTGGGATCCAGAACACCCTGAAAAGGCGCGCGGCAAATGGGTGCTCGTCGACGGGATGCCGAAGGGCGCAATCAACCAGCCCATTGCGCGCGCAGGGGCGCTGGGCATCGTCGCGACGGACTTCGCGCAGGGCTGGCGCGATCCGGACTCGACGCACTGGATGAACGGACAGGGGCAGTGGGGGTGGTACTATGTCAAGGAGGATCTGCGCATCCCGATCTTCGTGATCACCGCGCGGCGCGCGATGAAGGTGTGGACAGAAGTCAAGAACGGCCGCCCCGTGCGCCTGAAGGGCGTGCTGCCCGCGCGCATCTCCGACGGCTCCATCTACACCGTGACCGCCCGCATCCCAGGCGAAAGCGAGGAGGAATACGGCATCTTCGCCCACCTCTACGAGCCGTTCCTCTCCGACGACGCCAGCGGCGTCGCCGCGGGCATCCAGATCGGACGGATGCTCAAGAACTCCGGGCTGCGCCTCAGGAAAAGCCTGCGCGTCGTCTTCTCGATGGAGCACTACGGCTTCATGGCCTACCTCGCCCTCAAGCGCCACCACCTCCGCGCCGCGATGAACATGGACATGCTCTCCACCACCATGTGCCGCGAACTCGGCTTCCCCCTCCAGTGGCGCCTGAGCGCCCCGTGCCTCCCCTTCTTCGGGGACCTGCTGATGCGACGCATCCTCGAACTCTGCGCGCCCGACCTCCGCATCGACGAAATGCCCGCCACCCTCTCCGACGACACCATGGGCGGCGAACCGCTCCTCGGAGTCCCCACCAACTGGCTCTTTGTCGAAAACGAGCCGTCGCCCTTCCACCATAGTTCCAACCCCATCTTCAACGACGTCGACTGGGACCTCGGACGGCGCGTCGCCACCCTCAACGCCGCATTCGCCGCATTCCTCCTGACCGCAACCCCCGCCGACTACGCAGAACTCCTGCCCGACCTCAAGCGCCTCGCGACCGTTCGCCTGGAACGCTACCGCGAAGAAGAACCCTGGCGCCGCAACGCCCGCTGCGACTTCGCCACGGGGCAGCTCCGCTCCGTCAACGACTGGTGCCCGGGCGCCATCGCCGACGACGAGGCGGAGGCCGCCGTGGCCGCCTGGCGGCTCCCCGACGAGCCCCCCGCCCCCCTCGCCGAAAACGAGCGCATCGCCGCCCAAATGGTCGTGCAGCGCCTCGTCCCTGGCACCCCCTGGAGCCTCGCCAACATCCCATACGAAAAGCGCTCCTACTGCGGACGCGGACGCATCAACCGCATCTACTATACGCTGCTCGACGGCCGCCGCACGCTGCTGGAGGCGCTCCGCATCGCCGACGCCAGCCTCGGCACCCATGCAGACGACGACGCCATTGGCGACGTCATCCGATTCCTGCGCCTCCTCGCCCAATACGGGTATGTCCGCATCCTGCGCGATGCTCAGAGTTCAACGCCCGCGTAGAATCCCGGCCGGAAGGCGTCGATGCCTGCGTCGTCGATGACCATCACTCCGTTCTTGAGGATGCCGCCACGCCGCAGGATGTTCAGGAACGCGCGCCTTAGCGAGGTGTCATCTGGATAGGAGAGCCAGTCGCCGTCGGTGCGTTCGAAGACGAAGTGCAGCCCCGAATCGCGCGTCGAATCCCGCGGCGCCAGATAGACGCGGCGCTGGAGCTCCGCGATGTTCGACGCGGGCAGTTCCGCCGCGATGTCTGGATTGAAGACCCAGCTCACGCACCAGAAGAAGGGCGGCTTCCAGCCCAGATGCTTCGGGAAGAACTCCCGCGCCTCCTTCAGGGACGACTGCGCCTTCTCCATCGTCATGCCGCCTCCGCCTGGGATGTGGATCTCCGCCGTCAGTTCATACGGCTTCATCGCCGCCTCGTATTCGGTGGCGTCCAGCGTCACCTCGCGCTCCAGGCGCGCAAACCCGCGCGGGTCGATGAGCGTTCCACGGATGACCTTGCCGTCCTGCACCAGCGAAGTCGTGTATTCCGCCTTCGCGAACGGCTCGTCCAGCGGCAGCCGCAGCCCATTCGCGAGGAACTTCCAGTTGTCCCGCGCCAGCAGGACCATCCGGCCGGTGCGGCGGCTGCGGAAGACCGCAGGCACCCACGGGGCCGCCTCCCGAACCATGTATTCGAAGCGCCCGATGCGGAACAGCTTGCCCTCGATGTAGTGCGCCAGCCAGTGCATGTCCCGCGAATGCCCCCAATGTCCATGCGCACGGAAAAACGTCTCCGCATTGTCATAGACGGCTGGCACCGACGCCCACGCATACTCGTCTGGCACGCCGAGGCGCCGACAGGTCGCGAACCACTGCGGAACCGCGCTGATCGCGCACAAAAGGTCAAAAAGCGCGTCCCCCTCCGTCCCCAGCAACGGCGTCAGCATCCCCGACGGCGGCTTCGGCGCGCCCGAAGACAACAGGTCATGCAGCAGCAGCGCATCCTGGAGGAGCAGCCACGTGCGCAACGCCTCCGAACCGCGCACCTGTTCCAGCAGCGGCGCCAGCACACGCAGGACCTCCCCGCCACGCGCCCAGCGCGACAGCCAATGCTCGCACTGCCCTGGCTCCAAAACCGTCAGCGCCTCCCGCCCATGCTCCTTTTGCACCGTCGGGAGAACCCCGTAGTTCCATTCGTCCAGCCGCCTCGCGACCTCGTCCGTCAGGCGCAGTTCCCGCGCCAGCTGTCCAGCATCCATCATCGCCATTTCCTCCCGCCGCCGCCTTTTCGCTTCCAGCCCATCGTCCCACCCCCTCCACTCCAAAGTCCCCAGTCCATCGTCCCCCGCCGTTCCGAAGTCCAAAGTCCCAAGTCCCGACAGAAACTTCAGGAATATATTATGCATTAAGCCCATCACCCGCATTCAGGACACCAAATATGCACCTCTTCGCCCTGCCCCTTTCAACCTTGCCGCTGCTCGCCCAGGCCACGCCGCCGCCAAATCCCGACGTCACCACGGTGTGGTCCACGGTGTGGATCCCCTTGCTGTGGCTGTGCGGATCCATTTTGTTCGGGCTGGTCGTGCTGTTCTTCACGTACCGTTTCCTGCTGCGGACACACCAGACGCGGGCCCTCAAGAAATTCCACGCGCTCTTCTCGCTGCTCCCGTTCCAGGCGGGCGTCACCAGCCAGAACGGGCGGATGCTCACCTACCGCAGCGGCCAGGGCGACCCCATCGAGGACGAGGACATCCCCAAAACCGTCAGCGACCTGCCCGCCGAACTCCAAAGCGAGGTGCAGGCGGGCATCGCCGCCGCCTTCTCCACCTCCAAGCCCGTCTGCCGCGAATACTCCGCCTACGGCAGTTTCCACAAACTCGACTTCTGGCTTCTCCCAGAGAACATCTTCGGCGAAACCGCCGTGATGTGGTTCTCCACCGACATCACCCAGCTTCACACCGTGCAGGTCCAGAGCGTCCAGCTCGAACAGCGCTTCCGCAAGACCATCGACTCCATCGTCGACGCCGTCATCGGCATCGACTACGACGGCGGCATCACCATGGTCAACCCCGCCGCAGAAAAACTCATCGGCTACGAGCGCGGCCAGCTCGTCGGGCGAAAGTTCGACGAGTGCATCCTCATCAGCGACACTGGCGCCGACGACCGCCATGGATCCCTCTTCTCCAGCGTCATCCGCACTGGCGCCGACATCACCCTCGGACGAAACTCCGCCCTGCGCCGCACCAACGGCGAAATGCTTGAAATCGAGGGCACCATCTCCCCTGTCCGCGCCGAAGACGACCTCATCATCGGCGCCGTCCTCTTCTTCCGCAACGTCACCGACGAACACCGCAAGCAGCGCCAGCTCCAGGAGGCCATCTCCCTCGCCCTCGCCGCCGACCAGACCAAGAGCAACTTCCTGCTCACCCTCTCCCAGGACTTCCGAACCCCCCTCAACGCCGTCATCGGATACAGCGAAATGCTCCAGGGCGGCGACATCAGCCAGTCCGAATGGCAGCACGACCTCCAGGCCATCCACGCCGCAGGCGAAAAACTCCTCTCCCTCCTGGACACCTTCCTCGACTTCTCCCAGATGACCATCGCCCAGGGAGAACCCGCCGAACTCGCCGACGTCAACCTCACCACCGCCTGCGCCGAAATCCTCCACCTCTTCCAGCGCTCCTCCGCCGCCAAGGAAATCACCCTCGACCTGGCGCTGCCGTCCCACCTCCCCACCTTCCGCCTCAACCTCAAGGTCCTCCGCCAGTTCCTCATCAACCTCCTCGGATACTGCATCAGCGCCGCCGACGACAGAAGCCGCCTTCAACTCGGTGCCAGCCACCAGGGCGACACCCTCCTCCTTACCCTCACCTGCCCCGTCAACCCGCAGCTCCGCGAGGACGCCTGCATCCTCTCCGACGCCACCGCCATGGATCCCGCGCGCATCGCGGGCACCGCAGGCCGCGCCCGCGAACTCATCATCGCCCGCCAGCTCTGCGAACTGCTCAAATGCACCTTCGCCGTCGATCCCGACCCGCCCGAAGGCGACATCCGATATGTGCTCCGCTTCGACGGCGTCAAGTTCGCCGCCGCGCCCAGTGAAACCGCCCTCCCCGCGTTCGGCGCCAACCCCGCGGCCGCCCCGAAGAACTCCGTGCTGATCATCGACGACGTCGCCATCAGCCTCATGGTCATCGGGCGCATGTTCGACCGCCTCCGCATCCCCCACATCAAGTGCAATTCCGCCACCGCCGCCCTGAAGGAGATCGGCAAGGCCATCCCGCGCGCCATCTTCACCGACCTCTGGATGCCAGAAGTCAGCGGGGACGAACTGGTCAAACTCCTCCGCGCATCCCCGCAGACTGCGGACATCCCCGTGTTCCTCGTCACCTCCGACACGCAGGTCGACGCATCCATCCGCGACCTGTTCAGCGGAATCATATTCAAACCGATATCCATCAATAAACTGCGCGAGACCGTCGAGACCTTCCTCCCCGACCTCCTCCCCGCCGAGGAACCCGCAGGCCAGGCGGACACGCCCGCCCAGAATGCACAGAAGGAGGCATGACCATGACCTCCCCCGTCCAGCCTGGCAATTCACCTTCCACCTCCGCGAACGCCGTCGGCACCTCCACCGCGAACGTGCTGCTCCAGAACGGCACCCGCCCGCGCGGCGCCGAATCCGCGAGCCATGTCTTCAGCACCGTCCAAAGCGACCTCAACTTCCTCTCCAGCACCAACCTGTCCGTCGAGGAGAAGGGCGGCGCCTCCGCCACCCACGACCCCGCCCCCGCCGAACCCTCCGCCGTCTCCGTCGCCCACCTGGACACCAACGTCCTGCTGGCGCCGCCGCCCCTCACCGCCACCGTGCCGCAGAATGCCACGCGGCTGGCGCACACCGTCGTCACCACCGCCGCGCCGAATGCACAGACGCCCAAGGTCACCACTCCTGAAGGCACCACCTTCTGCGAATGGGCGCGTTCCGCCTGGCACAATCTCTTCACCCCGCGCATCGCCTCGCCGCGCGACCTAATCCACGAACTCTCCCTGCGCAATATTTCCTCGGACGCCGAGGAGGCCGCCGCGCCGCGCCTCAACGCGCCCGCCGCCGCCTGCCCCATGACCGACCTCGGCGCGGACTTCCAGGTCACCCGCCACATCGACCACGGCGGCTTCGGCAACGTCGACCACGCCATCGACCTGCGCCTCCAGCGCGACGTCGCCATCAAGACCATCCACGCCGACAAGGCCGACCGCAACTCCCAGCGCTCCGCCTTCCTGACCGAGGCGCGCCTCATGGCCTACCTCGACCACCCCTCCATCCTCCCCGTCTACGACCTCTACGCCGACCACAACAACAGCCTCAACCTGGTCATGAAGCTGATTCGGGGCTCCAACCTCAAGGCCCTCCTCAAGAAGAC
The DNA here is from genome assembly GCA_016287975.1 of Lentisphaeria bacterium. Next base: position 1,051 of record JAEEXV010000266.1, on the reverse strand, counting down.
CATCACCGCCTACCGCACCGCCTCCCGCGAGGAGATCCGCCTCTCGGAGCGCCGCCTCCTCCCCGAGCGCCTGGAGGTCTTCATCAAGGTCTGCAACGCCATCGCCTACGCCCACCACAAGGGCGTCCTCCACCGCGACCTCAAGCCAGAGAACATCATGGTCGGGAATTTCGGCGAAGTCTATGTCATGGACTGGGGCATCGCCGAACACCAGTCCATCGAGACCCTCGCGCACTTCTCGGGAAGGGTCGCAGGCACCCTCAAATACATCGCGCCTGAACTCATCGCCCACCGCCCTTACGACAGCCGCAGCGACATCTACTCCCTCGGCATGATCCTCTTCGAAATCGTCTTCCTCAAACCCGCCTACCCATCAGGTTCCGACGCCGACATCCGCAAATCCGTCCTCGAACACAACATCCAGAGTTATTCCCACGCCTTCGGAATCCACGTCGAACGAGCCCTCAAGCTCATCATCGACAAGGCCATCCGCCCCTCCCCCGCCGCGCGCTACCAGAATGTCCGCAACTTCGCCGACGACATCGGGCACTTCCTCCGCATCGAACCCGTCGCCGCCGAACCAAACCCCTTCATCGGAATGCTCAACCGCATCCGCCGCAAAATATTCGGATAGACCGCCCACGGCGGGGCCCCCGCCCCGCCATGCGCCCCCGCTACACGCCGCCCATTGGCCCGCCGGGCAAGCCCGGCGGCACACGCCGCCCGCAATTCCAACCCGCCCTCGGTGAATGCGGAATGGGGGGTGCGGGGGGCAACTGCCCCCCGTCGTTTGCATGGCTGGATGAAGGCGCCAGCCCCCGCCCGTGCCCCGCACCGCAAAGCCAACCCGCCCGTGAAGCACCAGCCCTCGCCCGTGCCCCGCCCCGCAAAGCCAACCCGCCCGTGAAGCACCAGCCCCCGCCCGTGCCCCGCCCCGCAAAGCCAACCCGCCCGTGAAGCGCCAGCCCCCGCCCGGGCACCGCCCCGCAAAGCCAACCCGCCCGCCATGGGTGCCGACGGTTGGGCGATGATGGATTAAATTATGGCATTG
>JAEEXV010000265.1 GCA_016287975.1 Lentisphaeria bacterium | reverse complement strand
GGACCGTGCTGCGAAGGCGATGATCCTGGACGGGATAGAGCGAGGCGCGTTGACGCACGACAAGACCATCATCGACGCGACGAGCGGAAACACGGGAATCGCATATGCGGCCCTGGGGGCGGCACTTGGATACAAAGTTACTTTGTGCCTTCCCGCAAACGCGACGGAGGAGCGCAAGAAGCTGATGCGGCTCTACGGTGCCGAGATCATTGAGACGGATCCGCTGGAGAGTTCGGACGGAGCGTACAACGAGTGCCGTCGGCTGGTCGCGGAACACCCCGAGCGGTATTTCTATCCCGACCAGTACAACAACGACGCGAACTGGAAGGCGCATTTCAACGGGACTGCGGTGGAGATATGGGAGCAGACGGGGCATCGCGTGACGCATTTCGTGGCGGGTACGGGCACGTCGGGGACCTTCATGGGGACGAGCCGTGGGCTGAAACATCTGAACCCGCAGGTGAAGTCGGTCCTGATGCAGCCTGATTCGCCCTTCCATGGCCTGGAGGGGATGAAGCACATGGCCTCGACCATCCATCCGGGGTTCTTCGATGATTCGATCGCGGATGTCAAACTGGAGGTTTCGACGGAGGAGGCGCTGGCGATGACGCGCAGGCTTGTCCGCGAGGAGGCGATTCTGGCGGGGATCAGCTCGGGCGCGAATGTCGCGGCGGCGTTGAAACTGGCGAAGACGCTGCCGTCCGGCTCGGTCGTGGTGACAATTCTTTGTGACAACGGAAACCGCTATCTTTCCTCTGATTTCTGGGAGGCGCAGTGATGATTAGACTGACTAGACAACTCGATGCGGAAATCCGGGCGGCTGGAGCGAAGGCGTATCCGAACGAATGCTGCGGCATCATGTTCGGTAGCGAAGAGGACGATATCCATATCGTGAAGGCGTTGCGTCCGATAGAGAATGCGCGTGAAGGCGGCGAGCAGTACCACCGTTTCCTGATTACGGCGGAGGACATGATGCAGGCGGAACTGGAGGCGCGCAGACTGAGGCTGGAAATCATCGGCTTCTACCATTCGCATCCGGACCATCCGTCCAGACCGTCAGACTACGACAGGGAACACGCTCTGCCGTTCTACTCGTACATAATCCTTCGCGTGGCGGAAGGCAGGCCGGAGCTGATGACCAGCTGGCGGCTGCGTCCAAGCCGCGAGGCGTTTGACAGCGAACCGATTGAAATCGAACCATAAACAAGGAGCACCATCATGAGCGTTACGATTCTAGTACCAACTGCGTTGAGATCCTTTGTGGACCGCAAGTCCGAGGTCGAAGTTGACGGCGGCACCGTCAGGGAGGCTCTTGCCAATCTTGCAGCCGAATACCCCGACCTGAAACACCAGATTTATGAAGACGGCGTGAAACTGCGCGGCTTCGTGAACGTCTTCGTAGATGGGACGAACATCAAGAAACTGAACGGGCTTGAGACACAGGTCGCGCCTGGCGCGACCGTGATGCTTGTTCCCGCAATTGCAGGAGGATGCTGAAACATGAGCGAAGCCATACCAAGCATCATACCCGATGAGCGGCTGGGGGAGCTGACGCACGACGAGCTCTCGCGCTACAGCCGCCAGCTTCTTCTGTCAGAAATCGGCATCAAGGGGCAAAAGAAACTGAAGGCCGCGAAGGTCCTGCTCGTCGGGACGGGCGGCCTTGGTGCGCCTCTTGCGCTCTATCTGGCAGCCGCAGGGGTGGGCACGCTCGGCCTCGTGGATTTCGACTGCGTCGACGCCTCGAACCTCCACCGCCAGATCATCCACGGCACACGGGACGTGGGGCGTCCGAAAGTCGCCTCCGCGCGGGACCGAATCCGAGCCCTGAACCCTCTGGTGAACGTCGTCACCTACAACGAGCCGCTGAAAAGCGAGAACGCCTTGGACATCATCCGCGAGTACGACGTGGTGGCGGACGGGACGGACAACTATCCGACGCGTTACCTTGTCAACGACGCCTGCGTGCTTCTCGGCAAGCCGAACGTCTACGGCTCGGTATTCCAGTTCGAAGGGCAGGCAAGCGTTTTCTACGCCAAGCACGGGCCGTGCTACCGCTGCCTCTACCGCGAGCCGCCGCCGCCCGGCCTGGTCCCATCTTGCGCGGAGGGCGGCGTACTCGGCGTCCTGCCCGGCGTCATCGGGATGATTCAAGCCAACGAGGTCATCAAACTCATTGTGGGCGGCGGCGAAACGCTTGCGGGCCGTCTCCTTCTCTACGACGCGTGGAGGATGAAATTCCGCGAATTGAAGCTGGAGAGCGATCCCGACTGCCCGATCTGCGGGAAGCATCCGAGCATCACGAAGCTCATCGACTACGAGCAGTTCTGCGGAATGAGACGCCAGCAGGACGAGACGCCCGTGGAATCCATCTCCGCAACCGAGCTGAAGCGGCGCTTCGACGCGGGCGAGCCGGTCCAGGTCATCGACCTGCGTGAGCCGCACGAGCGCGCCTATTTCAAGTTTCCGAATGCAAAGGCGGTTCCGCTCGGCCAGGTCGTCCGCCGCCAGGAGGAACTTGACCCTGCCGTGGACACTGTCTTTGTCTGCAAAATCGGCCAGCGGAGCATCCTGGCCATCCGCAATCTGCGCGAGGCGGGCTACCAGGGGCGGATGATGAACCTCCAGGACGGTGTGCAGGGGTGGATCAACGAGGTTGACCCGACCGCAAGACAACTCTGATTTTTCCGTGAATTGAAATAGAAAACCATAACCAGCAAGGAAACAAGAACATGTCCGACGAAATCAAAATCAACGCATTGGGAAAAGCCGCGGCCTATCAGCTGGCGGACGTCACGAAGACTAGGCCGCAATTCGGGATGCTTACCCCGAAATGGCTCTCCAGATTTCTGGAGTTCAAGGGTCTGGACGCCGGTATCTACCGCGTCAACAGGGTGAAAGAAGGCGCGACGCCGCTGGAAGTGCTCTGCAGCTCCAAGCCGAAGAGCGACACCATCCCGCAGGGCTTTGTCGATTACGAGCAAAAGCCCCGCGAATACATTCTCAACTCCATCTCCACCATCATCAACGTCAACACCCAGGTACAGGACGTGTTTAGCTCGCCCTATGACCAGGCCAAGGAACAGCTTGCGCTGGCGGTGGAGAGCCTCCGCGAACGCCAGGAAAGCCAGCTCATCAACAATGACGACTACGGGCTTTTGAAGAACGTGGCCGACTCGCAGCGCATCCAGCCGCACAACAGCGTCGGCGCACCCACGCCCGACGACCTGGACGAACTCATCTCCAAGGTCTGGAAAGAGCCGTCCTTCTTCCTGGCCCATCCCCGTGCCATCGCGGCGTTCGAGCGCGAATGCACGCGCCGCGGCGTGCCCCCTGTGACCGCGAACATCAACGGCGGGACCTTCATCCTCTGGCGTGGCATCCCCCTGATTCCGTCGGACAAGATGCTTGTGGACGGGCTGAAGAACCCGAAGTCCCAGAGCGGCAAGACGAACATCCTGCTGATCCGCACGGGCGAGACGAAGCGCGGCGTCATCGGACTGTACCAGAGCGGTCTGCAGGGCGAGCATTCGCGCGGCCTTTCCATCCGCTTCCGCGGCATAGACGACAAGGGAGTGGCATCCTACCTGCTGTCGCTCTACTGCTCGGCGGCGATTCTCGCAGATGACGCCATCGCGGTGCTTGAAGACGTGGAGGTAGGTGAATACTATGACTACAGCAGGGACTAATCTGAATCCATCAGCAGCTGGGCTGCCTAGCGAAGGGCAACTTTTGGCCTGGGCCGCTGAACTGGAAGGCGTTCAGCAGCCTGTGCCCGCGGTTTCCACTGGGACGGACTGGGCGCAAATCGCCTCCGATGTTCTGCGCGATGCGTCATCCGCGCCAACCGAGGCATACACGCCCACGCTGGTGTCCGCCACGAATGCGGCGGACGTTTCGGCGGTGGCGAATGACAAGGCAAAGCCCCTGCCGCGCTCATCCGCGACGGTGGGTTCAGTCCCCGTGGACAAACTTCGCGCGGATTTTCCAATCCTTCAGGAGCCGCTCAGCTCTGGCAAACGGCTGGTATGGTTTGACAACGGGGCGACGACGCAGCGTCCCCAGCAGGTCATCGACCGCATCTCCTACTACTACTCGCACGAGAATTCCAATGTCCATCGCGGAGCGCACGAACTTGCCGCGCGCTCTACCGACGCATACGAGAACGCCCGTTCGACCGTGGCGAAATTCCTTGGCGCGGGCAATGCGAAGGACATCGTGTTTGTCCGTGGCACGACCGAGGGCGTCAATCTGGTCGCGCAGAGCTATGTGCGACCGCTGCTCCGCCCAGGCGACGAAATCATCCTCTCCATTCTGGAGCACCATGCGAACATCGTGCCGTGGCAGATGATTGCGGCGGCGACGGGCGCGAAGATCCGCGTCATACCCGTGGACAAGGATGGGCAGCTCATCCTCTCCGAATACTCAAGGCTCTTCAACGAGCGCACGAGATTCGTGTCCGTCACGCACGTCTCCAATGTGCTCGGCACAATCACTCCCGTTGAGGAAATTGTCGCCATCGCCCATGCGCACGGCGTGCGCATCCTGATCGATGGCGCACAGTCCGTCGCGCACATCCCTGTCAACGTGACCGCCCTGGACCCTGACTTCTACGTGTTCTCGGGCCACAAGATTTTCGGGCCGAATGGAATCGGCGCGGTCTATGGCAGGACGGACGCGCTTGAGGAGGCGCAGCCATACCAGGGCGGTGGCAACATGATAGCGGACGTCACCTTCGAGCGCACGGTCTACCAGGCCGCCCCGAACAAGTTCGAGGCTGGCACGGGCAGCATCGCGGACGCGGTGGGGCTGGGCGAGGCGCTGGAATACATGATGCGTCTCGGCATGGCGAATGTCGCCGCATACGAACACGAACTGACCCAATACGGCATGTCGCGCCTGGCGGCGGTGCCCGGTCTGCACCTGATTGGCATGGCGAGGAACAAGTCAGGCGTGCTGTCCTTCGTGCTGGACAACCACGACATCGTTTCTGTCGGAAAGTATCTGGACGGACAGGGTATCGCGGTCCGCGCAGGGCATCATTGCGCACAGCCCATCCTTCGCCACTACGGGCTGGAGGGCACGGTGCGCCCCGTGCTGGCGTTCTACAACACGCCCGAGGAAATCGACCTGCTGGCCGAGGCGCTGACGCGTCTGGTAAGATAAAAGCGGAGGAACTGCATGACCCACAAGATAGACGACTTATTGGAGGCGGTGCTGGAGAGCTACGCGCGTCATCCACATATCCGCAAGATCGGGGAGACGCAGTTCCCGAAGCGCGAGCGTATTCTGGAGGCCCTGAGAAAATTGCAGTACATCGTCTTCCCCGGCTTCTTTGACCAGAAGGAGCTTCGGGGCGACAACATCCGCTTCTACACAGGGCAGTTGCTAGAGGAAATCCGCGAGACGCTGCTGGAGCAAGTAGCCAAGACGCTTCGCATGTTCAAGGAGGAATACAAGCAGACGGCTGAAGATGAGCTCCAGGAGCGGAGCGCGGAGATTGTGGATGCGTTTCTAAGCGCTATTCCGAAGATTCGCGAATACCTCGCTACGGACATAGAGGCCGCCTACGAGGGCGACCCTGCGGCGTTCAGCCGCGACGAGGTGATTTCCTCGTATCCAGGCATCTATGCGACGATGGTGAACAGGATTGCCCACGAGCTGTATGAGCTTGGCGTTCCGCTGATTCCGCGCGTCATGACGGAACATGCCCACAGTGTCACGGGAATCGACATCCATCCAGGCGCGAAGCTTGGGAAATATTTTTTCATCGACCATGGGACGGGCATCGTAATCGGCGAGACGGCGGAGATTGGCGAGCACGCGAAAATCTACCAGGGTGTCACGCTGGGGGCGCTTTCGACACGTGGCGGCCAGCAGCTGAAGGGCCGGAAGCGGCATCCGACCGTCGAGGACGATGTGACTATCTACTCGGGCGCTTCCATCCTGGGGGGCGAGACGGTGATTGGCGGTGGCGTTGTCGTTGGCGGCAATGCGTTCGTGACAAAGTCCGTCCCCGAACAGACGCGCGTCAGCGCCAAGATGCCTGAACTCCAGTTCAAGCGAAACGAGAATGTCGAATTCCAGAATGGCGAATTCCTGACTTATGAGATTTGATGCATTGCGGATTCAAGCTGTTCCAGTGCACGCCGTACAACCGCGCGCGGAGTGGCTATGTTGAACCTCTGGAAGCCAGCGCCGCTTGCTCCAAAGAGGGTTCCGCCGTCCAGCCAGAGTTTCGCCTTCTCGACGATGAAACGTTCCAGTTCGGGGACAGGCAGGTGGAGTCTTGAGAAATCCACCCATGGGAGATAGGTCCCCTCCGGTTCAATGAGGCGCAGCTGCGGCATGCGGGACTTGAATGTCTCACGCATGAGCGCGATATTGCCATATAGGTAGTCGATGAGCTGGTCCAGCCATTCCGCTCCATGCTGGTATGCGGCCTGGCAGGCGACGAGACCCATGATGTTCGACTGGCTGAAACCCTCCGCGTCCAGTTCTCGCTGGAACCGTCGGCGAACCTGCTCGTGTGCGATGAAGATATTGGCGTTGTGCAGTGCGGCGAGATTGAATGTCTTGCTTGGCGCGGTGCAGACTGCGCAGTTGTCGGCGACTTCCCCTGAAAGCGTTGCAAAGACGGTGTGCCTGTGGCCGGTGTACACGAAATCCTCGTGGATTTCATCCGCCGCCACGAACACGCCGTGGCGCAGGCAGATTTCCGCCAATCGTTCAAGTTCGCTGCCCGTCCACACGCGCCCGACAGGGTTGTGCGGGCTGCAAAGAATGAACAGTTTTACGTGGTTTTCCATGATTTTTCGCTCGAAGTCCTCGAAATCGATATGGTATTGAATCCCGTCGAAGCGCAGCTCGTTCACAATGGTCTTGCGTCCGTTGTCGTGGATGGCAGCTCTGAAGCAGTAATAGACAGGTTCCTGGATGAGGACTGCGTCCCCCGGTTCCGTGAGGCATCGAATCAAGGTGCAGAGGGCAAACACGACGCCAGGAGCACGAACAGACGTGGTTGGATCTACCTCCCAGCCATGCCGCGTCCCGAACCAGTTGGAAAGGGCATCGAAATACTCTTTGTCCGGATCGGAATAGCCGAATATGCCGTGGACGGCCCTGGCCGCCAGTGCCTCCCGCACGGCTGGCGGCGTCTGGAAATCCATATCCGCCACCCACATCGGCAGCAAGTCTCCAGGCTTTCCCCGTTCTTTTGCGAAGTCGTATTTGAGGCTGCATGTGTGGTAGCGTGAAATAATTAGGTCGAAATCGTAGTTCATGCTTGTTTGCTGATTGCCTGTTTTAGGTCTTCGATGAGGTCGCCGGCATTTTCTATCCCGACGGAGATGCGGAGGAAGCGGTCGTTGATGCCTCGACGGAGG
>JAEEXV010000264.1 GCA_016287975.1 Lentisphaeria bacterium | reverse complement strand
GGTTCTTGTGGTGTTCGCTCTGCGGCTTGTCCCAGAGCCCGACGCGGCGCGCGGCGGCGCGGGCCAGCCAGGTGGCGGCGAGCCCTAGGAGCAGCGCGGCGAGCGCGCAGGCGGGATAGACGGCGAACCAGTTCATGGATGGAGGATGATGGCGGCGATGTGGTCGGCGACCTCTTCGGCGGTCATGCCGTCGGTGTCGATGCGGGTGGCGTCGGGCGCCTGGCGGAGGGGGGCGACGGCGCGGGTGGAGTCGATGCGGTCGCGCTCGGCGATGTCGCGGGCGATGGATTCGAGGGTGGCGCCAGGCGGGGTCTCGCCAGGCTGCGCGAGCCGTCGTCGGGCGCGTTCGAGGGGCGAGGCGGTGACGCAGAACTTGAAGCGCGCATTGGGGAAGATGACGGTGCCGATGTCGCGCCCCTCCATGATGACGATGCCGAGGTCGGCGCAGCCGCGCTGGCGGTCGAGCATCCATTCGCGGACGGCGGGGATGCGCGCCACGTGGCTGACCTTGGCGGAGACGGCGGCGGCGCGGATCTCGGCGGCGGGGACGGGCGCGCCATTGAGATACAGGCGCGGGAGGCCGTCCTCGATGCGGTAGCGCACGTCGCATTCTGGCAGCAGCCGTGCCACCTCGTCGGGGCTGGTCTCGGGGTCGATGCCGCGCCGCTGCGCGAACCAGGTGAGGGCGCGGTACATGTCGCCCGTGTTGATGTAGTGGCCGCCGAGGCGCGCGGCGAGAAGGCGCGCGACGGTGCTCTTGCCCGAGGCGGCGGGGCCGTCGAGGGCGACCTGGTAGTTGGCGGGGGATTCAGCGGGCATCGGTGGCGGGGGCGGTGTTGGCGGGCGCGGCCTCGGAGTTGCGCGGGGCGGCCTGGTTTTTCTGGAGTTTCTTCTCGGCGGGGTTCGAGGTGGTGATGCGGTAGACGCGCTTGCCGTCGAAGAAGGTGATGAAGATCATGAGGCCGATGAGGAGGATGGCGAAGAAGTTGTAGACGTAGGTGAAGAGTTTTGCGGGCATGCGTCGGCGGGTGACGGCCTCGATGCCTGCGAAGAGGATGTGCCCGCCGTCGAGCACGGGGAGCGGCAGCAGGTTCATGAAGGCGAGGGAGAAGGTGATGAGGATGATGAAGGCGAAGCCGCCCCGATAGCCCTCGTCGCGGAGTTTGTACCACAGCATCAGGAGGATGCCGACGGGACCGCTCATGTGCTTGACGCCGATCTGCGCGCGCGGCAGGTCGCGGGGCTTGCCCGAGAAGAGGCTGCCGATGCGGGAGGTGATGGGGCGGAAGAGCAGCCCCAGCGTGCGGCAGGTGGTGCCCATGACCTCGGAGAACTGCGCCCAGGGATTCGGGTGGGAGATGACCTTGGCGGGGGCGTCGGAGATGATCACGCCGACTTGCCAGGGGGCGTTGGGCTGCGCCTCGTTGCGGACGGGGGTCATCTGCGCGGTGGACTCCTTGCCGTCGCGCAGGTAGGTCACGCGCACGGGATGCCCTTCGGAGGCGCGGACGGCCTGGACGAAGGCGTTGGGTTCGATGATGCCGACGGCGGGCTTGCCGCAGGGCATGCCGCGCTCGTCGAGTTGCTCCAGGCGGGTGATCTGGTCGCCGTTGCGCAGGCCCGCCTCCGCGGCGGGATAGCCAGGAATGACATTGACCGCCAGCACCTTGAAGGAGATGCCCAGGGCCTCTTCCGTGGGGTTGTCGGCGGGGATGGCGAGGGGCGCGGTCTGGCGGACGACGCCGCCCCGCGCGACGGTGAGCGTGACGCTTTTGCCCGCGTGCTCCTGCAGCAGCCTGCCGAAGTGCCGGGCGCCGCGGATGTTGTCGGTGTCGAGGGCGAGGAGCTGGTCCTGGTCGGTGAGGCCCGCCTGGGCGGCGGGGGATCCAGGCGCCACGGCGCCGGTCTGGAGGGGGTTCCCCGCGACGAAGAAGGGGTAGCCGAGGTTCTCCATGTCGGGGTTGGGGGCGGGGGTGTAGGTGAGGAGCTGCGGCTGGCCGTCGCGGACGATGGCGAGGCTGAGGAAGCGCGTGTCGGAGTAGACGTATTCCTTGTTGAACTCGTCGACGCCGCCAGTGAAGGTCTTGCCGTTGACGGCGGTGATGCGGTCGCCCGCGCGCAGCCCCGCGATCCACTCGGGGTTGGATTCAGGAGTGAACTGGACGCTCTTCTCCTCGCCGTCCTCCCCCTTGTAGGCGAGCTGCATGGATTCGGGGGCGGGGCGCGCGGGATAGAGGCGGTTCCAGTAGAGGGCGAGGGCGTAGAGCGATTCGACGGGCCTGCCCTCGTATTCGGGGATGGCCTCGCCGTCAAGCTTCACCAGCCGCGCGTCCTCGGGGAGCCCCTTGGGGGCGACGGGCAGGAAGGCGGGGACGGCGTCTACGACGACGGCGCTGGACTTGGCGGGGCCCCAGAGGCCGACGCCCCAGAAGATGAAGGCGAGGAGGAAGCCGAAGAGGACGTTGAAGAGGGGGCCTGCGAAGGCGGTGAGGGCGCGCTGGCGGGGCCCCGCGAAGGGCAGGGGCTTCTTGTCGGAGGTCTCGGGGTGGTCGGTGGGGTCGAGCTGGGGGAGGGAGACGTAGCCGCCGAAGGGGAGCCAGCTGACGACGAACTCGACGCCGCGCCAGTGGAAGCCCCAGATTTTTGGTCCCATTCCGATGGAGAACTTTTCGACGTGGAGGCCCTGCCAGAGGGCGACGACGAGGTGTCCGAACTCGTGGATGAAGACGCAGAATCCGAAGAAGAATACGATGAAGATGACTTTCAGGATGATGGAGATGGCTTCGAGCATGGCGATATCAGAGTTTGAGGAAGCGGAGGGACCAGACCTTGAGGAGGGCCTCGATGAAGATGCGGCGGCTCATCTTGGATTTGCCTCGGGTGCGGTCGGGGAAGGTGATGGGGACTTCGCGGATGGCGAGGCCCTTGCGGTAGGCGCGATATTTCATTTCCAGCTGGAAGGAGTAGCCGCGGGAGACGATCTTGCCCAGGTCGATGGTGTCGAGGGCGCGGCGGCTCCAGAGGTTGAAGCCGCCCGTGAGGTCGCGGATCGGGCACCACAGGATGAGGCGGGAGTAGAGCGAGCCGCCCTTGGAGATGAAGTTCCGCAGCGCGCTCCATCCGACGACCGCGCCGCCTGGGATGTTGCGCGAGCCGATGACCACGTCGTATTCGCGGCCCGCCGCGAAGATCTCGGGGAGATGGCGCGGGTCGTGCGAGAAGTCCGCGTCCATCTCCAGGAAGTGGGTGTAGGCGCGCGCGAGGCCCCAGCGGAAGCCGTCGATGTAGGCGGTGGCGAGGCCGCCCTTGCCCGCGCGCTCCAGGAGGTGCACCTTGCCAGGGTGCTTCTCGGCGAGTTGCCGCGCCAGTCGGGCGGTGCCGTCGGGCGAGTTGTCGTCGACGACCAGGATATGCGCGGCGGGGGCGTGTTCGAAGACCGCGGGCACCAGCAACGGGAGGTTTTCCGCCTCGTTGTAGGTCGGGATCACAATCAGAGGGTGGAAGGAGGGTGCTGCCATGCCGATAATATATCTGCGCAAAAGCATCTTACCCGCGCCAATCGGCGCGACGGTCGCCGCGCGGGCGGCGCTACGGCAGGGTCACGAGGATATGGGTGACGTAGGCGGTCTCGACCAGGTTGTTGCGGGTGATGGCGAGGACATTGTGGAGGGGGGACGCCTCCATGACCTTATAGGTGAGGGGAGGGAGCGGAGGCTGCTTCAGCGGGAAGGGCGTGCGGTCGGCCTGTTCCCAGCGGTCGTAGAAGCGGCTCCCGCCGATCGCGACGGCGGGCAGATCCGCTGGTATTTGCGCCGCGAGGGAGCGGACTGCGTCGTCGGAATCGAAATGCGGGAGGGAAAGCCCCAGGAACTCGGCGAAGCGGCACACCATGTAGCCTGGAAGCCGAACGCGGCAGACGGCATAGCGCCGCCCTCCCGCCTCGAACGTGTGGATGGCGGCGTTGCGGAGGAAGGTTTCGCGGCGGCGCTGAAAGGCCGCCTCGTCCGCCCATTGCAGCAGGAGGGTGGAGTGGAGTGCGTCTGGCATGGCGGAGAGGGTCTTGGGCGTTGCCGCCAGGATGGTCCAGGTCTTGGTGGGCGCGGGGGCGGCGGACGGGAGGTTCGCCAGGGCGCCGTCGGCGAGGCGTCGCCATTGCCCGCCTTCGGCGCGGAGTCCGAGTGGGCAGGGGATGTTATGGGGGTAACGGGGGGGACGGGGGAGATGCAGGGCGGTGAAGATGGCGTCGAGGCGGGGGAGCGCTCGGTCGTCTGGCAGGGCGGCGCCGAGGTCCTGGGCCAGTTGGCGCGCCTCCGTCCAGGAGATGAAGTCCTTGGAGGCGGCGACGCCCGCGAAGACGGCGGAATCGACGGTGGCGTGCCGTATGGGGTATCCTCGGAACCACTGTGTTTCCCAGAAATCCGGGGCGAGCGGCGCGAGGACGGGGCGGAGGCCGCCCCATATGACAAACGGGGTGGGGAGTTCGGGGCGGCGGTATTGGATGCCCGTCGTGCGGCGATAGTGGTGGGCTCCTCGGAGGACGATGGCGCCAGGCGGATCCGTGGTGCGCTCTGGGTAGGGGAGCGCGATTTCCGCGAGGTTCTCGTCTACGCCGAGGAGTCCGAGGGAGTTGGGCGGGGCGTTCGTCGGCGCGGCGAGGTCGGTGTGCCTGGGGATGGAGCGTGGGGCGGGCGGGATGCCCAGCCAGCCGCCGAGGGCGGCGAACTCCCATTCCTCCTCGGTGGGCGGGCGGATGCCGTAGCCTGGCGGCAGGGGGTTTTGGTCGCGGCGCATTTGCTTGTCGGCCAGGAAGCACCAGAACAGCGCCTCGTTCCAGTCGCCGAATTCGGCGGCCAGCGGGGGCAGGTGGCGTCGGCGGAGCAGATGGGTGACGGCGCCGACCTGCTTGTTGGTGAGTTCCGTCCGTAAAATCCAGAAGGGATGGGCGAGGCGTCGTGGCGCTTTCAGAAGCGGGGAGCGGAACCAGCCTGGCGCGACAAAGACGAAATCGTTGGGCGGGGACATGTAGAACCCGGGGAAGTCCTTCCCGAGCGCGAGGCGGCCGCCGGCCACCGCGCGGGATGCGCTGGTCAGCCGTTGCCGCAGGGCTTCGCGCGCCTCAGGCGGAAGATGCCGCCCCAGCGGCGAGGCGAGAAAACCCCATCCTTGCGCGCATTCCTCGAAGTCCGCACGCCCGCCAGACGGGGCCTGTCGGAGGGCGGTCTCCGCCAGCGCGCGCTCGCAGCGGTGGAAAGCCGCCTGCGCGGCGACGAGGTCGTCCGCCGCGAGCCGCCGTATGCGGGGCAGGGCATCCGCGTCAAGCGGGAGTTCCAGCGTCTGGAACTGGAGGGACAGGGCGGGGAGTTCCGCTTCGGCGGCGGCGAGGCGCGGCGCGAGTTCGGCGTCCGCGGCGGCGCGTTTGGCGGCCTCGGCCTGTTTTTCGGCGGCGCGTTTGGCGGCCTCGGCCTGTTTTTCGGCGGCGCGTTTGGCGGCCT
>JAEEXV010000263.1 GCA_016287975.1 Lentisphaeria bacterium | reverse complement strand
TTATAAAATTTTAAAAACCCCCCGTGGGTGGGGGTCTGTTTTTGCCGGGGGGCACCGGGGGTTCTTTGGGCGGGGCCGGGGGGGGGGGGGGGGGGGGGGGGGTGGGGTAACGCCCGGGGGGCGGGGTGGGTGGGGGGGGTGGGGGGGGGGGGGGGGGGGGGGGGGGGGGTGGGGTGGGGTGGGGGTGGGGGGGTATTGATGAAGATTTTCATTTTCAATGAATTGCAATGATGGATTGAGGACTTGGTTCACGACGCAGTTTGGTAAATTGTCTTTATTATAAACATAAAAAACGATTTTTCAAGTGGTGGGGTGGAAAAAAGGCTCCATCTGTGTTTCCCCGCGAGGGATGTGGCGATTGCCTGGAAGAGGACCGGTGGGACATCTGGGACATCTGGGACATCTGGGACATCTGGGACATCTGGGACATCTGGGACATCTGGGACATCTGGGACAAAGTCAGGAGTAATAGCGGCTCGCCGTGGCGGCGCCTTCGGGCATGGAATGGCGGCGATTGGGGGGAAGAGGGCGGCGCGGAAAAAAAAACGGCGGGGGATTTGCAAACCGAAAAAGTAGTGTTAAAGTATGCGACATGCAGAACAAAGACAACAACTCCTTCTTTGGTTGGTGGCGCTGGCGGTAGTGTCCGTCCAGGCCGGGTTGTTGCATTGCGGATAGTTCAATCGGTTTAGACGGATTCAGGAGAAGACCTGGATCCGTTTTTTGTTTTCAAGAGGAGAAGCCCCACCCGGCCGGACAAGCCAGGTGGGGCTTTTCGCGTTTCAGGACAGGAAAAAAGCAAAAGCACAGGAGGATTGAAGATGCTGACGACGAGCTACGAGACATTCTGCGAGTTGGCGCAGGGCGTGCGGAACGCGATTGTGCCAGTCTATCTGGAGCGGCTGGCGGACGTGGAGACGCCCGTGTCGGTGCTGAGCCGCTTTGCGGCGGACGAGGCGGTGGCGCTTTTCGAGTCGGTGGAAGGCGGCGAGCGGGCGGGGCGGTATTCGTTCATCGGCGTCCATCCGCACGGGCTCTTCACGGTGCGTGCGGGGCGTCCATGCTATCGGGAGGCAGGCGGCGCGGAGCGTGCGCTGGAGATGCCCGCGAGCGGCGTGCCGCTGGAGGCGCTGCGCGGGCTGCTGCACGGGGACGGGGAGACGCTGGTGCCAGTGCCAGAACTGCCGCCGCTGACGGGCGGCGCGATCGGCTTCATCGGCTACGAGACCGTCAACACCTTCGAGGAACTGCCGCCGCCCAAGTCCACGCCGCCGACCCCCGACGCGGCGCTCATGCTGACCGACGAGATGATCGTCTTCGACAATCTGCGCCATACGGTCAAACTCATCGTCAATGTCCACACGGCGCGCTTCGCGGGGCTGGACGAGGCATACGCGGACGCGGAACGGCGCGTCGCCGCGCTGGCGGAGCGGCTGGCGCAGCCCGCGCCCGCGTCGGCGCTGTCGGCGCCAGTGGTGCCGTCGGGGCGCCGGATGCCGCTGGAAAGCGAACTCACGCGCCCTGAGTTCTGCGGGATGGTGGAGCGGGTGCGCGAGCAGATCCGCGCGGGCGAGTGCATCCAGATCGTGCTGTCGCAGCGCTTCACGGCGCCGCTGCAGTCGCCGCCGCTGGCGCTCTACCGCGCGCTGCGCCTCATCAACCCGTCGCCGTATACCTTCTTCCTCAAGATCGGCGACGAGACGCTGGTGGGGTCCTCGCCGGAAACGATGGTCAAGCTCGAGCATGGCCGCGCGTCGCTGAAGCCGATCGCGGGGACGCGTCCGCGCGGGAAGACGGCGGCGGAGGACCGCGCGCTGGCGGACGCGCTGCTGAAGGACGAGAAGGAGCGGGCGGAGCACCTGATGCTGGTGGATCTGGGGCGCAACGACCTGGGGCGGACGGCGGTGCCCGCCTCGGTGCAGGTGCGTTCGTTCATGAACATCGAGCGCTACAGCCACGTGATGCACATCGTCAGCGAGGTGGAGGCGATGCTGGACACGAAGCGCTACGACGCCTTCGACCTGCTGCGCACGACCTTCCCCGCGGGGACGCTCTCGGGCGCGCCGAAGATCCGCGCGATGGAACTGATCCACGAACTGGAGCCGACGCCGCGCGGGATCTACGGCGGCGCGGTGGGCTACTTCAGCTACGACGGCAACCTGGACATGGCGATCGCCATCCGGACGCTGGAGATCCGGGGCGGGCGGCTCTATCTGCAGGCGGGGGCGGGCATCGTCTTCGACTCCGAGCCCGCCAGCGAATACCAGGAGACGCTGAACAAGGCGGGGGCGCTCTTCCAGGCCGTCGAGATGGCCGCCAATGGACTGGAGATCCGATAGACCTTTCCCAACCTCACAGGAGACAACGAAGATGCCGAAGGAATTGAAAATCTTTGTCTTGGACAACTACGATTCGTTCACCTACAACCTGGTCCATCTGCTCCATGCGCTGGGCGCGCAGTTGACGGTGCGCCGCAACCGCGAGACGACGGTCGCCGAGGTGCAGGCGATGCAGCCTGACGCGATCGTGCTCTCGCCAGGGCCGAGCCGTCCTGAGAAGGCGGGCGTGATGCCCGAGTTGATCGCGGCGACGGCGGGGAAGATCCCGCTTCTGGGCATCTGCCTGGGGCACCAGGGGCTGGCGCAGCACTTCGGGGCGAAGATCGTCCTGGCGCAGCGCATCATGCACGGGAAGATCTCGACGATCACGCACGATGGCAAGGGTCTTTTCACGGGGATCCGCGGCCCCTTCAAGGCGGTGCGCTACCATTCGCTGGCGGCGGCGGCGGACAGCATTCCAGAGTGCCTGGAGGTGACCTGCCGCGCGGAGGACGGCGAGATCATGGGGCTGCGGCACAAGGAGGCGCTGATCGAGGGGATCCAGTACCACCCCGAATCGATTCTCACGACCAGCGGCAAGACGCAGATCTCGAACTTTCTCAAGATGGTGCAGGCGCGTTCGCCACGGCCGTTTTAGGAAACACTGGATGCATTAAGGAAAACCTTCACCATGCCAGTTCAGTCGTCAATTCGTCATTTCGCCATTCCGGCTCAATCGCCAATTCGTCATTCCGTCATTTCGGCCAATCGCCAATTCGTCATTCCGTCATTTCGGCTCTGTCGCCAATTCGTCATTTCGTCATTTCGGCTTAGCCGTCATTGCGAAGGGGCAGGCATGCGAATAGAGGGAGAGTAAAACACAATCACCATAACCAATAGGAGAAGACACTCATGTTCAAGGATTTTCTGGAGAAGGTGCTGGGCGGTGCGGATTTGAGCGCCGCGGAGATGGAGCAGATGGTGGAGGCGCTGGCGTCGGGGACGGTGCCTGCGTCGCAGGCGGGGGCGATGCTGGCGGCGCTGCGGATGAAGGGCGAGGCGGTGAGCGAACTGGTCGGCGGCGCGCGGATGATGCGGCGCCATGCGGAGTTCATCGACTGCGGCGGCGTGGAGGCGGTGGACATCGTGGGGACGGGCGGGGACGGCGGGATCTCGTTCAACATCTCGACCTGCTCGGCGCTGGTGGCGGCGGGGGCGGGGGTGCCGATCGCGAAGCACGGCAACCGCGCGGTCTCGGGCAAGAGCGGGGCGGCGGACGTGCTGGGGGCGCTGGGCTACAATCTGCTCTGCGACGCGGCGCACATGGAGACGAGCATCCGCGAGAACGGCATCGGCTTCCTCTTCGCGCAGCGGCTGCATCCAGTGATGGGGAAGATCGCTCCGATCCGTCGGGAACTGGGCGTGCGCACGATCTTCAACCTCTTCGGGCCGCTGACCAACCCAGCGGGCGCGAAGCGGCTGGTGGTGGGCGTCTATGACGCGAAACTGACCGAACTCTACGCGGAGGCCTTCCGTGAACTGGGCGCCGAGCACGTGCTGGTCGTGCACGGGCAGGACGGCCTCGACGAGATCTCCTGCTCCGAGGCGACCCGCATCTCCGAACTCAGGGACGGGGAGATCCGCAGCTACGAGTTCTTCCCGCAGATCCTGACAGGCGAGAACTACACCATCGACGAGGTCGCGGGCGGCACGCCCGAGGAGAACGCGGGCATCATCCGCCGCATCCTATCAGGAGAGGAGCAGGGCGCTCCGCGGGCGGTCGTGCTGCTGAACGCGGGCGCGGCGTGCTATGTCGGGGGCCTGGCCTCGTCCATCGAGGAGGGCGCGCGGCTGGCGGCGGAATCCATCGACAGCGGCAAGGCGCGGGAGAAACTCGATGCGCTCGTCGCGGCGTCGGTGGGGTAGGGGGCGGGCCATGCAGGACATCCTCCGAACCATCGTCGAGGCGAATGCGGCGGAACTGGCCGCCGCGAAGGCGGCGCGGCCCTACGCGGAAGTGCGCGCCGCCGCGCTGGACACGCCGC
>JAEEXV010000262.1 GCA_016287975.1 Lentisphaeria bacterium | reverse complement strand
TGCCCCCGCGATGACACGAGAGAGAGCACCGCCCCCGTGTGCCGGCGGGCTTGCCCGCCGGAATGCCCTTGGGCTTTACAGCTTCTTCACCGTGTACGGGTGGTTGCGCTTGGAGACCACCTCGATGTTGAAGGCCACGGATTCCTTCGGGCGCCCCGACTGGGTGCCGACCGCCTCCAGTTTCTTGAGCACCTCCAGCCCGGAAATCACCCGCCCGAAGACCGCGTGGTGGTTGTCCAGCCACGGCGTCGCGGTGAAGGTGATGAAGAACTGGCTGCCGTTGGTGCCAGGCCCTGCGTTCGCCATCGAGAGGATGCCAGGGCCAGTGTGGCGCAGGGACGGATGGAATTCGTCGGCGAACCTGTAGCCAGGGCCGCCGGTGCCAGGGGTGCCCATCATCGAGTTCTCCGCCTTGGAGTAGGGGCAGCCGCCCTGGGCCATGAAGCCGTTGATGATCCGATGGAAGGCCATGCCCTTGTAGAAGCCTGCCTCCGCCAGCGTGATCATGTTCGCCACCGTATTCGGACACTCATCCTCGAACAACTCCACCAGCATGTCGCCCTTGCTGGTCATAATGCGGATGACGGGATTCTCCTTCTTCGCTTCGCTCATCTTTGCTCCTGATGCTTGGTTCTTCTTGGCGGCGTCCGCGGCAAAGACCGCGCACGCCAGGGTCAACGTCAACATGCTCAAAAAACGCTTCATCATCACTCCTCCTGTGGATTGGGTTCCGTTCCATCTGCCGCCGCGCGCAACTGCCCGCACGCGGCCAGAATCGAGGCGCCGTGGGACAGCCGCAGCGTCGCCTGCACCCCCAGCGCCTCCAGCGCCTCCACGCACTCACGGCAGCGCCGCACTGGAGGCGCCGCATAGCGGCTCCCCGCTGGATTGCACGGGATCAGGTTCACCTTCGCCCGCAGCCGCCGCGCGATCGCCGCGAGGCGACGCAGCGTTTCCGCGCCGTCGTTCTCCCCCGCCAGCAGCGCGTACTCCAGGGTCAGCATCCGGTTGGTGCGCAGCCGATGCTCCTCGCAGGCCGCGAAGATCTCCTCCAGCGGGTAGCGGTTCGCGTCGGGGATGATGCGCGCGCGGGACGCATCGTCCACCGCGTGCAGAGACAGCGCCAGGTTCCAGGCACGCCCCAGCGCCGCCAGGCGGCGGATGCCGGGGACGATGCCGCTGGTCGAGATCGTGACATGCCGCGCCCCCAGATCCAGGGTCTCGGGCTGGCTCAGCAGATCCAGCGCGGCGGCCAGGTTGCCGAGGTTCATCAGCGGCTCCCCCATGCCCATCACGACCACGTTGTCCACGCGGCGCCCCAGTTCGCGGCACGCCAGCAGCACCTGGTCGGCGATTTCGGCGGCCGTGAGGTCGCGCACCAGCCCGCGCCGCCCGCTCGCGCAGAAGACGCAGCGCACCGCGCAGCCGACCTGCGTCGAGATGCAGACCGTCGCGCGCTGCGGCACGCGAATCAGCACCGTCTCGATGGTGTTGCCGTCCTCCAGCCTGGAAAGCCATTTGACGGTCCCGTCGTCCTCCGCCTCCTGCCGCCGCAGCGGCGCGAGCGCGAACGGCCGCCACGTCTCGGCGAGGCGCTCCCTGAGGGCGGCGGGCAGATTGGACATCTCCGCGTAGTCCGCCGCGAAATGCGGCGCCCACAGCCATTGGCGGAACTGCTTCAGGCGGAAGGCGGGCTCCCCCCACGCCGCGAACTGGCGCCGCAGCTCCTCCTCGGGGATGTCCTTGATGCTCGGCATGCGTCAACTCTCCAGCGGCGCCGCGAGAATCTCGGGAAACGGGTGCTCCGCCAGCGTGAGCGCATTGTGCAGCGTGCACTTCGACAGGCACTCGCAAAGCAACTGCGCCAGCGGCAGCTTCGCCTCCTCCGCCAGCAACTCCTCCACCGTCGTGCGCGTCGCGGGAAACTTCGGCGCGAAGACCGTGCAGGAATCCGGGACCTCCTCCTTCGAGAGCCGCTCGGTGCCGATGCGCTCCGCCGCCTCCAGGATGTCCAGCTTGTCCCAGGTCAGCAGCGGACGAAGGATCATCATGCGCGTCGCCGCGCCGATGGTCGAGAGGTTCTCCAGGGTCTGGCTCGCGACCTGCCCCAGGTTGTCCCCCGTCACCACCGCCAGATCCCCGAAGTACGAGGCCACCGCCGCCGCCAGGCGCACCATCGCGCGCCGATACAGCACCGTGCGGTATTTCTCGTCGCAATTGTCCCGCACCGCCTTCTGGAACGGCGCCAGGTTGATCGCCACAAACCGCCCGCGCTTCTGGTACTCGTTCAACTTCCGCACCAGCCCCGCGACCTTCGTCAGCGTCGCGGGAGGTGTGTACGGCGAACTGTGGAAGGTCAGGAAGTCCACGTTGCAGCCGCGCCGCATCATCTCGTAGCACGCCACTGGCGAATCAAAGCCCCCCGACAGCATCGCCAGCACGCCCCCCGCGCTGCCCGTCGGCAGCCCGCCCGCCCCCGCGATGCGCTCGCACGAAATGAAGGTGCGCTCCGTGCGGATGTCGATCTCGATGCGCAGCCCCGCATGGCGCAAGTCGACCCGCAGGTCGGGATACGCCTTCAGAAGCCGCCGCGCAAACTCGACCTCCAGCTCCGCCGAACGCAGCGGAAACCGCTTGTCCATCCGGTTCACGCGCACCGCGTATGTGCGCTCCCCCTCCGCCACCGCCGCCGCATACGCCGCGTGCAACGCGGGAAAATGCTTTTCCACGCAGGCGAAAATCGCCTCGGGCGTGTTCGCCACCAGAAAGCCGGGCGACACCGAGGAAATGCCAGGCAGCCCTGGAATCTCCTTGCGCAGGGCCTCGACCTGCATCTCGGTCAGCGACCCGCCCGCCTCCGACGGCAACATGAATATCCGCCCCATCTCCAGCCGAAACACCGGCTTCAGAAACCATCGCCCCAGGCGCCGCTTCAGCGCCTCCAGCAGGTGCGCGACGAAGAAACTCCGGTTGTGCCCCTTCGTGCCGATCTCATTGTAACGGCACGACACCGCGTCATACGGCAAATATGGCTGCCACGGCTTCGTTTCCACTGCGTCCCCTGAAAAAACGACAGGCCGCCGAAACCGCCCGCGCATTGGCGCAGGCGTCCCGGCGGCATCGCCATTTCGGCGCGGACGACGGGCAATGGCGCCGCCCGCGCCGCACTGGCTTATGCCTTCATCGCCTCCTCGACGGCCACCGCGACCGAAACCGTCGCGCCGACCATGGGGTTGTTCCCCATGCCGAGGAAGCCCATCATCTCGACGTGCGCGGGCACCGAACTCGACCCCGCGAACTGCGCGTCGGAGTGCATGCGCCCCAGCGTGTCGGTGAAGCCGTACGAGGCAGGGCCCGCCGCCATGTTGTCCGGATGCAGCGTGCGGCCCGTGCCGCCGCCCGACGCCACCGAGAAGTACGGCTTGCCAGCCAGCACGCGCTCCTTCTTGTAGGTGCCCGCGACGGGGTGCTGGAAGCGCGTCGGATTCGTCGAGTTGCCCGTGATCGAGACGTCGACGTCCTCCTTCCACATGATCGCGACGCCCTCGCGCACGTCGTCCGCGCCGTAGCAGCGCACCGCGCTGCGCGGCCCGTCCGAGAACTTCGTGACCTTCGTCACCTTGAGTTCGCCGGTGAAGTAGTCGAACTTGGTCTCGACGCTGGTGAAGCCGTTGATGCGGCTGATGATGTACGCCGCGTCCTTGCCCAGCCCGTTCAGGATCACCTGCAGCGGCTGCTTGCGCACCTTGTTCGCCTTGCCCGCGATGCCGATCGCGCCCTCAGCCGCCGCGAAGGACTCGTGGCCCGCCAGGAACGCGAAGCACTTGGTCTCCTCGGAGAGCAGCATCGCGCCCAGGTTGCCGTGACCCAGCCCGACCTTGCGGTCGTCCGCCACCGACCCGGGAATGCAGAAGGCCTGCAGGCCCTCGCCGATCGCCTTCGCGGCGTCCGCCGCCTTGACGCACCCCTTCTTCATCGCAATCGCCGCGCCCAGCACATACGCCCACTTCGCGTTCTCGAAGCAGATGCCCTGGATGCCCTCGGTGATCTTGTAGGGGTCGAACCCCTTGTCCAGGCACATCTGACGCGCCTCTTCCAGATCCTTGATGCCGTACTGCGCGCAGACCTTCTCGATCTGCGGGATCCGGCGCTCGTAACTCTCAAACAAAGCCATGGTCAATGCCTCCTCAAAATTACTCGTGACGCGGATCGATGTACTTGACGGCGCCGTCCTCGGCCTTGAAACGGCCGTACGTGCCCGTGAACTTCTTGAGCGCCTCGTTGGCGTCCATGCCCTTCTTGATGGCCTCCAGCGCAGGCCCCAGCTTGATGAACTCGTAGCCGATGACCTCGCCGTTCGCGTCCAGCGCCAGCTTCTGCACATAGCCGTCCGTCATCTCCAGATAGCGGACGCCCTTCTCCTTGGTGGAGTACATCGTCCCGACCTGGCTGCGCAGGCCCTTGCCCAAATCCTCCAGCCCCGCGCCGATCGCCAGCCCGTTCTCGGAGAAGGCGCTCTGCGTGCGGCCATAGACCACCTGCAGGAAGAGTTCGCGCATCGCCGTGTTGATCGCGTCGCACACCAGGTCGGTGTTCAGCGCCTCCAGCACCGTCTTGCCCGGCAGGATCTCCGCCGCCATCGCCGCCGAATGGGTCATGCCCGAGCAGCCGATGGTCTCCACCAGCGCCTCCTGGATGATCCCCTGCTTGATGTTCAGCGTCAGCTTGCACGCGCCCTGCTGCGGTGCGCACCAGCCCACGCCGTGCGTCAGGCCCGAGATCTCCTTGATCTCCCGGACCTGGTCCCATTTGCCTTCCTGCGGAATCGGAGCGGGGCCATGGTCGCATCCCTTGGCCACGCAGCACATGTTCTCAACTTCTTTGGTGTTCATTTGGTTTCCCTTGTCTGGACCGCGTTCATGAAAAGGGGGACTTCCCGTGAAAATCCCCCGAGAACCGCAAATGGTAAAATATAATGCGTGTTGCCCGCCCCGCCCGCGCGGACAGCACGCATCGCCCGCCTCAGTCGTCGTGCTTCACGGTGCCGTTGTCGGAGGCGTCGACCTCATGCGCCTCCAGATCCTTGAAGAGGCAGAAGAGGTCGCGGGTGCCGCAGATGCCGAACCAGATGGTCGTGATGAAGCCAAGCAGGGCGGGCACGGCGAGGTAGCGCCAGAAGAAGTAGGTGCTCCACCATTCGGCGGGCCAGCGCCACTCCTTTCTGATGTTGCAGAGGGCGACCACCAGGAAGCAGATCAGGAAGGTATAGATGAAGGTGAAGCAGAAGACGCTCCAGGCCAGCACCTTGTCGCCAAACGTGTAGACCTTCGTGATGCCCACGATCTTGGTGGTGATGAAGCCCCAGAGGCTGAAGGGCTTCTTCTCGACGGGCTTCGCGGGGGCGTCGCTGTAGGCGCCGCGGTGCAGCAGCTTGTCCATGTTGAAGGCGGGGCCGCGCCGCAGGAGCGAGATGACGACGTACAGGATGATGCAGGTCGCCTGGCACAGGAACGCGATCTCGCGCGAATTGATCGGGAACTTCTTCGCGTTCATCTCCCAGATGATGAACGGGTGGAACGGCCCCGAGACCCGCTCCAGGAAACGCCCGATGCCGTCCGCCCAGCCGACCTTCACCAGCCACGGATAGACATGGTTGGCCCAGTTCGACTGCAGCACGATCCCCGTCACCGAGATCACCGCGCCCGAAATCAGCGAGGTGAACGCCGCCGCCGTGCAGCCGCGCTTCCAGTAGAGGCCCATCGTGATCACCACCCCCGCCCCCGACCAGATCGCACCCGTGATCGCGAAGAACATCAGGATGTAGTCGAACTGCGCGAAGTAGAAACTGAACAGGAACGCGAAGACGCACACGAACGTGATCGAAACCCGCAGCAGGTTGATCTGCTGCTTCGGCGTCAGCGGCTTCTTCAGCAGCGGAACCACCAGATCCTGCACCAGGATGCTGCCCCACGAGTGCATGTAGGTCGTGTCCGTCGAGACCATCAGGAAGAGCATCAGCGCGCAGAAGATGCCCGTGATGCCCACGGGGAAGATCTCGCGCAGCGCGACTGGCACCAGCATCTGCCCGTAGATCGCGGAGAAGGTCTGCGCCGTCTTCTTGCCCCCCTCCACATTCTTCAGCGCATCCTCCGTCGCCTTCTGGTACGGATCCGCCGTCTCCGCCTTGAACGCCGCCGCGTCCGCGAAACTGCGGCTGAACTGCGTGCGCGCTGGAATCACCTTGTATTCCGTGTGGAGCCACTGGCGGCTCTCGGCATATTTCTCGCCTCCCGCGACATCTTCGATCGCCTTGTCAGCCAGCCAGTTGCGGATCCCGCGCGCCTTCTCGGCGAACTCGCTGTGGTTCATATAGGTGTAGGCAACCAGCGCCAGCAGCAGCCACATCGCGCCGCTCAGCAGCCCGCGCCAGGTCCCCAGCAGTCCGCCCATCTTCGCCTCGTGCGCCGACTTCGCGGCGCCGTTGTAGCCCATGGAGCCGCTCCAGGACATGCGCGTGAAGAACATGGTGAAGATGCCGATGGTGACGTAGAAGAGGTTGAAGTCGCGCAGGTTGTAGGTGTCGAACGGGTTGACGAAGCTCTCCCCTGGCGGCCGCGCCAGGATCGCGGGGGTCATGTGGTCGCTCCACGAGAAGCGCCAGAAGATGTAGCCCACGACCAAAACGAACATCGGGTAGCTCAGCAGCCCCTGCACGCAGTCGGTCACCATGATCGTCACCTGCCCGCCCATCAGCGCGATGATCAGCGCCAGCCCCAGGAACAGCGCCATCACCACGCCGAAGGTCGGCCACGTCACCCCCAGGAAGCGGAAATGCACTGGCAGATCCAGGAAATACACCAGGAACCGCGCCCCCACCGCGGGGAAGATCGCGTAGTTGACGATGCCCGAGGTCGCCTGGATGACCGCCGCCACCACGCGGAGGCTCTTGCTGTAGCGCATCTCGAAGAACTGCCCCATCGTCATCGCCCGCGTCTCGCGGTAGCGGTAGACGCAGAAGCCCGTCAGCGCCATCACCAGCGAAATCGGCGTCATCAGGTTCTGCCAGAACGACAGCGCAAAGCCGCTTTTGTAGTACATCTGCATGTTCGCCACCACCGAGATCAGCCCTACCGCCGCCTCCCCCGAGGCCACCGACAGCACATACCGCCGCGCCACGCGCCCCGCCGCCAGGAAGTCCGAGACCCCCTTCACATACCGCTGCGTCTTCAAGGCCGCCCAGATGACAATCAGCACTGGCAGCACCACGATCACGTAATCAATCCAACTCATTTTCGCACTTGTTCCCCTGTTGACGGTTTCCCCCCCTCCCGTCTCGTCGTTCAGTTCTCCGCGCCTGGCGCGCGCGCCACTGGCGCGGAGGCCGCCACCTGCGGCAGCGGATGCACGACCGACATCTCCTTGAGCAGTTCGGGCAGGATGCCCGCCATGCGGTTCGGCGTCACGGCGGCGTAGACGCCCGTCTTCTCCTGGCGCAGCGCGAAGGTGACCGCGATCCAGCTGTTGGTCCAGCCGCTTTCGACGCTCCACGCGCCCCACCCGACATCGGCGGAACTCCCCCAGTAGTCCCAGAGCCGCCAGTCGAAGCCGCGCAGCCACGACCCCGACAGTTCAGGATGCGCCTGCGAGCGCGCCTGGATGCGTACCAGGAATTCCGCCAGGCGGTCCGACGCGGCGCTGAACTTCGTGCCGTAGCCTGGGATCTGCGCGGCCTCGTTCAGCCCGGCGAAGGCGTAGTTGGTCGTGTAGAGCAGGTCGCAGCAGCTGTCGCCGTTGTCCTGGATCAGCGGCGCCTCCGTCGTGCCGTACTCCTGGTTCGAGGACGGCGCGGGATACCAGGCGCGGCTGCGCTCGCCCAGCATCTCGCGCACGCCTCCGCATTCCAGCAGCAGCGGCTCCAGATGGCTCCACACCTTCTCCAGCACCGCACGGTTCTCGGGCGTGTCCTCGGCCTCCACCAGCATCGCCGCAGGCAGCATCATCCGCGCGATCTCCTGGGAAAGGCCGTTGGTCCAAGTGATCTCGTATGGGAACTTCGCCATCAGCGCATAAATGCCCCGCCGAGCCAGTTCCAGGAACGGCTTGTGCCCCGACAGACGGTAGAAGACCAGGAATGCAGCCCACATCCAGCCCTGGCTGTGCGGCCGCAGATGCTCCAGCGGGGTGTCGCGGAAGTAGTCCCAGTTCCGCCCGTCGGGGAAGAAGCGCGGCCAGACGATGCAGCATTCCCGGAAGCCCAGCGGCCCCGTCGTCCGCAGCACCGAGAGCATGCAGCGCAGGATGTGCTTGTCCCAGCGGCCGTCCCCCAGCCATTCCGCCGCGAGGATGCTCCCCAGCGCCGCGCGGCAGTTGTCATCCCCGTAGTAGTTCGGGATGCTCTCGTAGAAGTTCAGCATGCCGTAGCAGGGGTTGGCGGGGTCGGTGCAGCAGATGCTGGGATCCGTGAAGAGGCGGTCGAGCACCGCCGCGCAGTCCGCCTTCGCCTCGGGCGAACGGCGGCTCTTCCAGCGGTACGCGAAGACTGGCGCGCATTCGCCCATGCAGTCGCCGCGCATCCGCACCGCCCGCGGCTGGTGGCCGTTCTCGTCGATGGCCGCCTGGAAGCCCTCCATGATCCGATGGTCGCTCGTCAGCATGTTCTCCTTGAACCACCGCATCGACAGATCCAGCGCACGCGCCTCCGCCCCCGACGGCAGCGCCGACTTCTCCCCAAAGGCCACATGCACCGTCGGCTCCCATGGCGACAGCCGCGCGGGCGCACCCAGCCAGGCCAGCAATGCGTTCCAGAACGCGCACCAGTCGGGCACTGGCGCGAACCGCCCCCGACGGAAATGGCTGAACGAGGTCGTCGCCACCATCACATTCGCGTAGTCTGGATGCACAAACAGCAGCGGCACCGCGTCCTCCACCCCAAAGACCGCCTTGCGGCACCCCGCCACATGCGCCGAGGCCACCAGCGCCTCGACCGCGCGTGGAACTGGCCGAACCCACAGGTCGTGAAGCCCCAGAATCGTGTCGCGCGCCAGTTTCTCCGCCGCGAAGAACTCCGAGGTCACCACCGCACGGCAATACGCGCGCTGCTCCGGCGCCCCCAGCGCCAATTCCCCGCACGACGCGGGATATTCGACATACAACCGCAGCCCCTTCGCCTTCGCGGCCTCCAGTTCCGCCGCCGAAACCGCGCGCCCCCCAGCCGCCTCTGGATACGACGGCTCCAGCACAAGGATGCACTCCCCGTCTTTCGCCGCCTCAATGGCCGCGCCCAGCGCTTCATACGCAGGCGCAGGCACCGCGGCGCACACATCAGGGACTTCGCAACACGAAGGATAAACGTAGATCATGGCAGACTGGAAACAACAAGCCCGACTTGCTAAACACCCCCGCTCTTCTTGACGATTTTATAGTATAGCCGCTCTTTCCCGCCCCGGGGCATGGACTATCGCGCCTTTTTCCATGTATTTTCAGCGCATCGCACAGACGCACCCCCCGTGCCCCCGCCTCCGTCCCTTCAATCCCTTCAATCCCTTCAATCCCTTCAATCCCTTCCATCCCTTCAATCCCTTCAATCCCTTCAATCCCTTCAATCCCTTCAATCCCTTCAATCCCTTCAATCCCTTCAAT
>JAEEXV010000261.1 GCA_016287975.1 Lentisphaeria bacterium | reverse complement strand
GTTGGGCGGTGGCGCGTGTGCTGGCGAGCCTGATCGCCAGTGGTGGCGGAGCCCACCTGCGGGCAAGCCCGCAGGCACACGCCGAGCAGATGCGGGGGCGGGGTGAGTTGGGCGGTGGCGCGTGTGCTGGCGAGCCTGCTCGCCAGTGGTGGCGGAGCCCACCTGCGGGCAAGCCCGCAGGCACACGCGGGGCAGATGCGTGGTCGGGGTGAGTCGGGACTGGGTCAGCGGTAGTATTGGGTGAGGAGGGGGAACTCGTCGGGATGGTCGGCGATGGCCTTTTCGACGAGAGCGATGATTTCGTCATCGGTGAGGTTGCTCTGGGCGATTTCAGCCTGCCGCGCTTCGTCCTTGAGGCGGGTGAGCTGAGCTTGGATGGCGGATTGATCCGCGGCGGTCAGGAGTTTGTCGGTGAGGTCGCTGATCGCTGCTCTGCGGGCGGCGAGCGGGTCGGTGTACTGGGCAAGGCGGATGGCCTCCTTCATCAGTTTTTCGCGCAGGCCCTTGTTGGCGGGGATGATGAAGCCGTCGGCGGTATGGAGATTTTCCCGAAGGAAGGGGAATCTCTTCGGGTCAAGTTCTCCGACGCGGTAGTAGTCGAGGGAATCGGCGGATTTGAGGAGATAGCCCTCGATGGTGCGGTGGCTGTCGGCGTTGGGGCCATGCCCTGCGGCGATATTGGCGCCGACGGCGTTTTTCCAGGCATCGCCTGCGGCGCCGGGGTAGAGGCGTTCGACGGCGGCGGCGGTATTCGTGGCGGAGGCCTGTTCGGACTGGGGGGTGTCGGCGCCATTGGCGGTGCGCCCGGTGTCGTGTCCCGCGAGGCCGACGGCGACGGCGTTCAGGTCGACGGAGACACCCTTGTTACGGAGGATGTTGGCCATGACGGTGCCGAGGACGAAGGCGCGGGTGGCGTGGGTTCGGCCATGGTAGTTGGTGCCGGCGTCGAAGCCCTGCTCATGGGCATGGTAGAGGGGGAGCATCTCCTTGAGGAAGGCCTTGCGCTGGGCGAGGGTGGCAGGCATGGCGGCGGGCTGCGCGGGCGCGGCGATCTTCGGGAAGGCTACATTGTCGGCGGGCTTGTAGGGGGAGTGGGTCGCATGGTGCTGGATCTGCCCACGGTTGATCTGCTGGAGCAGATTGCGCGTCGCCGGCGGCACGCTGGCGAACTCCACTTTGTCGAGATCCTGGGGATAGGCGACAGGGAGGCCGAACTTGCTGGGAAGGCGCTGGAAGAAGGTGTCGAGGAAATGCCCGAAGAGGGGGATGGAGCCCTGGGAGACGTCATCCGTCATGGCGGCGCCGCAGGTCGTGGCGGCGGTGTGGAGCTGGCGCATCTCGGGGGTGTTGAGCACGTCGGCGAGTTTCTGCAACTGCTCGGGCGTGGAGCGCGCGGCGATGCGGCTCAAGGCCACGGAAGTGGCGCGCACGACGGCGGTGTTGCGGTCGTCGGTGCCGTAGTCGCCATGGTGGAGGGGTGCCTCCAATTCCATGAAATTCAGACAAGTGGGGAAGAATCCGAGGAAGGCGTCGATGAGATCCTGGGCGGCGAGGGGGGCGGGGCTTTGGAGTTTGGCGCAGATGGCGTCGGCGATCAAGCCGCTGGTCGTGTAGACGCCCTTGAGCTCCTCGGGGGCCTTGAGTTTGCCTGCGCTGGTGGCCCAGCCGAGGAACGCGTTGCGGTCCTCGTTGCTGGCGAAGTCCCAGTTGGCGTGGAGGGAGAGGAGTCTCATCTTGGGCTCGAGGACGGGGGCGACGACCTGGGTGCGCAACGTGGCGAGCAGGGCGTCCCGCGTGTAGTTGGCGGCTTGGAAGTTTTCTTTGCCCAGCCCGTCGAGGAAGCCGCGGCATTTCGCCTCGACGGCGGCGCGGAGGTTGGCGTAGGCGAGTCCGCTGACGGGGGGCTGTCCGTTGAAGGCAAGGGGGGCGATTACGTCGGCGTTGGGGAGGGCGGCGATGGTGTCTGCCATGAGCTGGTCGAAGTGGCCCAGGGCCTCGCGGGTGGCGAGGTGGCATTGGATGAACTGGGGTGCGCGCTCGGCCTTGAGCTGGATGGTCGTGGCCTGCTTGAGGATTTGCTCGCGCTCGACTGGATCGTCGATGCCCGCCGTGTCCATGGCGTCCATGACGGCGGCGAGGCGTTTGAGCGCCAACTTGGCGGAGTCCAGGATGGCGCTTTCGACGCGGGTCTGGTCGACGAGGGTGACTTCCTTCTGGCGGCCGATGCTGGCGATGACTTTCCTGCCTTCGTCGACGAGGGTGCGGACGACCCAGTCGGGGACGTTTTCAAGGTTTGCGCCCCAGTTCGCCTGAAGGGGGGCGAGGCTGGCTTGGCTGACGTTCGCAAACGCGGATGCCTTGAACACGTCGGTCTTGCCGAGGAGATCCTCGCCGAAGTCGATGAGTTCCTGCTTGACCCTGTCGATGGTCTCCTGGCGGATTGCCTGGTTGGAGGCCTTGAGGCGGGAGGCTTCGGGGCTATACGTCTCGGCGGAGTCGTAGAAGGTGATCTTGTAGGGGGCGTCCTGGTGTTCCTGGAGGAGTTTTGCCTGGAACTGCGCGGCCTGCTGGGCGGCCCAGGCCAGCTTGCGCTTGTAAGGATTGGCGCCGAGGGCGGGGTCGCCCTGGATGCGCTGGCGTTCGGCCTGGGGAAGCTGGTCGAACGCCTCCTCGAAATGCTCGGTCATCTCGGAGACGTCGATGCGGATTTCGGCGACGTCGCGGTCGAGGATGACGGGGCCGTGGAGCTGGGCCTCGATGTAGGTGACTCCCTCGAAGGAGCAGGGCGTGTCGGGATTGGTCTGGCGGCGCATGGTGGCGACGCCCATGTTGACGGCGGTGAAGTCGCCCTGGCGGGCGAGGAGGTTTTCGATGTTGTCGAAGGAGGCGGTGGCGCCCTGGTCGTTCACGCCGAGGATGGTGAGAATCTGCCCCTGGAGGGTGAATTGGTCGACCTGCGGGGCGCCGTCCTTTAGGTTTTCATTGATGAATGACGACAGCAGGGTGCTGAGGGACATGGCGTTCTGGAGGGAAGTGATCTGGCCGCCGAAGGAATTGTAGAAGTCGTCGAGGGCTTCGCGGATGCAGGGCTTGTCGGGGGCGGTGCGCCCTCCGCGGAGGCGGTCGGCGGTGCCGTCCTTGAGTTGCTCGGCATAGAGGGCGAGGAGGGAATCCTCGAGTTCCTGTCGGCGGGCGGGGTTGGCGTCGATGCGCGCGGCGAAGAAGGTGTCGTCGAGGGTGTAGGTGGCCTGTTCCTTGACGTGCTGCTTGAGGACGATGCAGACTTTGCCGTAGGAGGACATGGCGGAGTCGGCGCCGCCGCCCGTGGTCTGCTTGGTGTTGAAGGCGGCGTAGAGGGGGCGCTCATGGCCCGAGAGGGGGACGGAGGAATATTCGGGGAAGAAGTGTTTTTCGACCTCGTCGCGTTGGACGAGATAGCCGTCGCTGAGCAGTCCCTTTCCCTGGGCTTCCTTGGATGCGAAGGTGTTGCGCAAGGCGGCGCCGGGGGTGGAGAGGGGCGGGTGGGGGTCGGTGCTGCCGTCGCGCCGCCAGCCGACGAGGGCGCCGAGGTGGACGTTGATGGTGAGGTCGTTGGCGCGGATCATGTCGCCGATGGCGTGGGCGTCGACATCGGGGAGGCCGTGGGTCTGGATGCGCTGGTCGATGGCGGGGACGGCGGTCTGGGCGGTGATGGAATCGAGCGCGGCGGTCTTGGAGAGGATGGCGAGGTTGGTGGCGGACATGTCCGTTCCCTGGCCGTGGACGGTTTGGGAGGCGGTGCCTGTGTATCGCTCCATGAGGGAGGGGAAGTTCTGCTTTTCGGCGGGGCTGGCATGTTCGTATGCCATGCGGCGGGAGATCTCGGAGACGACCATGGCCTCGATGCGGGAGAGGTCGGTGAAGGTCTGCTTGCAGAGCGTCTTGAGGCTGGGGTCTGCGTCGGGGTGGTTGAGGATGCGGGAGATTTCGTCCTTGAGGTCGGCGGTTTCGCGGGAGATGAGGCCCTGGTAGACGGAGGAGAGCTGGGTGTTGTCCATCGAATCGACGGCGCGGCAGAGGGCGGCCTCGAGGAGGCGGACGTCGGCGGTGGCGAGGGAGGTGCCCTGCGGGACGGCGCCGAGCTGGACGCTGTTGAAGACGTGGGCGTGGAGGGTGTTGAGGTGACGGAGCATGGCGGTGAAGTCGACCTTGCCGCCTTCTCCGCGCTGGAATGCGGCGAGGGTGTCGAGGGCGCTCTGGTTGGCGCCCGCCTCCGCGCGCTGAAGCTTGGTGTTCTTTCGGAAGCCCTGGAAGGGGATCGTGTCGGTGCCGATCTTGGCCAGGTCGATGGTGAGGCCGCCGACCTTGGCGGTGGTGCCGCCGAGCGCCTTGTCGGAGGCGAAGTTGATGAGGCGGCGGACGACGCTGGCGGAGAGGGGCTTGCCCGCGTTGTCGTCCTGTTCGAGGAAGCGCCGTGCGGCGTCGCCGATGGCGGCGCCGTAGTGCCGGGTGTAGGCGCGGAGGAAGGCGTCGGTGGCGGCGGCGAAGGCGGTCTGCTTGCTGGCGGAGGCGCTGCCAGTGGATTTGAGCTGGTCGCCCTGCAGATAGATGAGTTTCCCGCCGTCGAGGTTGGCGGTCATGGAGCGGAAGGCATCGAAATCGAGAGGCATAAGTCAACTCCTTTTGGGTGCTTGGCGAAAA
This sequence comes from Lentisphaeria bacterium, assembly GCA_016287975.1. Next base: position 14,254 of record JAEEXV010000261.1, on the reverse strand, counting down.
AAACGCTTCGTCTATAATCTACCCCGCTTTTGGAAATGTTACAAGCGGAGATCCGAAAACCAGTGGCGGCATCCCGCCAAATGGCGGGAAACAGGCTGGCGAGACCTGAAGCGCCAGCCATTTTTGCATTATAGTAAAGGCGCCGAAAGTCCAGCGGGTGCTGGAGGATGGATGAAAACTGCAAGTCAGGAGAACGCCGATGGCGAAGTTTTCGGAGTATATGGAGGCGATGGCGATTGCGCTGGGGCAGAAACTGCCGGATTGCGACGGGGGGCGCACCGCCTTTCTGATTGACGATTTGCCCTACGAGTTCCGCTGGGACGAGGCGGGCGCGCAGTTGTTCGTCTTCTGCGTGCTGGGGGCGGTGCCGCAAGGGGAGGAGGCGCGCTCGCGGCTCTGCGAGGCGCTGCTGCATGCGCAGTTCTGCTTCTGCGAGTCAGGCGGGTTCAGTTTCGGGCTGAGCCACGACAACACCTATCTGCTGCTCCAGCAGCTCTTTGCGCCGTCGCTGGGCGGCGAGGACGTCTTTGTGCGGCGCATGGATACCTTTGTGAAGACGGCGAACGTCTGGCGGCGGCGTCTGGCGGAACTGCTGGAGGAGACGGAAAACGAGGGCGAAGCCCCCGCGCCCGAGTCGCCGTCGCTGTTCACGATGCGGGTGTGAGGAGTCCGTCGGCGGCGCGTTCGAGGCGGAGGCCGAAGGGGGCGGAGAGTTCGTTCAGGAGGTCGTGGATGGCCTTGGCCTCGGCGTCGTCGGCGACGACGGGGAGGCCGTTCAGGTCGTCCTTGCGCTCGAAGTTGAGGGCGACGGGCAGGAGGGACATGCTGGTCATGCGGCCGTCCTCGAACTCCAGCCTCGGCAGGACGGTCTGGTAGTTCTTGCGGTTGCAGTGGAGGCCGACGGTGTTGCCTCGGGAGCGGGCGTAGAGTGCCTGTTCGGCGGTGCTGTAGATGTCGATGCCGTATTTTTCCATGAAGTCGGCGGGGAGGAACTCGATTTTGAGGCCCTGGTAGATGAAGTCGCCGAGGGAATAGAAGACGGGGCAGCCGTGGTAGAGTTCGATGCCGCGGAGGCGGTGGCAGCCGCCGCCGAAGATGGCCGAGGCGCCTGCGTCGATGCAGGCGTGCGCGAACTCGATGAGATAGGCGGGGGGATTCTCGACGCGGACATTGTCGTCGTCGTGGCAGTGGACCAGGACGAAGACAAGCTCATATTGCGACCTGGCCTCCCGGATGGCGTCGGTGAGGCGGGTCTTGTCCTGGGCGTTGCAGGAGGTCCTGGGGACGCCCGGGCGGGTGGTGTATTTCTGCTGGCCGAAGTAGTAGATGCCGTCGGGGGCGGGGGTCAGGAAGCCCGTGGCGACGCTGAAGTCGCGCTTGTGGTTGACGCCCGTCTTGGCGGCGATGGCCTTGAGATGGCCGAGTTCCTCCTCGGAGATGGTGTAGATGGTATCGTGGCGCAGGAAGTTGACGCCTGGGCGGGCGATGAGGTCGTGCGTGGCGCGGCCCGCGGGGAGGGGCGGTTCCAGGGAGGCGTCGACGGCGAAGACGGCGGCCTTCCGGCCTCGGGCCTCCAGGATGGCGGGGCGGGCGGCCTCCTCCAGGCTGCGGCCCGTGCCTGAGTGGGCGGCGCCGTGTCGGTCAAGGGTGTCGAGGGTGGAGAGGAGCCCGTCGAAGCCGTAGTCCATGCAGTGGTTGTTGGCGGTGCCGAAATAGTTGAAGCCGTAGCGGAAGAGTTCGGTGAGCAGTTCGCGGCGCGTGTTCAGCCAGGTGCCGCCGCTGTAGGCGTTCGGGAAATACTCGAAGTCGGAGAGGTTGGTCTCCAGGTTGGTGAGGCGGAAGTCGCACCCTTGGATGAACGACGCGATGCCGCGCAGCCCTCCCTGCGTGTACTCTTCGGGAAAGCGGGCGAGGAAGAGGGAGTCGCCCGTGCCGGTGACGGATAACGTGTTGCGGGACATGGTCTGGTCTCCTTGGAAAACGGTTTCGGTGCCGCCCATACTGTAATCCCTGCCAGGCAACCTACCGAACAGGAACGGGGATTTGATCCCGGTTGACGATGCCGACGCTGCGCTTCAGCGCAAAAAAGTGCGTTATATTATAAGAGTTTTGTATCAAATTGTGAGCAATTACCAGACAAGGAGGCATCCATTCCATGGGACGGCGTAAGCGCGAAGTGGCGGAGGCTCCGGTGACGGAGCGGAATCTGGGCACCCAGTTGCATTATTTTCGGCGGAAGCTGTATTTGCGGCAGCCAGAGATGGCGGAGCGGCTGGGGATGTCGCTGAGCCTGTACTCGAAGTTGGAGGCGAATCGGGTTTCGACGCCGTTGCGGACGATTGCGCGGATCGCGCGGATTCTGAACACGAGCGTGGAGTTTCTGCAGGACGGGAGCGGGGTGGAGGATCTTGGGCCGCGGCAGCGCTCCCCTGAGGAGATAGAACTGGCGTCGGCGACGGAGGAGCAGATTCTGGCGGTGGTGTCGCTGGCGACGCGGGAGGACTTGCGGCGCCTGGCGGAGCAGGTCTCGGGGAACCTCGGCGTGAGCAAAGAGCATGCGCTGGCGATGATCATTCGGACGATGCTGCTGGGGGGCGGCGTGCCGTCGGATGAGTGACCTCCTGGAACAGTTGCGGCGCTGGTTCGGCTTTGCGGGGTTCCAGGGGATTCAGGAGGATGTGATATCGCGGATTCTGGCGGGGGAGGAACTGTGCGTGGTGATGCCGACGGGGGCGGGCAAGTCGCTGTGCTACCAGTTGCCGATTTTGATGCGCCCCGGCTACGGGCTGGTGGTCTCGCCGCTGATCTCGCTGATGCGCGACCAGGTGGAGGCGCTGCGGCAGCGCGGGATCGGCGCGGCCTGCGTGAACAGCCTGCAGGGCTTCGCGGAACAGGCCGAGGCGCTCGACGGCGCCGCGGACGGGCGCGTCAAACTGCTCTATGTCGCGCCCGAGCGCTTCCGTGCGCCGTCGTTCCAGCGGCTGCTGGAGCGCAATCCGCCGAGCCTGGTGGCGGTGGACGAGGCGCACTGCATCAGCCAGTGGGGGCATGACTTCCGCCCCGCGTATCAGCGCATCTGGGGAAGCACGCCGCAGCTGGAGACGCTGCAGTTGTGCGCGTTCACGGCGACGGCGACGCCGCGGGTGCGGGACGACATACGGGCGCAGTTGCGGCGTCCAGGCATGGTGGATGTGGTGTCGGGGTTTCGGCGCCCGAACCTGTCGTTCAGCGTGGAGACGCTGAGCCGTCGCGCGGACAAGGTGGAGCGGCTGCGTGAGTTGCTGTCGGAGGCGTGTCCGACGATCATCTACACGGCGTCGCGGAAGGACGCGGAGTTCCTGGGGGCGGAGTTCGGGGTGCGGGTCTATCACGCGGGGATGAAGGGGGGCGAGCGGGCGTCGGCGCAGGAGTATTTCCAGCAGGACGCGTGTCCAGTGCTGGCGGCGACGAATGCGTTCGGGATGGGGATCGACCGCCATGACATCCGTCGGGTCATCCATTTCAGCATTCCAGGTTCGATCGAGGCCTATTACCAGGAGGCGGGGCGCGCGGGGCGGGACGGGCGGCCGGCGCAGTGCATTCTCTTCAACAGTTTCCAGGATCGGCGCATCCAGGAATATCTGCTGTCGGTGAACAATCCGCCTGCGGAGGCGGTGATGCGCCTGGAGCAGGCACTCCGCCAGGCGGGCGAGGCGCTCCCCGACGGGATGCCGTTTCGGTGCGACGCGAGTGAACTGCACGCGGCCCTCCCGCAGTTCGAGAACGAGGCGCAGTGCGAGAGCACGCTGCGGATTCTGGAGCGCTACGGGGTGGTGGAGCATCTGCCGCCGCCAGAGACGGCGCTGTTCCGGGCGCGGCTGCTGGCAGGGAAGGCCGAACTGGAGCGGCGCTATCACGGCAGGGCCTCCCAGCGCGGGATCTTCGCGGAACGGCTGCAGGCGACGATGGCGATGCTGGGCTGGCCGCGCCTGACCTGCACCGTCGAGGAACTCGCCGCGATTGCGGGGCAGCGTCCCGAGATGGCGCTGCGCTGCGCGGAGGCGCTGACGCAGGACGGCGTGCTGGAGTTCGCGCCCGTCGCGGGCAAGGTGCACGCGCTGCGGGTGGTGGCGCCCGCGGAGACGGCGGGGCTTCTGGTGGATCGGGAGGCGCTGATGCGGAAACGCCACCAGGAGGAACAGCGGCTCATGGACGTGGCGGGATACTGCTCCTCCTCGCAGTGCCGCCAGTTGTATATCCTCCGCTATTTCGGCGAGGAGGTCGGGGACTGGACTTGCGGGAAATGCGACAATTGCGGCGGGGTGTCGGCGGGCGTCGATGCCTCGCCTGCCGAGTTGGCGCACGCGCGGCGGATCCTGACCGCGATCGACCGCCTCCACGCCGCCTACGGCTACCGTCGGGTCTTCAACATGCTGGTCGGCGAGGAGGACGCCGCAGGCAGCCACGACCTCGACGGCAACCCGCTCTTCGGATGCCTCGCGGGCATGGCGAAGGAGGCCGTCGACCGCCTGCTGAAGGCCCTGCTGGAGCAGGGCTATCTCCAAAAGACCGGCGACTACCATGTCATCGAACTGACCGAGGCGGGCCAGGCCGCGCTGCGCCGCTCGGCGAAGTTCCAGCTGCGCCTGCCCGCCTGGGGCAGCGACATCCCGCAACGACGCCCCAGGCGACGGCGGCGGATGTGACGGCGGACCGGGGGACGCTGGACGGTTTGGCGGCGGCGGGGATAATCAAGGACATGGACTTCCCATTTCTCGCTTGGGCAAAGAACATTTTCCGTCTTGCTGGATAAAAAGGCAAATTCAACCAGAGGCGCAGGATGAACCCGAACATTTCACATCCGTTTCTCACCTTCCACTACCCCTACACGACGATGTACCAGTGCTCGCCGTCCTTCCCGTTTGCGCGGGAGCCGGTGCTGCGGCGGATGCCGGACGGCTCGCTGCTGGCGCTGATGTACACGGGGGGGACGCAGGAGCCGTCGCGGGAGAATGTGGTGGCGGCGGTGCGGAGCCAGGACGACGGGGCTACGTGGAGCGCGCCTGAGGTGCTCTTCCGCCATCCGTTCCGCAGCTGCTGGAGCACGGAACTCTTCACGGAGGGGGAGCGGCCCTTCCTGGTCTTCCAGACCTACGACTTCCGCACCTACTACTCGGAGGTGCGCGCCTTCGTGTCGCACACGGGCGACTCGGGGCGCACCTGGTCGGAGCCGGCGAGCCTGCCAGGGATTCCGCCGAACGTGGTCGTGCGGCAGGGCAAGGTGCTCTCCGACGGGACGTGGCTGTTCCCAGTCTACTGGACGGAGACGCGCGGCGACTGGCAGGAGAGCATCGACGGGCGCCCCCTGTCCCCGAGGTGGAACTTCTGCTCGGGCGTGCTGCGCTCCGCCGACCAGGGGCGCACCTTCACGCTGCACGGGTGCCTCCGCAACCGCGGCCATCTCTGGGAGCCCGAGGTCGCCGAGATCGCGCCAGGACGCCTCTGGATGCTGCTGCGCAGCGAGGAGCCAGGCGGCGTGCTGTGGGAGAGCGAGAGCCTGGACGGCGGGCGCACCTGGAGCGCGGCGCGCCCCGGAGCCATCCCCAACCCAGGCACCAAGGTCGTCCTCTACCGCGTGCGCGACCGCTGGGCGCTGGTGAACAATGTCTGCACGCCCGAACGGAAACTCCGCAACGACCTGCAGATCTGGGTCAGCGACGACGGCTGCCGCACCTGGCGCAAGCGGATCCCGCTGGCCTGGCGACCGCCAGACGTGGAAGGCGACCCGAAATGGGACGCGCCCGACGCGGTCGGAAACATCTGCTATCCGCACGGCTTCGCCGACGACGCGCGGGAACAGCTGTACCTCGCGCTGGACGGCATGCGGCAGTTCTTCCTCGTCAAAGTCCCATACGCCGATCTGCTCGCATAACTTGGACGACGGCTGACGGGACCACAGACCCATCATCGGGGACCCCAGACCCCAGACTTCAGACCCATCTTTCGGGACCCCAGACCCCAGACTTCAGACCCATCGGACGGGCCCCCAGACTTCAGACCCATCATCGGGATCCCAGACCCCAGACTTCAGACCCATCATCGGGACCCCAGACCCCAGACTTCAGACCCATCTTTCGGGACCCCAGACCCCGGACTCCAGACCCATCTTTCGGGACCCCAGACCCCGGACTTCAGCCCAATCGGAGAGCCGAGCGTTCTGTGCCGGCCCATTCTTGGGCCGGGGAATGGGCCAGGGGATGGATTTGCAGATAATCAAATTATTAGACAATATTCTAAAAATAGGCCGTGTAAAATGGCGCATGGCGGGGGGGCGGCGAGGGTGGGGTGGACTTGGCATGGGGCTTGCTAAATATGGCGATGTGATTCATCCAAGCGGAAAGGCTCTTGCAGCAATCCCTGATTGGCCATAACCTGGAATGAGGTTCGGCGATTTGACCGAAATGCTCGCCTGGAGTGGAGTCTTGCGTCGGAAGGCGGGCTTGGATGGATCGCGTTTTCAGGCTCTGACAGCAAACTTTTCGTCTTGAAACGACAAAACGAGTCTGGTTGAAAAGCGGGTTCGGGGGAGGGCAAGGAGAAAGCACTATGACAATGGAAGCATTTGCCAATGCTCTCGGCGCGGAACTGGCGTCGCAGAATCAGTTGACGGAGAATGGCGCGGCGGGCTATGTGTCCAGCGGAGAGAAGTTGCTGGACTTCAACTTCCGCGTGTCGTCCTATCGCAATTGCCGCGAGTCGAAGATTCGGGCGGATTTCCAGGCGGTGTGGGAGGAATCGCCGCTGCTGGCGCTGAAGATGCTGTTTTTCGCGGGGGACGTGCGCTGCGGGCTGGGGGAGCGTCGGCTGTTTCGGGTGTGCCTGCAATGGCTTGCGGAGGAGCATCCAGATGCGCTGCGGCAGGTCGTCGGGCTGATCCCCGAATACCATCGCTGGGACGCGGTCGCGGAACTGTGCGCGGTGGAGGCCGTGGCGGATGCCGCGCTGTCGGAGATTCGGCATCAACTGGAGGCGGACCGTCGGCGCCTGCAAGCGGGGAAGCCCGTCTCGCTGCTGGCGAAATGGCTGCCTTCCAGCAACGCGTCGTCGTCGGCGACGCGTGCGCTGGCGGGGCGGATCTGGCGCGGGCTGGGGCTGACGGAGCGCGCGTACCGCAAGGCGCTGGTGGAACTGCGTGCGTACTTGCAGGTCGTGGAGGTCAAGATGACCGCCAGCGCGTGGGGGAGCATCGACTACGGGGCGGTTCCCTCGAAGGCCAACCTCCTCTATCGGGAGGCGTTTCTGCGGCACGACATGGAGCGCCGCTTGGCCTTTCTGGAGTCGGTGAAGAAAGGGGAGCGGCAGATCCACAGCGGGGTCGCGTTCCCGTATGACATCGTCCACCAGTACATGGATGCGGAGCGCTGCCTGACGGACGGCTTGCGTCCGCAGGTGGATCCGACGCTGGAGGAGATGTGGAAGGCGCTGCCCGACTATGTGCGCGGCCGAGGCGCGGACACGCTGTGCGTGGTCGACGGCTCGGGGTCGATGGGCACTTTTGTCGGAAACGGCGGGGTGACCTGCCACGACGTGGCGCGGAGCCTGGCGATCTACTTCTCCGAACGGATGGCGGGGGCCTTCCATGGACAGTTCATCACCTTCTCCGAAAAACCGCAACTGGTCTCCCTGAACGGCTGCACCACCCTGCGGCAGAAACTCGAAACGTGCATCGCGCACGATGAATGCGCGAACACCAATATCGAGCGCACCTTCGACCTGATCCTGCAGACGGCCCGCAAACGTCATCTGCCGCAGACGGAACTGCCTGGGAGCATCCTGGTTCTGTCGGACATGGAGTTCGATGCCGCGACCGTCGGCGACGCGGACGAGGCGCTCTTCGAGGGGCTGCGGCGCCGCTACGAGGAGCACGGCTACCGCCTGCCTCGGCTCGTCTTCTGGAACATCGCCTCGCGCACGATGACGGTGCCGCTGCGGCAGAACGCCGCTGGACTGGCGCTGGTCTCGGGCTTCAGCCCGTCCACAGCCGAAATGGTCTTCTCGCAGGAACTGGATCCGCTGAAGGTGCTGCTGAAGGCGCTGGGCAGTCCGCGCTACCTCCCCGTGGAGGAGGCCTTCGCCGCCAAGGCGTGAAAAACCGCGTCCAGACGGTATCTTATGTGTCATGCCGAGGGGCGTTCCCTCGGTTCACCATGCACAAAAGGAGAGTCGGACGATGCGGAAGCAAATCATTCTGGGGATGTTGTTGGGTGCGCTGGCGCTGCTGCCGCTGCTGGCGGCGGATGCGCCGAAGATGGGGGCGGAGTGGGAGAAACTGGATGTGAGCCGCATCGGCTCGGCGGTCAAGCTCTTCCGCGACGACTGGATGGCGCTGGCGGCGGGCAAGCCAGGCGACTTCAACGCGATGACCATCGGCTGGGGCGGCATCGGCGTGCTGTGGCGGCGCCCGGTGGTGACGGTCTATGTCTCCTCCAGCCGTCACACCTGGAAATACATGGAGAAATACCCGCAGTTCACGGTGACCTACTTCAAGCGCGAATACCGTCCCGCGCTGCAGTACATCGGCACGCATTCGGGGCGGGACGGCGACAAGTTGAAGGCGGCGGGTCTCCACGCGGTCTTCACGCCGCAGGGCAACCCGATTTTCCAGGAGGCGACCATCGCCATCGAATGCCGCACCCTCTTCAAGACGGTGCTCGCGCTCGACCAGGTCCCGCCTGAGATCAAGGCCATCTACGGCAACGGAATGGGCCCCCACACAATGTATATCGGCGAGGTGCTCAACTGCTGGATCCGAAAATAACGGCCTCGCGCACGCCCCCCCGCCCGCGTTGGCGGCGGGGGGGGCGGGCGTCTATGTGGCACCGAGCCGCGCAAGGGCAGTCTTGGCTTCGGCATGCCCTTGTGCGGCGGCCTTGCGATACCAATCCAGCGCATCTTCACGGCTCGGTTCGACTCCCAAGCCGCGTTCGAGACATTTTCCGAACTCGTACTGCCCATTCGCCAGGCCCTGTGTGGCGGCCTCGCGGTTAAATTTCGCTGCAATGGCGATGTCCTTTTCGACTCCCAGGCCCAGTCGATGGGCATCACCAAGATGACACTTCGCCAAAGCATCCCCCTGCGCGGCGGCTTTTTGAAACCAGAACACCGCCTTGTCGTATTGCTGGTCATGGGCATGACAAACTCCCAGGTTGCATTGCGCCTGCGCATGTCCCTGTTTCGCGGCCTTGAGATACCAATGCTTCGCCTGGGAACTATCTTGCGCGACGCCCTCGCCATGATCGTAAAACGAACCGAGATTGAACTGCGCGTGCGCATCTCCCTGTTCGGCTGCCTTACGATACCACTTCACCGCCACGGCATAGTCCTGCGGGACGCCTTTGCCATGATCATAATAGAGTCCGAGATTGGCCTGCGCCGTCACATCGTCTTGTTCGGCGGCCTTGCGCGTCCATTTCACCGCTTCGGCGAAGTCCTTCGGGACGCCAAGGCCTTGTTCATAGCACACTCCGAGGTCGCATTGCGCCTCCGCACATCCCTGCTCCGCCGCCATGCGATACCAGTTCACCGCCTCGGCATAGTCCTGCGGGACACCCTGGCCAAGCCGCGAGCACGTCCCCAATTCGTATTGCGCCCGCGCCTCGCCCTGGGCGGCGGCCCTGCGGAACCATTTCACCGCCTTGACGTAGTCTTCGTCAGACTCATAGTCCATTCCAAGCCAATACTGCGCCTCGGCGTCTCCGTTGCGCGCGCAGGCGAGCCGCTGTTCGAAGTCGAGGTCCCGCGGGTCGGGTCGGGGGGTGGCTGACTTCGCGCCGAACTCTTCCAAAACCGCGACCACCTGGTTGAGTTTCCAAATATACTCTTCATTTCCAGTGGATTCGAGGAAGATGCTTTCCATTCCGGTCAAATCATATATCGTGCACCCATCATGGACTGAATTGACCTCGGCGCCTGCGGCGCATAGCCTTCGGACAAGATACGGATCGAAGTACAGCCACGAAAAATACTTGAGGGGACTGTCGTCCTCCGTGATTCCATCTGGCGCCGCGCCATGTGCAAGCAGGAGGTCAATGGCCTTGTGGACTTTCGCCTGCCTTGGCAGGTCGGCGAAATACTGATCTCGCCCACCGCAAGCGGCAGCAGCGACGACCATGTCAATCGGCGCCGCCAGATGCTTTCTGTCCGGCGCGTTGACGTCCGCGCCCTCCGCGATGGCGGCCCCGATCTTCGCGATGGACAATTCCCTGCAGGCGAGATGCAACTTTTGATCCACCTCACGGACAGGCTCAAACACCTCTTTCTTTTGGCGTTTCTTCATGGTTTCAAAGACGGAAGGTTTGCAATGGAAGTCGGACATGTGATTCATTCAGGCCCGCCTCACGGCGGCAAGACTCCGCTTCGGCTGGACCGAAGTGGATTGATCCCAGAAAGTTGCTGTTAGAGCCTTTGGCTTGAATGAATCACATATCTGGCATTAGCATAGATTGTGCCAAATGTAGTTTCCATCTAAAGGCACCGCCGCGTTCCGATTTTGCGGCACCTTGTTTAGAAGGATATCAATCAAATTAGATTTTTTGCAATGCGCGTTTCCCCAGGCGGGGCGATAAAAACGCATGGTTCAAGTGGCCAGCCAAAGTGGGGGCCAAGACAAGATCCAGGCGGGACGTGCCAGCGGGTGTCACCCAATGTTGAGCCATGCCGAAAATTGCCGATTGGCCGGCCGCGCTGGAGCGCGGCCCTCCCGTTGCTCCGCAGGCGAGGATTGGGCGGCACGCTGGAGCGCGACGCAGTCGGCACATTCCGCGTGCCAGCCCATTGCGGGCGGATCTACCAGACGGGGTAGAGGTGGTGGATGCGGTGGCGGTACTTTTCGAGGATGGGCCTGTTGTGCTCGTCGCAGCCCGGGATGTTGTTGCTGACCCAGATTTCGGGGCTGCCGCCCTTTTCCTTGATGAGGCGGATGGTCTCGGACATGATGAGGTTCAGGGTGAAGCAGGTTAGGATGGTGGCGGTGGGGGTGATCTCCTCCTCGATGCCGTCGACCTTGAGGATGGCGTCGGGATAGGGGACGTGGTTGTCGATGTCGATGTCGGCGAGTTCGTTGATGTTCTTCTTGCTGGGATGGCGCCAGATGAAGTCCTTGGGCACCTTCTGGGCGAACTTGTGGGCGTTGACGGTGATGAGCCTGACGCCCCGTGCCTTGGCCTCGAGGGCGACGTCGACGGCGGTGATGTTGAGGCCGTAGAAGTTGACGAGGATGAGGACGTCGTCCTGGTTGACCTCGTAGTAGTTGAGGATATAGGGGGCGAGGCCGACGACCTTGGCGGTGGTGGGGTATGCGGAGATGATGTTGGTGCCTGCGGGGAACATGGCGTTGATGTTGGCGAGGCCGCCCGCGCGCCAGAAGATCTCCATGGCGGCGATGGCGGAGTGGCCGCCCGCGCCGTAGATGTTGATGAGGCGGCCTTCAAGGACCTTGTCGGAGAGGAGTTCGGCGGCGGCGAGGATCTTGGGTTCCTCCTCCTTGGCGATTTGCTGGATGATGGAGGTGCAGGCGTCGGTGTATTCCTGGATCAGACGGCTCATTTGGGTTGCTCCTTTGTTTTTGGGGTGGGGGATTCCTGGAACGAGACGATTTCGGGCGGGGCGAGCAGCCCCGCGGGCGCGGCATGGCGCTCCAGGCGGTTGGCCATGGAGCCAGTGACGCGCAGCGCGAGGCGGTGCGTGCCCGTAGGCAGCGGGAAGAGATAGGGCGCGAAGGCGCGCGCGGCGGCCTCGGCGCCGTCGACGAGCAGCGTGGCGTCCACGGCGGCGACGGCGGGGAGGCGCAGCCACTCGTCCTGGGCGAGGTCGTGGCGGCCCAGGTCGTATTCGACGGCGCCAGAGTAGCAGGGGCGTCCCTGCCGCTCCCAGCCGCGGTCGGTCGAGAGCGCGGCGAGGGGCGGGGCGAGGCGGACGACCATGCGTTCGGGGGCGTAGATGGCCAGCATGTACTGCTTGAAGGCGCGGTGGTGCCAGTCGTTCTGGCGGTCGATGGTGGCGTCGAAGTCGCCGACGAGGAGGCATGGCGTGTGGAAGAGGGCGGGGGCGGAGACGCGGATGGTCGAGCGCCCCGCGGGGAGGGAGACGGCGTAGGCGAGGTAGCCGTCGTCGTATTCACGGACTGGCGTGCCGCCCTCCAGCGGGACGCCGCCAAGGGCGGGGACGCCGCCAGTCGCCTCGGGCACGAGCAGGCGGAGGGCGAGGGGCGCGGCGGCCTCCACCTCCAGCGTCTGCTCGAAGGGGACGAGGTTGGGCGCCAGGAAGCGGACCTGGGCCTCCTTCGGCAGCGTGCGGCGCGTGGTGGTTTCGGCGGGGGCGCGGTATTCCTCGTAGGGGCCGCCGAGGACGGCGATCTCGCCTGGTTCGAGGGCGATGCGCCATTGGCGGCGGCCCCAGCGCACCGTGCCGACGAGTTCGCGGTCGGCCCAGATGTTGGAGACGAGGAGGTATTCGTCGCCGTCGGCGAGGCGGCGGCGCATCCAGGCGAGTTCGCCGCCGTCGAAGGTGGCGTCGGGGGCGGGGGGCGGCGGATTGTCCGCGCGGAGCGGGTCGATGACGCACGCGAAGCGCCCCGTCTCCGATTCGGTGCAGATGGCATAGCCGATGCTCTGGCGGTTCAGGCGGTCGCAGAGCGTGAAGAAGGGGGCGGGGTCGGCGCCCTGCCAGACGGCCTCGGTGGGGTCGAGTACGCCGATCGGGGCGACGAGTTCGCCGTCGCTGGCGGCGCGGCAGGCGCGCGCGAGCATGTCGTTGAAGGCGCGGAGGCCCGCCGCCAGCGTGGTGTGGCTGAATTCAGGTGGCGCGAAGAACTTTGTCTCGCCGAAGAAGCGGTGGTGGACGGCGTGCGGTACGATGAAGTTGATGCCCTGCAGGATCTGCCAGGCGGCGATGCGGCGCAGCTGGTCGTAGGTGGCGCCCCAGTTGGTGGCGGCGAACATCTCGCACATCGCGCGCTTTTTGCCGAAGAGGTGCGCGGCGGAGCCTGCGAGTTTGGCGCGCACGTCCAGCGCGGTGCGGGCGAAGTGCGGGTCGTGGAGGCGTTCGGGGGCGCCGCCGAGGGTGACGGCGGGGTGGAAGAGGCGCTGGTCGTAGTGGGTGCCGCCGTCCAGTTCGAGGAGTTCGTGGTCGGTGCCAGGGCAGTCCGAATGTCGGAGCAGGGCGAGGCCCTGCCCCTCGCTGTAGAGGGAGCTTCGGAAGCAGTCCTTGAGGCGCAGCGGGCCAGTGTCGGAGGTGTGGAAGGTGTAGAGGAGGCCGTGCCGTCGGCACCATTCGTGGTTGTTGCGGAACCACTGCTGGTAGAGGTCGCCCGCGAGGCGCCAGTAGTCTCGGGCGACCTGCGGGTCGGTGCCGCCGAAGAGCCCCGCGAGGCGCTCCTCGACGCGGTATCCGAAGCGTTCCTGGAAGAGTTCGGGGAATCGGCGGCTCCAGGGGTAGTAGTTGTCGCCCTTGAGTTCGGGGATGAGGTGCGGGAGGATGCGGCGGTTGTCGGCGTCGGAGAAGAATCCCGTGATGCCGTGCCCGAAATATTGCCCGAGGCGTCGGCGGTATTCCTCGTAGACCAGTTCGATGAAGAGCGCGGAACTCTCGGGTTCCTCGAAGGCGGGGAAGCCCCATGGCACCTCGACGACCTCCAGGCGCCCGTCTGGGTTCGGGTGCAGGCGGTGCTGCCTGAGGGCGGGGTCGCGGGCCTCGATGCGGCCGCCCGCGTCGCCAGGCGGGAAGTTGAAGCCGTCGTTGACCCACAGTTCCAGCCCCTCCTTGAGGGCGGCGCGGACGAAGTTCCCCGTCATCCCGAACCAGGCGTCGGAGAGATATCCCGCGCGGTCGAAGCCAGTCGGGGGCTTGTTGAAGAGGACGATGCCGCCGAAGCCCAGGTCGGCCATTCGCCGCATCGCGGCGTCCGCCTCGGACTGCGAGAGGGCGTTTGGTTCGGCCGTGTTGATGAAATAGAAGGGAATCGGGCGATGGTGGAGCATGGTGGAACGGGAAGATGGGGAAAATCGTCGGCTTATTGGCATGTCGGCATGGTCGGCATGGTCGGCATGGTCGGCATGGGGCGGCATGGTCGGCATGGGCGGCATGGTCGGCATGGTCGGCATGGTCGGCATGGTCGGCTCGTCGGCATGGTCGGCATGGTCGGCGTGGTCGGCATGGTCGGCTCGTCGGCATGGTCGGCATGGTCGGCTCGTCGGCATGGTCGGCGTGGTCGGCATGG
>JAEEXV010000260.1 GCA_016287975.1 Lentisphaeria bacterium | reverse complement strand
CCACGCCGCGCCCGCAGGGTTGAAATAGAGTGCCGAGGGATCGTCCTTCGCGGCGGTCATGCCCGCCAGGCCGCGGCCCATGCCACTCACAGACTGCTCCAGGATCGCGAAGCCCGCGCCGTAGGTCAGCGTGACGGCCGCGAACAGGGAGGCAAAGAATACCGCAAAACGACTCATGGTCCATCCTCACAGTTGAATGGGGCTGTGCTTTTTGGAAAAAAAAGACGAATGTGACACTTTTTGAAAAAGTGTTGTTTTATAAGATAACCCGTCAACGTGAGATTGCAAGGCGCGGCGTTGGAATTATGGTGCGGCATGGAGGGTGATGAGAGTGATTTCGGCGGGTCTGCGGATGCGGAGCGGGAATCCGGACCACATGCCAGTGCCGTTGGAGACATAGAGGGTGGTGTTGGGCAGTCGGTAGAGTCCTGAGACGAATCCTGCATTGGTCCGTTTCATGAGCGGGTCGAGGATGGGGAGCATGCCGCCGTGGGTGTGTCCGGAGAGTTGGAGTGCGACGCGGAGGCGGTTTGCCTCGTGCGCGTGCCGTGGCTGGTGTGCGAGGAGGATGACTGGCGTGTCCTGGGGGATGTCGTGGAGGGCTCGGGGGAGGTCGGGCGGGTCGAGCTGGAAGCGTCTGGCGTTGGGGTCGGTGATGCCCGCGACGGCGACTTGGCAGGGGAGCGTTTCGGCGCGGTTCAGGAGCAGGTGCAATCCGAGGGATTCGAGATAGTCCATCCACGGCTGGAAGCCAGAGTAGTATTCGTGGTTCCCAGGGACGGCGAAGACGCCGTATCGGGCGTGGAGGTCGGCGAGCGGGGCGAGGTCGGGGGCGAATTCGGCGACGGGGCCGTCGACGTAGTCTCCCGTGAGGGCGACGAGATCGGGGTGGAGCGCGTTGACGCGTTCGACGATGCGGCGGATGCGGTCGCCTCGGGTGATGGGGTCGACGTGGAGGTCGGTCAGGTGGACGATGCGGAGGCCGTCGGCGTCGGCGGGGAGGCCTGGGATCTGGATGGCGAGTTCGCGCAGTCGCGGTTCGGCGCGGCCGTTGCGGATGGCGGCGGCGACGAATGCGAGGGTGGCGAGGAGGATGGCGAGATGGAGGCCGTTGACGCACGTCGGATACCAGCGCGGGCATGGCGTCTTGGCGAGGAGGAGGCCGAGGCGCGCGAGCATGCGGAGCAGGGCGATGGCGAGCAGGGGAATCACATAGAGGAGCTGCGAGGCGTAGAGCCAGGTCAGGAAGAGGTGCAGCCATTCTGGCTGCGCGGGGCCGAAGAAGGCGCGGCCGCCGAAGAGGTGCGTGATCTGGAATTTGAAGGCGACGAGCAGGACGACCAGCGCGACGGCGCATCTGGCCCACCACGGGCCGCGCAGCGGCGGAAGAACGCACCCCAGGACCAGGGCGGCGATGAGCGTGGAGAAAAGGAGGAAGAAGAGCATCATGGGAGAGGGGAGTGTGCGGGTGGGGCCGTAGGGGTGGGACAGGCGCTGTGTCAATTTGACGCGGCGGAACGGGGGGTGGTTCCCGTTTCGCCTGCGGAATGTGAATGGCACGGGTTATGCTTATGCAATATAGTGTGTCTTGAACGACGCGAACTACAAGGAGGCAATGACTATGAACTACGACAAATTGACGGTGAAGACTCGGGAGATCATTGGCGAGGCGCAGCAGTTGGCGGCGAAGTTGAGCCAGCAGGAATTGAGCGGGCTGCATCTGCTTTCGGCGATGCTGCGGCAGGAGAACGGGATCGCGACGGGGGTGCTGCAGCGCCTGGGGCGGGACGCGAAGGCGCTGCTGCCCGAGGTGGACAACGCGCTGGCGAAACTGCCGCATGTGACGGGGGATGTCGGGCAGGTGTTCCTGGGGGCGGAGGGGAATCGGATCCTGGCGTCGGCGGAGCAGTATCGGGAGTTGTTCAAGGACGACTATCTGAGCGTCGAGCATCTGCTGCTGGGGCTGTTCGACAGCGGCGGCGAGGCGGCGAAGCTGCTGCAGGCGCACGGCGTGAGCAAGGAGGCGCTGCTGAACGCGATCAAGGAACTGCGCGGCAACCAGCGGGTGACCAGCGAGGATCCCGACACCACGTACGACGCCCTGGGCAAATACGGCAAGGACCTGACGGCGCTGGCGCGCCAGAACAAACTCGACCCCGTGATCGGGCGCGACGAGGAGATCCGTCGCGTGATGCAGATCCTGTCGCGGCGCACCAAGAACAACCCCGTGCTGATCGGCGAGCCTGGCGTGGGCAAGACGGCGATCGCGGAGGGGCTGGCGGGGCGGATCGTGGCGGGGGACGTGCCCGAGGGGCTCAAGGAGCGTCGGCTGATCGCGCTGGACATGGGCGCGCTGATCGCGGGGGCCAAGTACCGCGGCGAGTTCGAGGAGCGCCTGAAGGCGGTGCTGAACGAGGTCGTGAAGTCGGACGGGCAGATCATCCTCTTCATCGACGAGCTGCACACGGTGGTCGGCGCGGGAGCCTCGGAGGGCTCGATGGACGCCAGCAATCTGCTGAAGCCGATGCTGGCGCGCGGAGAACTGCACTGCATCGGCGCGACCACCCTGAACGAATACCGCAAATACATCGAGAAGGACGCGGCGCTGGAGCGGCGTTTCCAGACGGTGCTGGTGGCGCCGCCCTCGGTCGAGGACACGATTTCGATCCTGCGCGGCCTGCGCGACCGCTACGAGACGCACCACGGCGTGCGCATCTGCGATTCGGCGCTGGTCTCGGCGGCGGTGCTCTCCGACCGCTATCTGCCTGACCGCTTCCTGCCCGACAAGGCCATCGACCTGGTCGACGAGGCGGCCGCGAAACTCCGCACCGAGATCGATTCGCGCCCCGTCGCGCTGGACGAGGCGGTGCGGCGCCGCACCCAGATCGAGATCGAGTTGACGGGGCTGCGCAAGGACGACGATGACGCCGCCAAAGAGCGCGTCGCCAAGTTGGAGGAGGAGTTGAAGGAGGTCTCGCGCAAGGCGGACGAGCTGCAGCGGCGTTGGGAGCAGGAGAAGGCCTCGGTCGAGAAGGTGCGCAGCCTGCGCGAGGCGATTGAACTGGCGCAGCACCAGTTGGAGGAGGCGATGCGGCAGGCGGACTACGCGCGGGCGGGCGAACTGCAGAACCAGACCATCCCCGGGCTGCGGCGCCAGCTGGAGGCGGAGCAGCGCGCGGAGGAGGGCGAAGGCGTGATGCTTCGCCAGGAGGTCGGCGAGGACGACATCGCTGGCATCATCTCGCGCTGGACGCACATTCCCGTCGCGAAGTTGATGCAGGGCGAGCGCGAAAAGCTGCTGCAGCTGCCGCAGACGCTGCACGCGCGGGTGATCGGGCAGGACGAGGCGGTGAACGCGGTCGCGGAGGCGATCCAGCGGGCGCGCGCGGGGCTGCAGGATCCGAACCGTCCGATCGGGTCGTTCCTGTTCCTGGGGCCGACGGGGGTCGGCAAGACGGAACTGGCCAAGACGCTGGCGGCCTCGCTCTTCGACGACGAGCGGGCGCTGATCCGCATCGACATGACCGAATACATGGAGAAGTTCGCGGTGTCGCGGCTGGTGGGGGCCCCTCCTGGATACGTCGGCTACGACGAGGGCGGGCAGCTCACCGAGGCGGTGCGGCGGCGTCCCTACAGCGTCGTGCTCTTCGACGAGATCGAGAAGGCGCACCCCGATGTCTTCAACATCCTGCTGCAGGTGCTTGACGACGGGCGGCTCACCGATTCGCAGGGGCGGGTGGTGGACTTCAAGAACACCGTCATCATCCTCACCTCGAACCTGGGCTCGCAGGAGATCATCGAGGCGGGCGACCAGGACTTCGACAAGATGCGCGAGGCGGTGCTGGCGCAGCTGCGGCGGCACTTCCGCCCCGAGTTCCTGAACCGCCTGGACGCGACGGTGTTCTTCAGGCGTCTGGAGAAGGAGCAGATCGCCTCCATCGTGAAACTGCAGCTGGCGGCGCTCGCGAAGCGCGTCGAGGGGATGCGCCTCCATCTGGAAGTCACGCCCGAGGCGTGCCAGGCCGTCGCCGACGAGGGCTACGACCCCGTCTACGGCGCGCGCCCGCTCAAGCGCGTGATCATCAACCGCATCGAGAACCCGCTCTCCGTGATCCTGCTGGGCGGCAAGGCCGTCGATGGCGACACCATCGTGGCGGGCTATGACGGCGGCAGGCGCGAGTTCACCTTCGACGTGCGCAAGCCGCAGTAGGCGGTGGGGGGAAAACAAAACGGCCGCCTGGCGTGGAGCCAGGCGGCCGTGAAATCCATGGAGCGGGCGAACGGACTCGAACCGTCGACAGCCACCTTGGCAAGGTGGCGCTCTACCAACTGAGCTACGCCCGCGTATCTCATCTGGAAAGTGCGCATAAGATATTGCCGCTTTCCCAGATTGCAAATCGCCATCGGCATTTTTTGCAGGATTTTATCCGCCCGTGCGCCTGGAATTCGGGGGACGCCGCGTCGTCCCGTGCAAAAAGCATTCGGGTCTCGCAATATTTGCCGGGCTTGTTCAAATTGTGAGCGCAACAGGTGGCGGTCGTTGGAAGATGGGTTATTTTACGCACGGAATCGCCATCTGGCATGTCGGTTGCTGAAGAGGGATGCATGACGAGGGGGGAAGGACACAGACTGGGAGAGCACTCAGGCATGAAGTTGGCGGGACTGGACTTTGAGACGGCGAATGAGAGGCGTGGGAGCATCTGCGCGGTTGGCTGCGCGGTGCTGGAGGACGGGGTGGTTTCGTCGAGCCGCGAGTGGCTGGTGTGCCCGCCTGCGGGACGGCGCTGGATGCGTCCTGACTTCACGGCGATCCACGGGCTGCATTTCTGGGATGTGCGCGGCTGTCCCGAGTTTCCGTGCGTGTGGGAGGAATTGCGGGGGATGCTGCTGTCGGCGGAGTGCGTGGTGATCCACAATGCGCCGTTTGACCTGGGGCATCTGCGGAGCGCGCTGGAGTTGTACGGGCTGCCGCCAGTGGAGTTCGACTACACGGACAGCGTGCTGGTCAGCCGTCGGCTCTATCCTGAGATGTCGTCGCATTCGCTGGATGAGATGGCGGCGCGCTTTGGCATCGTCTTTCGGCACCACGACGCGCTGGAGGACGCGGCGGCGTGCGCGGGGATCGTCGCGCGCACGGGCATTCCCGATGGGCTGCGGCGGCATTTCATTTCGTCTGACTGAGAGGGCGAATCATCAAGTGCGAGGGGGAGGGACAATGAAAGGAGTCTGGAAGCGATGATGCTGAATTTGACGGCCTGGGACTGGGCGATAGTCGGGGTGTTTTTTGCGGTGACGCTGGGGATCGGGCTTTCGGCGGCGAAGCTGGCGGGCAAGAGCATGGCGGAGTTCTTCATCGGGGGGCGGAGCATGCCGTGGTGGCTGCTGGGCTTCTCGATGGTGGCGACGACCTTCTCGACGGATGTGCCGAACCTGGTGACGAACTTTGTGCGGGAGAAGGGGGTCTTCGGGAACTGGGAATGGTGGGCGATGCTGCCCTCGGGGATGCTGACGGTCTTCCTGTACGCGAAGTTGTGGCGGCGTTCGGGGACGCTGACCGACCTGGAGTTCTATGAAATCCGCTACAGCGGGAGGATGGCGGCGCTGCTGCGGGGCTTCCGCGCGGTCTATCTGGGGCTGTTCTTCAACGTGATCGTGATGGCGTCGGTGAATCTGGCGGCGATCAAGATCGGGGCGGCGATGCTGAACCTGACGCCAGTGCAGAGCATCCTGGGGGCGATGGTCATCACCGCGGTCTTCTCGGCGGTGGGCGGTCTGCGCGGGGTGCTGCTGAGCGACTTCGTGCTGTTCCTGGCGTCGATGGCGGGGTCGATCGGCGCGGCGATCATCCTGCTGCGGCTGCCCGAGGTCGGCGGCATGAGCGGCCTCGTCGAGAAACTCTCCGCGACGCCGGAACTGCTGCGGAAGACGGAGGTGATGGGCTGGTCGAACCGGGCGGACTTCATCGCGTCGTTCCTGATTCCGATCACGGTCGTCTGGTGGAGCGTCTGGTATCCAGGCTCGGAGCCTGGCGGCGGCGGCTTCATCGTGCAGCGGATGCTGGCGGCGAAGGACGAGAAGCACGCGGTCGGCGCGACGCTCTTCTTCAATGTCGCGCACTATGCGCTGCGGCCGTGGCCGTGGATCATCGTGGCGCTCTGCTCGCTGATCCTGTATCCCGACCGCGCGGCGCTGGTCGCGGCGGTGGGCAATGTGCTCCCCGAAGGGCAGATCCAGAGCGACGTGGCCTATTCGCTGATGCTGACGAAACTGCCCGCGGGGTGGATCGGGCTGATGGTGGCCTCGCTGCTGGCGGCCTACATCTCGACGCAGTCGACGCTGGTGAACTGGGGGGCGAGCTATCTGGTCAACGACTTCTACGGGCGCTTCGTGAACCCGAAGGCGTCGGAACGGAGCCTGGTGAACATGGGGCGGGTGAGCACGGTGGTGCTGATGGCGATCTCGGGCGTGCTGTCGCTGTTCATGGAGAGCGCGATGGGAAACTTCAACCTGATGCTCTCCATCGGCGCGGGGACGGGGCTGCTGTTCATGGTGCGCTGGTTCTGGTGGCGCATCAATGCGGCGGCGGAGGTGACGGCGATGGTCTCGTCGTTCTGCTTCTCGGTCTATTTCAACCTGATTCACCCGAAGATCTTCCCGAACTGGGCGCTTTCCGGCAGCGAACGGATGATCTACGCGGTGGCGCTGACGACGGTGTGCTGGGTGCTGGCCGCGCTGCTGGGGCCGAAGACCGACGACAAGGTGCTGTTCGCATTCGTGCGCAAACTCAATCCCGCGGGCTGGGGCTGGCGCGC
Source organism: Lentisphaeria bacterium (assembly GCA_016287975.1). Next base: position 468 of record JAEEXV010000260.1, on the reverse strand, counting down.
CGTGCGCCGACGCGCGGCGGCCGCGGGCGTCGAACTCGGCGACGCCGACGGAAAACTCTGGCCGGGCGTGCTCATCAGCCTCACCGCGTGCTTCTGCGTCTACGCGATGCTCATCGGCACCGGGGACGCGATCTTCGGGCGCTGGTGCGCCTGCGCGGTGCAGGCCGTGGTCGCCGTCGTCTCCGGCGCGGCCACCTGGGCGCTGTGGCGGCGCCTGAAAATCTGACCGCCCAATACAGGGGCTGGTTTCCGCCGCAAGAATGCGGCGGCACAGCACCGCGGGGGATGGGTGTGTGGCGCAGGCAGCGCGTAAATTCCCGCCGCAAGAATGCGGCGGCACAGCACTGCGGAGGAAGGTGCGCCCTCCACCCCTGGCTATGCTCCTCCCGCCCCTGACGGGGCTCCTATCGTTTTTTCATCCGCCCCCAGGGGTTCCGGGTGCTGACGCGCCCTCCACCCCTGGCTATG
>JAEEXV010000259.1 GCA_016287975.1 Lentisphaeria bacterium | reverse complement strand
CTTCGACATGATCTGCTCGGGGCGCACCAAGCTGGAGACCGAGGAGCAGTTCGAGAAGGTGATGGCCAACTGCAAGGCGCACGGCATCACCGCCGTGGTCATCATCGGCGGCGACGACTCCAACACCAACGCCTGCACCCTCGCGCAGTATCTCAAGGCGAAAGGCGCGGGCATCCAGGTCATCGGCTGCCCCAAGACCATCGACGGCGACCTCAAGAACGCCTGGATCGAGGTCTCCTTCGGCTTCGACACCGCCACCAAGGTCTACAGCGAGCTGGTCGGCAACATCATGCGCGACGCCAACTCCGCCCGCAAATACTGGCACTTCATCAAGGTGATGGGGCGCTCCGCCTCCCACATCGCCCTCGAATGCGCGCTGCAGACCCACCCGCAGGCCTGCATCGTCTCCGAGGAGGTCGCCGCGAAGAAACTCTCCCTGAAGCAGATCGTCGACGGCCTCGCCGACATCGTCGCCGCCCGCGCCGCCGCCAAGAAGAACTTCGGCGTGGTCATCATCCCCGAAGGCCTCATCGAGTTCATCCCCGAGATCCAGAAGCTCATCGCCTGCCTCAACGACCTCCTCGCCAAGTGCCAGGCCGAGTTCGAGGCGCTTCCCGACATGGACGCCAAGGTCGCCTTCGTCAGCGCCAAGCTGCCCGCCGACCTCCAGGCCGCCTTCGCGCCGCTGCCAGGCTTCGTCAAGAACCAGCTGCTGGGCGACCGCGACCCGCACGGCAACGTCCAGGTCTCCAAGATCGAGACCGAGAAGCTGCTCGCGCAGATGATCGAGACCGAGCTCAAGCGGCGGACCGCCGAAGGCGCGCCGAAGGTCAAGTTCTCCACCCAGTGCCACTTCTTCGGCTACGAAGGGCGCTGCGCGGCCCCGTCGAACTTCGACGCCGACTACTGCTACAGCCTCGGCTTCACCGCCTCCGCGCTCATCCACGCAGGCGTCACGGGCTACATGTCCTCCTGCCGCAACATCTCCCGCCCCGTCGCCGAGTGGGTCGCAGGCGGCATCCCGCTCACCATGATGATGAACATGGAACACCGCCACGGCAAGGACGTCCCCGTCATCAGGAAGGCCCTCGTCGATCTGGGCGGCAAGCCCTTCCAGACCTACGCCGCCAACCGCGACCAGTGGGCCGCCAACGACGACTTCCGCTATCCCGGCCCGATCCAGTACTTCGGCCCCGCCGCAGTCTGCGACCAGACCACCGCCACCCTCGCCCTCGAGCACCAGGCATAGCGGCAAGCCACGCATGCGCCACGGCCTTGCCCCCTGGCATGACGCCCTGGGGGGCAAGGCCGTTTGTTTTTATTCGCGAAGCGCTTCAGAGTTCCAGCCGACTGGCGAGGCGCAGCCCGTAGAATCGGGCGATGGCCTCGCAGTCGGAGGTGTTGCCCCAGATGAATTCGGGGGTGTGGGCATCGGAGGCGGCAATGACCTGGACGTCGTATTCGGCGGCAAGGCGCCAGAAGGGCAGATATGGATATTTGCGCCGAAGCTGCCCGTCGGCGTCGGTGCAGAGCGGCTTGCGCAGGCCGTTGGCGTTGAGTTCGAGGGGGGTGCGGGTCTCCTGCGCGGCCGCGAGGATGGTGCGGCAGCACTCCTCGGTCGCGCGGTTCCAGCCGCAGCCCGTATAGGCGAAGAGATCCGGGTGGGCGAGCATGCGGTAGAGGCCCGAATGCATGGCCTGGACGGCGAAGGCGGCATAGCCGCGCAGTTCGTCCTCGGTTCCAAGTTTCCAGGTGCTGTGCCATTCGCCGTCGCGGTCGAGGAAATCGTGCACGGCGAGGATGAGGAATTCGCAGCGTCCTGGATGCTGGAGATATTCGTCCCGCTGGTAGTTCCCGAGGTCGGGGCGGTATTCGCACTCCAGCCCCGCGTGGAGTTCCAGCTGCGGATAGCGGCGACGCGCCTCGCGGATGTCCGCGAAGTAGTCGTCGAGTTCCGCCAGATCCATGCGGACGCTCGCCCATTTGCCGTCGGGATGCGGGCAATGGTCGGTGAAGCCGATGCAGCCGACGTCCTGCTCCAGCGCCGCCGCGCAGAAGTCCGAAGGCGTGCCCCTGCCGTGCTTGCAGCGCACGGTGTGAGTATGGTAGTTTGCGTGCATCGGAACCGATGCTACTGCTTCAGCCCGAGGACGTCCTGCATGTCGTAGCGGCCAGGCGCGGCGGTGGCGAGGAACTTGACGGCGCGGATGGCGCCCTTGGCGAAGGTCTCGCGGGAGGAGGCCTTGTGCGTGAGTTCGACGCGTTCGCCCGAGGTCGCGAAGACGACGGTGTGGTCGCCGACGACATCGCCGCCGCGCAGGGCGTGCATGCCGATTTCGTCGGGCGTGCGCGCGCCAGGCATTCCAGAGCGTCCGTGCCGCACCGCCTTCTCGTAGGAGAGGCCGCGGGCCTCCGCGATGATTTCGCCCAGGCGCACCGCCGTCCCTGAGGGCGCGTCCTTCTTCTGGTTGTGGTGCATCTCGACGATCTCGATGTCATAGCCGCGCCCGAGCAGTTTCGTCGCCTGCGCGGCCAGCGCGAAGAGCAGGTTCACGCCGACCGACATGTTGGGGGCCTGCACGATGCGCGCGCCGCCCGCCGCGAGGCGGTCGAGCATCGCGTGGTCCTCGGCGGAG
>JAEEXV010000258.1 GCA_016287975.1 Lentisphaeria bacterium | reverse complement strand
GGATCAAACTCTCCGTTGCGAAAAGTCCGACCTGTGATTCAGGTTCTACATTCTCATTGACGGGCGCGGACGCCGCCAGGCGCCCGCACCCCGCATGTCGCATTGCACTGTCCTGTTTCCAAAGAGCCACCCTTTCGGGCGCGGCGCTTAATATGATGCCTCTTTCGCGGTTGTCAAGCCGCACCGCGCGAAATTCCTGAAAAAACGCTCTCCGCTGGGGTACGGCGTGGCGACGGGCAGGGACGCGAAGGAGGGTGCGCAGGAGAGAGCCCGTCGTCCGTCAGAAGAGTCCGTTGAGCCAGCGCACGACATCGTCTTCGGTATGATGTGCGGCGAGGCCGACGCCGAGGCGGCGTTCGATCTGGTTCGAGGCGCGGGCGGTGAAGCCTGGGAGCACCTTTGCCCCGGGGCAGGCGGCCTTCAGGTCGCGCTCGAAGTTCGCCGCGCCGCCTCCGCCATGCGTGCTGAAAGGGATGACCGTCTTTCCAGGCAGGGGGTTGTCCTTGAGGAAGGTGGCCAGTGCGGGCGCATAGGTGCCGTACCAGATCGGCGAGCCCACGAAGACGACCTCATACCCATCCAGCGACGGAACTGGGCGGATGGCGCGCGGCGTGCCCGCCTTGCGCTCGCGGTTTGCCTCCTTCAGCGTCTCGGAATAGGGTTCCGGATAGGGCACCTCAGGCTCGACCTCGATCAAATCCCCGCCGATGTGCTTCTGGATCCACTGCGCCAGAAGCGCCGTGTTCCGCACCTTCGACTGCGAATAGAAGACGATCGCCACGCGTCCAGGCGCCTTCGCGGTCACCGCCAGCGTCGCCGCCGTGTCACGGGACGCCAGCATGCGGCAGCCCGCCACGACGCAGACGGCCAGCACCACCAAAACCACAACCGCAACAATCACCCACTTCATGATCACATCTCCTTTTTTGTTGAACTGTTCCACTTGGCACGGGCGCGCCCCCATGGCACGCCGGCCTGCCATGGCCTGCGCCTTCGACCCCGGCCGCAGGGCAAAGGCGCCCCGGGGCCGTCCAGCCTACGGCGCACCGTGCGGATGGCCGCAGCCGCAATTCTGCATACTGTAGCACCTACCGCCCCGCCCTGCCTGCGCAAGCCCGTTTCTTGGGCGTGCGTTCGGCTACGCCCCCTCCGTCTGCAGCCGCGCGGCGAACTCCCGCGCGAAGAGCATCATGTAGTTCTGCCCGAAGGCGGAGGAATGCGGCGTGATCCAGAGGTTCGGGCAGGTGCGCAGCGGAGAATCCGCAGGCAGCGGTTCGGTCGCGACGACATCCAGGCACGCGCCCGCCAATTGGCCAGCGCGCAGCGCCGCCGTCAGCGCCGCCTCGTCGATCGCGTTGCCGCGGCCGACATTGACCACCGTCGCATGGCGCGGCAGCAGCGCCAGGCGGTGTGCCGACAGCAGCGCATCCGTCGTCCTGTCCCTCGGCAACGCCAGCACCAGGTGGTCGGTCCAAGGCAGCAGCGCATCGAGTTCCGCGACGGCGTGGCATTCGTCCCCGTCGGTGAAATAGTCGGGCGCCGCATGGCCTGAATGCGCGGCGACTCCGTTCAGATGCACTCCGAAGGGCTTGAGGAGCCGCCCGATCCAGCGTCCGATATGACCGAAGCCGCAGATTGTCACCGTGCTCCCGCGCAGCGGCCGTGCCAGCGCGTCGATTTCATGCCGCGGCCAGGGTCGGTCGGCGTAGGTCGTGACCGCAGGCAACAGCCCGCGGCACATCGCCAGCAGCATCCCGACGGCGCTCTCCGCCATCAGTTCGCCGTGATAGGTGCCGTTCCAATGCCGCATCCCCTTCGGCCACTCCACCGCGAAATAATCCTTGCCCGCCGCAGGAGTCGCCACCAGTTTCAGCCTCGGCGCCAGCGCAAACCACTCCTGGCGGAAGACCCACGTGACCGCCGCCGTCGCCAACGGAAGCGCCGCGGTGAACTCCGCCTCCGAATGGCACTGCGCCACCCGCCAGCCAGGGCACAGCCCCTCCAGGCACTCCGCCTGCGCGTCCGTCATCGTCAGCGTCCCGATCCCGTCCGTCTGCAGCCACACCGCGATCCATCTGTCGTTCGACATCTCCACTGGCCTCCTTTCGCCGCCTTTTCCGTCGCGGCACCGCCATAATGTAGCGCGTAAGGCTTATATTATGCGCGCTTACGGAACCGACGGTAGACGAAATCAAATGCGGCCAGGCCGACGCGTGTCGGCCGCCGAATTAAGACTGTCCATTCCGAAGCGCGAACCAAGGAAGAATCCCACTCATGCAGGTCTACAACTTCAACGCGGGACCGGCCGCCCTCCCCAAGCCGGTCATGCTCCAGGCACAAAAGGAATTCGTCGACTACCACGGCTGCGGCTATGGCATCATCGAGCAATCCCACCGTGCCGCCGCCTTTGACGAGGTCATCAACGCCGCCGAGGCCAATGTCCGCAAACTCATGGGCATCCCCGACGACTACGCCGTGCTCTTCCTGCAGGGCGGGGCTTCCCTCCAGTTCGCCATGATCCCCATGAACCTCGCCGTCCCGGGCAGGAAGATCGGCTTCGCGGACACCGGCGTCTGGGCCAACAAGGCCGTCAAGGAGGCCAAGATCCAGCAGATCCCCTGCGACATCGTCTACGACGGCTCCCAGAACGGCTACACCGCCATCGAAGGCATCCGCACGTGGAAGATCGACCAGGACCTCGCCTATTTCCACATCTGCACCAACAACACCATCTACGGCACCGAATATCTCGAATACCCTGAAACTGGCGCCGTCCCCCTGGTCGCGGACATGTCCTCCGACATCATGAGCCACCCCGTCGACGTCTCCAAGTTCGGCCTCATCTTCGCGGGCGCGCAGAAGAACATCGGCCCTGCGGGGCTCACGCTGGTCATCATCCGCAAGGACCTCGCGCAGCGCACGGGCGCGCACGTCCCCACGATGCTCCGCTACGACACCCACATCGACGGCAAGAGCCTGTACAACACCCCGCCCACCTTCGGGATCTACATTCTCCGCCTGGTCACCGACTGGATGCTGGCCAACGGCGGCATCGAGGCCATGGAGAAGACCGACCTGGCCAAGGCCAACCTCCTCTACGACTTCATCGACAAGTCGGGGTTCTACCGCGGCACCGCCGCCAAGGGATCCCGCTCCCGCATGAACGTCACCTTCCGCCTGCCCACCGAGGATCTTGAAAAGGCGTTTGTCGCATACGCGAAGACCCAGGGGCTCGTCGGCCTCAAGGGGCACCGCAAGGTCGGCGGCTGCCGCGCCTCCATCTACAATGCCGTGCCGCTGGAAGGCGTCCAGCGCCTCGTCGAGGTCATGGCCGAATTCCAGAAGCAGAACGGCTAGAACAGGCCGCCGCTTCGCGAAGACAGCATAACCCGCCGCGGGCGGGCCGGGCCGTTTCCCACGGTTCGTCCCGCCCGCGGCTTTTTATGGAACGCGCTGTTCCCCATGATGTTCGGTAACAGCCCCTCATAATGCAGACACGCCAGAAGCGTGTGGGTTGGTCGCGGTCCACGAAAAAGATGCGCGGTATTCCTGCCTGGGAAAGCCCCCGGGGGCGTTGGATCATAGCCAGGGGTGGAGGGCGCGTCAGCGCCCGGCACCCCTGGGGCGGATTCCTGTTTTCCAGAGCCCTGCAAGGGCGGAAGGAGCATAGCCAGGGGTGGAGGGCGCGGCAGCGCCCGGAACCCCTGGGGGCGGGGAAAAAAACGACAGGAGCCCCGCAGGG
>JAEEXV010000257.1 GCA_016287975.1 Lentisphaeria bacterium | reverse complement strand
TCGAGATACTTGAAGATCTCGTTGTAGGCGCGCACGAAATGGTCGCTGGGAATCATGCGGGCTTCTCCTCGCTGCGGGTGAAGATCTGGATGCAGTGCCCCGGGCCGAGGTGCTCGACGGAACTGGTCCACGGGGTGCCTTCGCACATTCCGGCGTTGACCTCCGAGGTCTGCAGGCAGTTGAAGGGGGCGGGCTCCAGTCCCATCTTGCGCAGCTGCTTGTGGGCCGGGCACTCGAAGACCTCGAAGCGGATCTCGTTGTCCCGGACCGTCAGCTGAAAGGGGGCGCCCTCGCGGTGGAAGAACCAGCAGAGGTGCTCGATGAGTTCCGAGGAATCGCCCTTCGCGAGTTTCTCGCGGATGGAGCGGTAGACATCCCGCCCGGTGGTGCGCAGCACCTCCTTCAGGGCATCCATGCCGCAGGTCTTCTCGACAAAGCGCATCGCATTGTCGAGGCTGCCGTGGAACGGGCGGTGCAATTCGTTGTTTTCCTGGTAGCGAAGCATAGGCGAGGAACCGGCGGGGGGAGTTCTGTGCCGGCCCATTTTTGGGCCGGCTGGTCAGAGGTCGGGCAGGAAATCGGCGAGGCGGATGCGCGCGCCGCCGTGTTCGCGGGAGGCGATGGCGGCAAGGACGACGCGGTTCATGAAGACGGTCTCCCGCATGGAGACGGGGCGCGCTCCAGTCGCGGCCATGCGGGTGAACTCCCGCATCATCTCGACGATGCTCAGGAAGTAGGATTCGAGGGTCGGGTCGGTGTAGGGCACGGCGAGGGGCGCGTCAGGCGCGTGGAAGTGGAGTTCGAGGCCCATGGGGAGGGCGATGCCGTCGAAGACCTGGAGGACGGCCTGGAGGCCGTCGGCGTAGGTGAGGGTGACGGTGTCCTGCTTGTCGCGGCCGGTGTTCTGGACGGTGGCGATGTCGCGGCCGCAGATGGCGAAGAGCGCGTCGAGAAGATGCGGCGCGTATCGGATCCAGATGCAGGGGCTGACGCCTCGGACAGCCATGGGGCGGCGGCCTTGGAGGGCGCGGGCGGCGTCACGCACGAGGGGCGCGTAGCGGAAACTGGAGGCGGTGAGGAGGGGGTAGTCTTCGCCGATGGCGGGGAGCATGGCGCGCAGTTCGGCCTCGGTGGCGCAGAGGAGCTTGTCCATGTAGATGGGCTTTCCAGTGCGGAAGAGCGGGGTGGCCATCGCGGCGTGGTTCCAGATGTCGTCGCGGGTGAAGATGATTCCGTCGACGGCCTCGGCGAGTTCCTCCAGCGAGTTCGCGACGTGCGGGATCTTCGAGACGGCGGCGACGCGTTTGGAGAGGGCGGGATCCTGGGTCCAGACGTGGGTGACGCGGGCCTCGGGGATGAACTCCCGGTTGCGGTGGTGCTCCGTCAGGTATTTCCGGATGATGGGAAAGTCGCAGTGCTTTTCCAGCGCGTCTGGATCGAAGCCGTTGAAGGAGGCGGCGAACGAGTACGGGTGGCCGTTGCCCTCGTTCATTCCGACGATTCCGAAGTGCAGCATGGTCGTGCTCCGCGTTACTTTACTTGTATTTGGTGAATCCGCCGTCGACGACGAGGTTGTGTCCAGTGATGTAGCTGGCGGCGTCGGAGGCGAGGAAGACGACCACGCCGCCGAGTTCGCCAGGCTGGCCCATCTTGCGGAGCATGGTCAGTTCGGAGTAGTCGCGGATGAAATGCGCGGGCTGGCTGCGCTCGAAGCCGCCAGGCGAGATCGCGTTCACGCGGATGCCGTGCGGCCCCAGGTAGGCGGCGGCATCGGTGGTGAGGCCGATGACGCCCGCCTTCGCGGCGGAGTAGGCGACGGGATTCGGCGTCATGTCGTCCCCGTAGATGCGGCGGTCGCGGCCGACGAGGCCCGCCATGGAGGCGATGTTGATGACGGAGCCAGTTTTGAGTGGCATCATGAGGCGCGCGTATTCGCGGAGCATCAGGAAGGTCCCCGTGAGGTTGGCGGAGATGAAGTCGTTCCAGCCTTCCAGGGATTCCTTCTCCAGCAGTCCGCAGGCGCTCTTGGAGTGCCCGCCCGCGTTGTTGACGAGGATGTCGAGGCGGCCGAACTCCTGCCGCACGCGCTGGAAGAGGGCGACGACGGATGCCTCGGAGCGCAGGTCGAGCGCCATGGGGATGTATCGGTTGGCGGCGGCCTTCTCGGCGGTCTTGAGGTCGCGGGAGGTGATGATGACGGTGGCGCCCGCTTCATGGAGCGCGGCGGCCATTTCCGCGCCGAGGTTGCGGCAGGCGCCAGTCACCATGGCGATTTTGCCTTTGAGCGGAGAGTCCTTTGTCATTTCAGCACCTGGTCGAGTTTGACGATTTCGGCGGCGATTGTCTCGCGGGCGTTGTGGTAGTCCTCGAAGGCCCAGCCGTTGGGGAGGTTGTAGCGTCCCGAGCAGTAGCGCTTCCCGTCCTTCTGCCAGCTCTTCTCGTAGTGCGAGTCGAGGTAGACGGACTGCCTGGTGAAGTTCGGGCCGAGGTCGAAACTGGCGGCGAGGCCCTTCAGGACTTTCTCGGCGGCGTCGGCCTCGCGGTTGCGCCCCTGCCTGCGGGCGGCGGCGATGCGGTTTTCGAGGGTGGTGATGTATCTGAGGTCGTCGACGCCCTCGCGGATGGCCTCGAAGTCGATGGCGAACCCGCCCTTGTGTCCAGGGCCTGCGGGGTAGTCGTAGCGCCAGTCGACGGATTCGCCGTCGCCGTCGAGGTCGGTGTAGGGGGAGCCGTTGAACTTGCAGTAGTGGAAGGTGAACTGCCCGAGGGCGCCGTTGCCGATGGTGCGGAAGAACCAGCCGTTGGCGAAGCGCTTCATGGCGGGCTGGGCGGAGATGATGGCGTTGTCGATGTTGTAGGAGACGAGGCCCTTGCCTTCCTTGAGGCAGCGCTCCAGCATCTCCTCCCAGGAATCGACATACCAGAAGCGGCGGGTGTTGTAGCGGTTCATGAATACGTCGGTGCGCTGCGAGGCGGTCTCGGCCTCCTGCTTGAACGCGCGCGTGGTCTTGTACCAGATGTGGGAGGAGATGATCTTCGCGCCCGCCTTTTTCAGCTGCTCGGTCTCCCACATGAACGCCTTGAGATTGCGGGGATTGCTCAGCACCTCGTCATACGGATAGAAGTAGATCTGGGGCCAGTCGTGCGCGGCGGCGTAGTCGAGGAGCCTGCGGATCCCCTGGATGAAACGCTCGTCGCCGCCAGGCGTGCCATAGCATTTTTCGGTCAGTTCCTGGGTGTTGACGACGAGGGCCTTGAGGCCGAAAGGCCTGAGGGCCTCGACGGTTTTTGCGCCATGGGATGCGGCGAGGTTGTCATCCAGATCCCGTCCGATGTACATCTGCAGGGTGTTGCAGCCATGCTCGGCCATCTGGCGCGCCATCTCGGACTGCTCGTATTTGCTGCCGAAGACCATGATGAGTTCGCGGCGGAGCGGATCGAGTTTGAACGGACGCACCGTCACGGTGACGGGGATCTGCTGCGTGCCCTTCGGGGTCTTCAGCGTGAAGGCGCCGCGGTAGTCGCCAGGGCGGACATTCTCGCCGACCTGGAAGGTCAGCCAGAACTGCTTCGAGACGCCCCTCGGCACTTGCGTCTCCTGCGTGCGCTCGAGATACTGGGGGCTGTGCATGAACTCCGACGGGCCGTAGATGTTCGTCGTGCGCTTGGGGAGCGCCCGCACGACGGTGACGGTGGAGGCGATGCCGACCTTCGCGAGTTCCGCGCCGCCCGTGAGCGAGACCCGCGCGAGATCCTCCAGACCGTAGACGCTCAGGCACGTCGGCTCGTACTCGCCTGGCGCGGCGGCGACCTTCAACTGCACGGCCTCGGGCGCCTTGGCGGGGACAGCGTTCTCGAAGAGCAAATCCATCCAGTCGTGGGCGTTGACGATGCAGCCCAGGCGCTTCGCGGACGGGCCAGGGGCGGGCGCGGGCTTGTCGTCGACATAGTGCTTCTCGATGAAGTAGCCAGAGGCGATGCGGGCCGCGACCTTCTCGTCGGTCAACTGGCGGTAGGTGCGCGTTTCGCGGGTGACGGTGACGGACTTCCACTGGGGATAGTCGGTCTTGCGGCGGCTGGCGGCGGGGATGCACTTGATGTAGCCGACGTACATGGCGCCGCCAGGGTGGAAGGCGATGGCGCCTTGGGAGAGGTCGACGTCGCGGGCGACGAGCACCTCGGTGTTGGGGTGCGCTTTGGCGGCGCGGTCGACGGGGAGGATCTGCACGCGGATGCGTCCGTCCACGCCTGGGAGGGAGAGCATGAGGTCGGTGGCCTGGTAGGTGGCGCGCACCCCGAGATAGACGTCGTATTTGCCTGGGAGGGCGGGGGTGTAGGAGATGGACTGGGTGTCGGGGTTGGAGGAGCAGTGCAGCACGCCGAGGGCGGGTGCGGGGAACATGGCGCAGCGGCGGAACAGCCATTCGCCGATCCGCCAGTTGACGCCCTCGGGCGGGCGCGGGGAGAACTTGGAGAAATCGGTGATGACGACGGTGCCTTCTGGATCCTGGATGTCCTTGCGCTCCAGAATGTCGCAATAGAGGAGTTCGGTCTTTTGGCGATCCTGGGCGGCGAACATTCCCTTCTCGTAGCCTCGGAGTTTCACCGAGTAGATGTTGCCGTGGAACTTCCACTTGGCGCTGCAGCCCAGGCGGAATGGCTCGCCAGGGATGAACGTCCCCTTGCCAGTGCAGGCGTAGGAGGCGATCTCCTTGCCGTCGAGCAGCACCTGCACCTTTCCGTCGCCTCGGGTGATGCGCAGGCGGGTGTCGCGCAGATGCTCAATGCCCGCCTTGAGGTATTTGTAGGCGGGTTTGCAGCCAGGGAAGGCGACCAGGAGTTCGCCGTTTTTGCGGACCCACGCGGAGTAGCCGCTCTGGAAGCCGTCGCCGCAGGTCACGAGCGGAAGCCACTCCTTGCCCGCCTTCAGGTCCGCCGCGAAGTGGATTTCGAGCTGCAGCCCTTCGGGGAAGAGGAGTTTCGTGGTCGGGGCGGTCGCGGTGCCGCCTGCAAAGTTCAGGAAGAAGCCGCGGTCGTCCTCGCGCGCCCAGGTCACGGTGGCGGGGTCGGCGATGGTCAGGTGGATGCGGTCGGGCCCGCTGTCCTTGACCAGGCGGCTGCCCGTGCCGTCCTTGCACTGCCAGTCGATGAGCCCCTGGCTCAACTGGCGGTTCTCGGCGGCGGGCGCCTGGGGTTTGGGCGGCGCGGGCGGCGGACCAGGCTTCACAAAGGGGCCGATGTGGACGGAGTAGATGTCGCCGTAGTATTTCCACTTGGCGCTGCTGCCCAGGCGGAAGGGTTCGCCAGGGACGGAAGTGCATTTGCCGTCGTTCAGATAGCTGGCGACGCGCCTGCCGTCCAGCCAGACCTGCACCACGCCTTTGCCGCGCTTGACGAAGAGGTGGTGCTCCTGCTGATGGCGGATGCCTGCGTCATGGACATACTTGTAGGAGGTCTTGCCAGTTCCAGGGAAGGCGATCAAAAGCTGCCCGTTGTTGCGGACCCAGACGGAGTAGCCGCTCTGGAAGGAGTCGCCGCAGGTGACGAGCGGGAGCCATTCCTTGCCTGCCTTCAAGTCCGCGGCGAAGCGGATCTCCAGTTGAATGCCGTCGGGATAGAGGAGCTGCTCGGCGGGCGCGGTGGCGGCGCCGCCAGTGAACTTGAGGAACGATCCGTGCGTGGCGTCCTTGCCCCAGGCGACGGTCTTCGCGTCCTGGATGGACAGGTTCACGGCGGGCGTCCTGAAGTCCTTGACGACGAGGCCGCCGCCGTCGTTGCAGCGCCATTCATGGGACTGGGCGAAGGCGATGCTGGACAAGAGGAGGGCGGCGATGAGCGTTTTCAGGCTTTGCATGATGGTCTCCTGGGCGGCGGGTTAATACTGGAAATAGGCGCGGTAGCGTTCCGTTCCTGACGCCGAGGTGTCCTGCGTGCAGTCGCCGAAGTATTTCCGCGGCGTCATTTTCATGGGATCCAGGGTTTCGACGTGCCCGTCGAAGAAGGAGACATTGGCGCGGTTGTTGTGGCGTCCGCTGGGCGTGCGCTCGGGATTCGAGGACCACCAGCTGCCGTAAGCGAGATTGTCGTTGACGGCGAAGGCGACATAGTTGTAGGAGGCATCGCAGAGGAAGAAGCGCGTGGCGGGCATGCGGACGGCGTGAAACGGAATCGGACGGTTGGCGTATTGGTATTGGAACGCGATATTGATGCCGTAGGTCCAGTTGTGCGAGTTCTCCCACGCGCGGTGCGCGGGGTAGGCGGTGTAGTTCGCGCACTTGGAGTCGACATATCCGGCAGGGGCGGACATGCAGTGGTTGATGCCGAAGGGCTTGACATTCGCCAGCGTGCTCTTCGGGAGTTTCAGCCAGACCGCGAAGGTGTAGTCCCAGCGGAAAGTGGCGTCGCCATTGAATGGGGCGAGACTCTCCTTCAGCGGATTCTGGAAGTAGCCGTTATGCTCCTCGCAGTATATGAAGGCCTGGGTGTGGAGTTGCTTGAGGTTGCTGGTGCAGCTGATGGCGCGCGCCTTCGCACGGGCGTTCGACAGCGCTGGCAAGAGCATGCTCGCCAGAATCGCGATGATGGCAATGACTACGAGGAGTTCAATGAGCGTGAAGAGTTTTCGGTTGATGGCAGACATGTGATTCTCCAGGAGTTTGGGTGGTGAGGGAGGGACAGGGGAAATGGTCTATTCGATGGTCGCGATGGTGCCGAAGACGCCGCTCATGCCGCCTGGCGGGTCGAGGTAGTAGGCGATGAAGAAGCGGTTGCCGCCCAGGGGGGTGGCCCACGGGTAGCCAGTGTTGGGGCGGCCGCCGTCGTCGCGCAGGACGATCTCCTCGGCGGCGGCGAGATTGGACAGTTCGGCGTCGCAGATGCGGAGACGCACGCCGAAAGGCGCCTCGCGGTGGCCGATGGAGACCAGGATCTTCCCGTTCTCCATCGGGCAGAGGTGCGCGGGTTCGCCGTGCACGCCCGTGTTCTCGGGCACGCTCCACGTGCGCCCGCCGTCCTCGGAGACCGTGCGGAAGAGCCGCGCGCGCTTGAACTCCGCGCCGTCCAGCGCACAATGCGTGCGAAGCAGCATCACGAGACGCCCCGAGGCAGTGCGGATCAACGCGGGTTCCTCGAAGACCGCGACGCCGCCGTCCTCCGCGACGACCGCTAGATGTTGCCAGGATTCCCCGCCGTCGCGGCTTTCGTACAGCACGCACCTGCTGTGATGGCGGGGGCGGTAGTGGAAGTCCTGCCCCGCCAGCAGCAGCCGCCCGTCGGGCAGCTGGACGATGTTGGTGCGGTTGTGGGGGCGGCGCGGTATCCCTGGCGCGACTTCGCCGCCGCTCACAAGCGGATTGGGCTGGAAGGGCCCCTCCCAGGTCTGCCCCAGGTCGATGCTGCGCAGGACGAACTGCCCCAGCGGCAGCGCGGCGCCAGAGGCCCGCGCGAGGAGGTAGTCGTCCTGGCCGTGCGCCTGCAGTTGCTCCACGACATTCGGCGGAGGGAACCCCCAGGCGAAACTGTTCACCAGCAGCGTCTTTCCGTCGAAGAAGATGCCGCCGTCCTGCGCCGCGCCAAAAGGCAGTTGCGGGAACGGGCGCGGCGCGCCCCAGGTGAGGCCGCCGTCTTCCGAAATGGCGTGCACGATCCGCGAGTTGCAGTCCAAATGCGTGTACCACTCAGGGGCGATGCCAGGGAAGCCCTGCCAGTTCGGCGCACTGCGGAAGACCGCCATGAGCCGCCCCCCGCCCAGGTGCGCGACCGCTGGAAACGAGGCGAATTTCCCCGCCTCCGAGTAGATTGTCACATCACATTCACGCCGAAACATTCCGCTACCATCCAAAGGCCGTTTTTTTGGTGATTTGTCATACAATACTACGTGGTCCGCGAATTGTCAAGTGGCGCAGATGAAAAAGGGTCGAGGCGTCGGGAATGCGTGGATTGCAGAAACTGGGGGATGGGATATATTGAAGGCAGGCCAGTTTGGAACCGCTGGTTGGAAATGGCGGAACTGGCGCAGTCGTAACGGTAAGGAGAGAGCGATGCTTCGTCTTGGTTGTGCGAAAGTGGATGTGACCCCGGACTTTCCAGTGTTCCTGCATGGGTACGGCGCGCGGAACCAGCGCGCTTCGAGCGTGGAGAATCCAGTGGAAGTGGGGGTGCTGGCGCTGGAGCAGGATGGCCGCAAGGTGCTGGTGGTGACGGCGGACATGATCGGCATCTACCTGAATGTCGTGCAGAAGATCTGCGCGGAACTCTCCGCGAAGTTCGGCATTTCGTATCCTGACATCTGGATTTCGTGCTCGCACACTCACTTTGCGCCTGGTCTGGAGGGCTTCGGGGTGGTCGCGGCGGGCGGCCTGGAGCAGGGCTACTACCCGATGGAGCAGGAGCACTACTACGAGTTCTGGATGGAGCGCCTGGAGAAGGCGGTGCGGCAGGCGCTGGACAGCCTGCGCGAGGTCTCGCTGGAGTTCTGCTCGATCCAGGTGACGGGCATCGCCTTCAACCGCCGTCCTGTCGTCCCCGCGACGGGGAAGGTGGAGACCAACTACACTTGGCCGAAGGGCAAGGGCGACAACTACAAGTGGTCGCCGATCGACGACCGTCTCTCGGTGTGGCGCTTCATGGCGGACGGCAAGCCCGTGGCGGTGCTGGGCCGCTACAGCTGCCATCCTGTGACTGGCGGCAAGGAATTCTACGGGATCTCCGCCGACTATCCAGGCTACTTCAAGGCCGCGGTGCAGCGCACGATGGGCTGCCCTGGCTTCTTCCTGCTGGGCACCGCGGGCGACGTGGTGCCGATGCGCCGCAACGGGGATTCGCGCGAGGACCTGGGCGAGACGCTGGCGCGCGCCATCCGCCTCAACGACCTGCGCTTCATGCCTGTCCCCGAGTTCAAGCTGGAGACGCAGGTGGTGAAGGTCAAGAGCCATATCCGCCGCCTCGACAACTACGACCGTTCGCAGCGCGAGGCGCTCTGGCAGAAGGCGCTCTCCGAGGCCAGCCGCGACCCCAATGGCCCCTACAACACGGCGCTCGCCAAAGAACTCTACCGCTATGGCATTTCCGCGCGCTATCCAGACACCAACGATCCCGAGATCCCCGTCCAGTTGCTGCGCCTGGGCGGCACCGTGATCGTCGGACTGCCCTTCGAAGTGCTCTCCCAGATCGGGCTCAAGCTCTCGCGCGCGTGCCCCGACGCCGTCGTCGCCTCCATCACTGGCGGCTACGAGGGCTATCTGCCGCTCGCCGACGACTTCCCGAAGGGCGGCTACGAGGCCTCCGACGGCTCGGACTTCAACCCAGGCACTGGTGACGCGCTGCTGCAGGCCGCCATCGCCGCCGTGAACAAGTTCCAGGGACGCTGAGGGCCGCGCTCCTGCGCGGCCGCACGGCGCGGCGTGGTCAGTTTGTCGGCTGAGCCGTCATTTCGCCATTTCGTCATGACGGCTGAGCCGTCATTTCGCCATGTCGCCATGTCGGCTGAGCCGCCATTTCGCCATTTCG
>JAEEXV010000256.1 GCA_016287975.1 Lentisphaeria bacterium | reverse complement strand
GGCGGCGCGGCAGCCGGTCAGGATGGCGACGAGGACGGCGCCCATGCAGAGGAGGTTGCCGCCGCCCGAGGCGAGGATGAAGGGGCGGCGGCGGTTGCCGCAGAATCGGCTTAAAACGGGCATCCCGAAGGCGGCGAGGGCGGAAAGGAAGGCGGTGACGGTTAGCAGCCATCCCGAGGCGATGCCGGAGACGCGGCAGTAGTCCTCCAGGAACTTCTTGCCGACCATGATCTGGAAGGCCTGGAAGAGGGCGAAATTGTTGGCGATGAGCAGATAGAGCGCCCAGTTGTGGCGTTTGCGCATGGCCGGAAGAAATGCTTTGGGGCTGAAGTCGACGCGCCCCGGCGGGGGCAGGCGGGTCGTGAGGCGAAGGATGAGCACGCAGAGCCAGATCGCCAGCATCGCGCCCGCAATGCACAGGAGGGCCGGACGCCAGCCGATGCGGTGCACGAGGGGCAGGAAGGGGGCGTTGGCGGCCATGCAGCCCGCGTAGCCGATGAACATGGAGGCGCCGAGCCACGGGGCGAAGTTGTCGGGGAAGGCCTCCTGGACCTCCTTGATGAGGCAGACATAGAGGGTGCCGGTTCCGATGCTCAGGAGGATGCGGCTGGCATAGAGCAGCGGGAGGCTGTGCATCAGCGGGAAGAGGAGCGCGCCGAGGCAGATGAAGGAGCCGCCGCCCGCGACCATGCGGGTGCAGCCGTATTGGTCCGCCATCATGCCCGCGACGAGCTGGCTAACGGCCAGGGTGTACATGAACGCGGCGCCGAAGCCGGTGATGGCCTTGGCGGAGACGCCGAGATCCTGCTGCAGCTCGGAGAAGAGCGCGCCTGGCACGGCGGTCCGCTGGAAGTTCGTGAAGAAATAGAGCCCGATGGTGAGCGCCAGCAGGATGAGGATCCGGCGGCGCGAGGCGGCGGCCGGAGAGGGGACGGACGGGGACATGGCTGTGTGTCAGGGGACTTCGATGCGGCGCCCTCGGCTTTCGCGCACGGCGAGGGAGCAGAGGAATCCGACGGCGGCGAGGGCGGTGAAGAGGGTGAAGACGGCGGCGTAGGCGCGCGGGGAGTAGATGCGGACGCCGTCCACGATGCGGGCGGGGAATGCGTCCATGAGGAGTCCCGCGCCGTTGCCGAGGAGTGCGACCAGCATGTATGCGAGGAAGTTGCCGAAACTGGTGCAGACGCCGAGGAGTTTCAGGTCGTTGGTTTCGCTCAGGAGCGCGAGGTAGACGGCGGTCATGTTGGCGGTGAGGGAGAGGATGAGGAAGATGGCGGTGAAGAGCCAGGGGGCGCGGCAGCCGCCGAGGAGTGCGCCGAGGCCTGCGGCGGTGCAGAGGAGGGAACTGGCGCCCATGACCAGCAGGAAAGGTCGGCGTCGGTTGCCGAGGAGCTTGCAGGCGACGGGGGTGCCGAAACTGGCGATGGCGGAGAGCGCGCCCGTGGCGGTGAAGACGCCGCCTGCGCCGAGCGCGGACATGCCGCAGTAGTCTTCCAGGAATTTCTTGCCGACCAGCGTCTGGAAGGCGTAGAAGACGGCGAAGGAGATGCCGATGAGCAGGAACAGCGCCCAGTTGTGGCGTTTGCGGACGGCGGGGGCGAAGGCGGTGAAACTGAAGCGCGCGTCGGTGGGGCGGGGCAGGCGGACGCGCAGGCGGCAGACGATGAAGGCGAGCCAGGCCGCGAGGAGCACGATGCCCACGCCGAGGAGCCCATTGCGCCAGCCGGTGTGGTGCACCAGGGCGACGAACGGGGCGTTGGCGGTCATGCCGCCTGCGTAGCCGATGAACATCGCGGCGCCGAGCCATGGGGCGAAGTTGTCGGGGAAGGCCTTCTGGACCTCCTTGACCATGCTCAGATAGATGGAACTGGCGCCGATGCCGACGATGACGCGGCAGGCGTAGAGCAGATAGAGGTTGTGCAGCAGCGGGAAGAGCAGGGAGCCGAGGCAGAAGAGGACGCCGCCGAAGGCGATGAGGCGGTAGCCGCCGTATTTGTCGGCGAGCATGCCCGAGAAGAGCTGGCTGACGGCGTACACATACATGAACGCGGCGCCGAAGCCGGTGATGGCCGAGGCAGAAACGCCCAGTTCGGTCTGGAGTTCCGAGAAGATGGCGCCCGGCACGGCGGTCCGCTGGAAGTTCGCGAAGAAGTACAGGACTACGGTCAGGCCGAGCAGGACGAGGATGCGGGATCGGGGCGTCGCGGGAGAGGATGTGGAGGAAGAATCCATGGTGAGGCGAAAACGAGAGGGGGGCTTGAAAATGGCGGTCAGTATGCTGTGCTGGTCAGGCCGAGTTTGATTTTACCGGAGCCATCGGCGAGGCTGGTCTGGTTGACGGTGAAGGATTCTGCATGACCGTCGAAGAACGCGGCGTTGAACTTATGGGTGTAGGGGGGAAAACAACCACCGTATCTATTGATCCGGTGGCGGCTGGCCAGATGGCCGCTCGCCTCCGTCTTGTCGCCGGTGAAAGGATACAGCACGCCGTGGACTTTGCCCGCATCGCCGATCATCAGCGTCGCGGCGGGGTTTTCGCATTTCAGTGTCGGGGCGACATTGCTCCACGTGCCGTAGGAGGCTTCCGAGGTCGCGTCGCAGACGGCGTTGAAGCCGTAGGAGAGTTGAAAACGTTGGTCGTCCCCCATCAGGTCCTTTGCATTGCATTGGAACTTGTCCGCCGGGCACACAAAGGACCTTTCGTTGGAGACATAGACATTGAGAATTCCGTACCAACTGTCACCGGGGGAGTCGAGATTGATGTATTTCTGGCTGTAATGCGGCGCGATGAGCGGGAAGGTGTCATTGTAGTCTTGTACATATATGGTTGCGGACAGGGCGAGTTGCTTGAGGTTAGCGTAACAGGAAATAAGGCGTGATCTGTCGGTGGCCTTACCACAGGGGCGCGGCAGAAATAGCGCCAACAGGATGAGGCATACAAGAATCGCCAGCAGTTCTGTAAGGGTGAATGGGCGGGTCGCTTTCATGGGGTGTGCTTTTCCAAAGCGCTACAGGCTTCCCGGACGCTCGCGCCTGTCGCGGGACAGATTCGGAAAATCCGGAAAGCCCGGAAAAAGCCGGGGTTCGGCTTTTCAGCCGGCTACTCGATGTACACGATGGTGTATGCCTTCAGGAGCTCCTTGGGGAGGCGGATCTGGGTCTTGCCGCCAGGGAGGGGCTTGCATTCGAGGGCGCGTTTGCCGTCATAGTCGGGGGAGACGGCGTAGGCCTTGGTGGCCTTACGGGCGACGGCGAAGGTGATGTCATTGGCGAGGGGCGGGAAGACAGGCGTCTTCATCGCGGTGGGGATGGTCTCGCCGGGCTTCAGATGGGATCCGGTGGCGTTGAGGAAGTGGATGGCGAGTTTGCCGTCGACCTCGAAGATGCCTGTGAGGACTGCCTCGGGGGTGTCACCGGGATCCCAGGTGTTCTGTCCGACGAGGGCGAGGTCGTAGAGGGCATTGGCGGCGGATTCGCAGACCGGGTAGCGCACGCCGGCGAGGGATTTGCCGATGTTCTGTTCGGGAATCCAGATGGTGTTGCCGAATTCAATGGGCGTATAGAGGATGCGGCCTTTGCCGTAGCGCGTTTCGTAGGCGAGGGGACGCGCGGCGGGGTCGTTCTTGGCGTAGACCTGCCCGATGGCGCGCACGCCTTCGGGGACGGTGCCCTCCATGATGATCCCCATCACAGGAGCATCGAAGGCGTAGGTCTTCCCGCCCAGTTCCATCTTCATGAACTGGATGTTCTTGTCGAATTTGGGCTGAAGCCCGCCGAAGGCCTTGGCGAAAGCCCATTCGGGGCGGACATTGGCGTTGCCGTCCTTGATACCAGTGCGGGCGGTGAGGAGGAGCGTGCCGCCGTTTTTGGCGAAGGCGAGCATGGCCGCCACTTCCAGGTCGGCGAGGCTTTGGGCGCTGTTGACGATGAAGACGCGGTATTTGGCAAGGCGTTTGGCGTCCAGGTTCACGTTGGAGAGGAAGTCGTGCGTGAAATGGCGGTCGTTGAGGAGCATGGAGGTGCCCAGGGGGCCAGGCGGATAGGCCAGGAAGGCCCCCCAGTCGCGGCAGACTCCGGAGAAGAGGAGGGCGGTCTGGCTGGCGCTGCGGGCGCGCTGTCGGTCCATGTCGCCCTTTTCGGGGGTGAAGACGCGGAAGTCGGTCTCGCCTGGGAGCGGCTCGCGCATGACGAAGGGCCAGGTGATCTGCCCGTTGAGGTTGTTGAGGGCCCAGCCGAAATAGAGCAGGTCCCACTGGTCGCTGGCGGTGTAGACGAGCCCGTAGACCGGCACGTCCATCGAGTTGCGCAGGAAGTTCTTGAGTTTGCGCAGGCTGTGGACGCTGCGGTAGACCGCGAAGATGTTGCGCGGCATGATCTCGGTGCCGATGAAGTCCCAGCCGCGCGAGGACTGCTCTAGGACGGCGCCGTGGCCGATGCTGGCCTCGTTGCCGATCATGCCGTGGTGCGTCGAGTAGCCAATTGACACGAAGCGCGGGTTCAGGGGCTTGATGCGGGATTTGAACGCGTACCAGGCGTCGCCGAGGCGCTTCTGGCGCCAGCGGCACCACGCTCGCCACAGCGGGGATTCGCGGTCAAAGAGGTGCGGGCTGGTCTCGTCGACGGGCAGATACCAGCCGGTGTCGCGGTGGAAGCCCTCGCGGCAGTACTGGCAACCGCAGTAGCGGATGCCGTGGTAGGTGAGTTCGTCGATCATGATGCCGTCGAGCTTGGCTTCGCGCACGGCCTGTTCGACATTGGAGAAGAAGCGGTTGGCGTAGTCGGGATTGGCGATGCAGATGCCGCGGGTGGGCATGTGGGTGTCGATGGTCATCTGGAGGATGGGCATCTCCTGGGTGAGCACGCGGAAGCCGCCGTCCATGTTGCGAAGCAGCGAATAGTCGATGTGGTCCATGACGAGCATGCCGTTGGCGTGGGCGAGTTCGATGGTCTGCTTGACGGCCGTGCGGACGCGCTCGGCGTGGGCGGGGTAGTTGTGGCGCGCGAGCATGCCGTTGATGAGGATGAGCTTGGCGTTTTTCGCCTTGTGCTCGGCGATGGCGCGTTCGAGGTAGCCGGGCGCGAGGAACTCGGTGAAGTGGCCGCTGTTGGAGGGGCCGAGGTTGGTGATGGTGTATTTCCAGCGCCAGTCCTCGGCGCCGCTGAAGTCGGCGTGGCAGGAGGGATACTGGAACGGCTTGAGTTTGCTGGCGGTCTCGGTGCCGGGGCGTGGGCGGAAGAAACTCTCGACCTTGACATTGAAGACGGGGGCGGCGCGGTAGGTGTCGTTGGCGTACATCACGGAGGGGGCGGGGACCTGGTCGCTGACCCAGAAGCCGCGCCGGAAACTGAAGTCCTCGTGCGTGCCCAGCAGCAACTGCGCGCCGATGGTGGAGACGCACCAGTCCTTGCCGTGGAAGCCGATTTCGGCGATGCCGTCGTCAACCCAGGCGGCGAAGGTGACCGTCGTGACGTGGTTCGGCTTGACGGCCACGCCCTTGACCTGGACCTGGCCGTTGCAGGACAAGTCGAAGGGGCCGACGGCGGCCTTGCCGGCGGAGGCGGCGACGGTGAAGAGGTGGAGCCCCTGGCGGAGCCTGGCAATGCGGAAGGTGTTGTCGGCCTTGCTGGCGAGGGCGGAGTAGAGGGCGCCGGTTTCGCCATAGGAGAGCGGGCGGAGTTTGCCGTCGCCGAGCCAGCCGCAGGCGGCCTCGGGGGCGTATGGGGTGGCGCCGACCGAGGTGTACTGCGTGCCGCAGCGGGTCTTGCCGAAGGCGTAGTTGCGCTCCGGCAGGAGGTCGCCGTAGTAGGATTCGGCGCGGTGGGAGTGGCGGCGGTCGTGGTCGGCCAGGGTGCCTTCGTAGATGACCGCCTTGGCGACGCACTCGCCGCCGTAGGAAGCGTTGCGGAAGCCGATGCCCATCACCAGGTCGTCGCCCTGGATGGAGACGCGCCAGAGCCCGACGACGACATTGGGGCCGTAGTCGCCGTGGTTGTTGAGGCCCTTGGGGTCGCAGTCGATGGCGAGCGTGCCGAAGTCGCCAGAGAGGTAGAGGGCGCGGATGGAGTTCTGGAAGAGCGCGCCGTATTCGCCTTTCGCGAGCCGTCCGTGGATTTCGCGGGTGGCGTAGGCGCGTCCCGTGATCGCGGTGAAACGGGCGCCCTTGAGGAGCGCCATCGGGAGGCGGATCTGGTAGCCAGGCTGTCCGTCGAGGTCGGGGCGCGTGTAGGGCGGAATGGCGATCTGCACCGTGATCTCGGCCTCGCCGCCCCGCAGCGCCACCTCGCGGCGGTATTTGATGCCGTCCTTCTCGCCGAAGGAGTTGTACACCTTCGCCTCGCCGACGGATTCCTCCAGCGTCTTGCCTTGCGGGAAGCCGCCCGTCGGGAACAGCGCGGTGTATTCCCCTGTGACGGCGGGCTGGCCGCGGAACTGGAGTTGCAGGTTGCGCGCATTCCCGAGCGTGAATGTCTGGGCAGTGAGCATGGCTGCGGCGAGGAGGAGGAGGGAGATGGATTTCAGGCTGGTCATGGTGAGGTGATGTTGTGAAGAGATTTATGGATCCTTGTTGTTCAAATCCTTGCTTTCAGACCGGGGATTTCGGCTGCATCCAGTTTATTGAAGGCAAAGCATTTCTTGCCAAGATCCTTCAATGATGCACCGATGAGGTAAAGTTCCGCATCATCGATCACAAGGAAACGATCATGAAAGTTTTCACGGAACACGACATTCAGATTTGGGTATTGGGAATTAAACTTGGCGACATCCGCAGCGGTGATTTTTAGGCGGGGGCGGTTGGCCTTGTCGCGATGTTCAGAGGTAATGACAGTTACCGCAACTCCAGTGTTCTTTTGCGCCAAAATGTCCAGCGTCTCAACAGTTGCCCAATTGTCAATGAGCAGAATGTTTTTCCTGGCACTCTTCACCAGTTTATCTGCGAAGATACGAGCGTCCCACATCTGTCCATCGTAGAAAACTCCTTGAACTGGCGGCAGGGAAGTCTTTACGAAGAAGTCGACTTTCTCCTTTAGTTCCGTAATATTCTGGTCTTGCATGGCAAGTCGGTGATCAACCCGATCCTCAAGTTGGCGGATGCGCTGGTTGAATGCGTGTCCGTAAAGGAGATACTCTTTGAGAACTCGATTTGCCCATTGTCTGAAACGGGTCCCTTGAATGGATTTGACACGATAACCCACAGAGATGACAACGTCTAAATTATAACACCCTACTTGATAGGTCTTGCCATCGCTGGCAGTATATGCAATTTTTGCATAAACTGCTTCACGTTCCAATTCACCTTCCCTGTAAATATTGCCGATATGACGTGCAATGACGGACTGATCCCTTCCGAAGAGGAGGCTCATTTGTTCCTGCGTGAGCCAGACCGTTTCATCTTGCAGCCGGACATCGATTCGAACCGTTTCATTCGGTTGGTAAACGATGATTTCGTTCTTTTTTTCCGCCATTTTACGCGTCCTCACACTCCATCGCCTTGATCATGGATCCAATGAATGCACGTTCCGCCGATGTCCGATCGTACTTTGTGTAATGCTGGGCGTCTAGGTCGGCGAACGTGGCACTCCAGTCCAGGTTCGATGCTCCCATGAAGTCCTGAAGATGGACGTATCGCCACATGATTTGGTGTTGTTTTGTCGTGACCCGGACAGAGGCATAGAGTTCATGATTCTTCGGCGTGTTGTTGCACGGTTTGGGAAATGGTTGGCTTTGTTTTGGGGAGTCATGGATGGTTGTCCTTCTGCACAGGAAAGGCGTGATCGAATGGCTGCCCGGAATGCCAGTTCACGACGCATTTTCAGAGGAGGCGGGTGAACGCCTCCTCGGGGATGGTGGAGTGAAATTACTCCACATACACAATGGTGTAAGCCTTGAGGTGTTGCTTGGGGAGGTGAATTTGGAATTTGCCCTGGGAGACGGGGGTGATCTGGAGGGGCTTGCGGCCCTCGAAGTCGGGGGAGACGGCGTAGGCGCGGGTGGCCTTGTCAGTGAAGACGGCGAAGGTGATGTCGCGGGCGAGCGGCGGGAAGACGGGGCCCTTCCAGTCGAAGGCGATGACCTCGCCGTCCTTCAGGTTGGAGCCAGTGGCGTTGAGGAAGTGGACGGCGATTTTGCCGTTGACCTTGAAGAGTCCCGTGAGGACGGCTTCGGGGGTGTCGCCTGGCTCCCAGGAGTTCTGGCCCTGGAGGCCCAGGTCGAGGAGGGCGTTGGCGGCGGCTTCGCAGACGGAGTTGCGCTTGCCGTCGAAGGGGCGTCCTACCATCAGCTCCTCATGCCAGATCGCATGTCCGAGGTCGATGGGGGTGTAAAGGATGCGGCCCTTGCCGCAGGCGACCTCGTAGACGAGCGGCCCCAGCGCCTTCGCGCCAGGCTGGACGGCGATTGTGCCGATGGCGCGGACGCCCTGTGGGAGGGCGCCCTTGACGCGCAGGCCGATGACGGGTTCCTCGAAGGCGTAGTCCTTGCCGTTCAGTGACATGACGCGGATCTGGAGATTGCGGCTGAAGTCGGGGGCGAGGCCGTGGAAGGCGTCGGCGAAAGCCCATTTTTCGCGTGGGGTGGCGAGGCCGCCCTTCATGCCAGTGCGGCGGGTGAGGAGGAGGGTTCCGCCGTTTCGGGCGAAGGCGAGGAGTTCGCGGACGGTTTCGTCGGCGAGGCTCTGGCCGTCGTTGACAATGAAGACCTTGTATTTGGCGAGGCGTTTCTGGTCGAGATTGAGGTTGGAGAGGAAGTCGTGGTCGAGGTGGCGGGAGCTCATCAGCATGGAGCATCCGAGCGGGCAGGCCTTGTAGGAGTTGAATTCGGGCCAGTCGCGGCAGATGGTGGAGTAGAGGATGCCGATTTTGGCGATGGTCTGGGCGTGCTGGCGGTCCATGTCGCCCTTTTCAGGGGTGAACGTGCGGAAGTCGGAATCGCCTGGTTTGGGGAGCGAGGGGGAGGATGGCCAGGTGAGCTGCCCGTTGAGATTGCAGAGCGCCCAGCCGAAGTAGAGCAGGTTCCAGTTGTCGCCCTGGACATAGACATTGCCGTAGACGGGCAGGTCCATGGAGTTGCGGAAGTAGTTCTTGAGCTTGCGGTAGGCGTGGACGCTGCGGTAGCACGCGAAGATGTTGCGCGGCATGATCTCGGTGCCGACGACATCCCAGCCGCGGGCGGTCTGCTCGATGGTGATGGCCTGGCCGACGCTGGCCCACGGGTCGGTGAGGCCGTAGTGCGTGGTGTAGCCGACCGCGACGAACTTGGGGTTGTGCCGCTTCATGCGGGTCTTGAACCGGTGCCAGAAGTCGCCGACGCGCTTCTGGCGCCAGAGCACCCATGCGTGCCAGAGCGGGGAGGAGCGGTTGAAGAGGTGCGGGCTGGTCTCGTCGACGGGGAGATACCAGCCAGTGTCCTGGTGGAAGCCGTCGCGGCAGTGCTGGCAGCCGCAGAAGTCGATGCCGTGGAAGGTGACCTCGTCGATCATGATGCCGTCGAGGTGGCTTTCCGTGACGATCTTCTCAGTGAGGGCGAGGAAGCGCTCGAAGTAGTCCGGGTTGGTGAGGCAGATGCCGCGCGCGGGCAGGTGGGTGTCGACGGTCATCTGGAGGGATGGCATGTCCTCGGCGAGCACGCGGAAGCCGCCGTCCATGTTCCAGAGCAGGGAGAAGTCGATGTGGTCCATGATGAGCATTCCGCGGTCGTGGGCGGCCTTGGCGGCGGTCTGGATGGCCTTTCGGACGCGCGGGATGTGGGTGGGGAAGGTATGTCGGCTGAGGAGTCCGTTGAGGATGATGAGCTTGGCCTTCTTGGCCTGGTGTTCGTCGAATGCGCGCTGGACGTATTCGGGGTAGCCGAGGGAGAGGAAGTTGCCGCCGTTGCTGGGGCCGAGGGAGGTGATGGTGTATTTCCAGCGCCAGTCCTCGGCGTCGTCCTTGAACTCGGCGTGGCAGGATGGGTATTCAAACGTCTTGATGGGGGCGGCCATCTCCTTGCCCGCCTCGGGGCGGAAGAAGGTCTCGGTCTTGACGGAATACCTGGGTTCGGCGGGATAGCTGGCGGGGGCGTACATCACGGAGGGGCAGGGGGCATTGCAGTCGACCCAGAAGCCGCGGCGGAAAGTGTAGTCCTCGTGCGTGGTCTGGAGCAGTTGGGTGGCGATGGTGGAGACGCACCAGTCCTTGCCGTGGAAGCCGATTTCGGCGACGCCGCGGTCGATCCAGGCGCCGAAGGAGACGGTCTTGACGTGGTCGGGCTCGACGGTCACGCCCCTGGCCCAGACCTTTCCGTTGCAGGAGAGGTCGAAGGGGCCGACGGCCTTCTTGCCTGCTGAGGCGGCCACGGTGATCAAATGGAAACCCTGGCGCAGATTGCTGATGCGGAAGGTGTTGTCGGTCTTGCCGACGAGCGCGGAGTAGAGCGCGCCGCTCTTGCCGTAGGCGGCGGCGGCGAGTTTTCCTGCGCCAGTCCAGCCGCAGGCGGTCTCGGGGGTGTAGCGGGCTGCGCCGGTGCGGGTGTATTTCTCGCCGCAGGGAGTGCCGCCGAAGGCGTAGTTGCGCTCGGGGTCGAGGACGTCGTAGTAGGGGTACTCGCGGTGGGAGTGGCGGCGGTCGAAGTCCTCGGGGGTGCCTTCGTAGATGACGATTTTGGTCACGCAGTCGCCGCCGAAGGAGCGCTGGCGGATGCCCTGGGTGAGGACGATGCTGTCGCCGTCGAGGGCGATGTTCCAGAGGCCGACGATGTAGCCTGGGCCGTAGTCGCCGAAGGCGTTGATGCCGTGCGGATTGCAGTCGATGGCGAGGTCGCCGAAGTCGCCTGAGAGGTAGAGGGCGCGGACGGTGTTGCCGAAGAGGCCGTTGAATTGTCCAGGGGCGAGGCGTCCGTGGATTTCGGAGGTGCGGGAGGCGCGTCCAGTGATGGCGGTGAAGCGGGCGCCCTTGAAGAGCGCCATCGGGAGGCGGAGCTGGTAGCCGGGCTTGCCGTTCACATCGGTCTTGCAATAGGGCGGGGTGTCGATGTGGACGGAGATTTCGAGTTCGTCGCGGTCGAGGGAGAGTTCGCGGCGGTATTTGATGCCGTCCTTTTCGCCGAAGGCGTTGTAGACCTCGGCGGTGCCGATGCGCGTCGGCTTCAGCGGCGTTTCGGGGAAGCCGCCCTGCGGGAAAAGCGCGCAGGATTCGCCCGTGACGACGGTCTGCCCCTTGAACTGCAGGGTCAGATTCTGGGGATTGCCGATCTTGAAGGACTGGGCGGACAGGAGGGCGGCGGCGAGCAGCAGGGCGGAAAGCAGTTTTTTCATGAGGATGTATGGAGGGATGGACGGGGCACGGGGCGGTCCCGAGGCTCAAAACGGCATTCACGGCCGCCCCGTTCAACTGGGGATTGGTGTACCATAACCCCATTCCCAAAAACTGCCATTGGCGCGGTGGCGGGTTCTGTGGCGAGCCAGTTACGCTGCCAGTGGTTCCAATCCCACCCGATTTCGGAAAAGCGCTGTTCTCCATGAGGGTCGGTAAAACCGCCATTTCGCCAAGTCGTCATGCCGGATTGTCTGCTTCACAAGGGATCATTGTCGCCCCGCCTGAGGGAAAGTGCGCTTGACGAAGCGGACGTAGCCACGGCGTCCCGCCGTGGCGGTCGGGTGAGCCACACAGGATTTGCAATTGGGCGGCGGAATCGTTCATTGCGTCGCT
>JAEEXV010000255.1 GCA_016287975.1 Lentisphaeria bacterium | reverse complement strand
CGGGCAGGCGCGGGCGGGCGGCGTCGAGCTGCGCGGGGGTGACGTCGCGGAGGGCGGTGACGCCGAGGATGGCGGCGGCCTTTGTGCAGGCGTCCCGCCGTTCGTTGTACTCGTTGGTGAGGTTGTGCTTGACCATCGAGTTGGCGACGACGAAGCAGGCGCGGGCGGGCATGGGGACATTCGAGACCGCGAGAGTGCGGAAGTCGGAGTGGATGAGGTGTCCTGCCCTGCCCTTGAGGGAACTGAGCTGGTCCATGAGGCCTGTGTGGGCACCGATGTAGTCGTTTTCGCAGGACTGCCCCGCGCGGGCGAGGGCGAGCCAGTCGAGGCGCGCGTCGGCGAGGCGGTCGAGGATGAGGACCATCGCCATTTCAAGGGCTGCGGAACTGCTCATTCCCGCGGAGAGCGGGACGGTGCCGTGGAGGACGGCGTCGAAGGCCGGCACCTTGAAGCCCTGGAGGTTCAGGGCGGAGACGAGGCCCTTGATGTAGTTGGCCCAGTCGCCTTTGCGCGGATGGTCGAGGGCGTCCAGCCTGAAGGTGCGCTCGGAGTGGCTCACCGCGTCGTAGAGGCGGCAGACCATTCCGTCCTGCGCATCTGGATTGGGTGCGGCCGCGATGTGCATCGCGCGGTCGACGGCGACGCTCAGCACCGTCCCCTCGTTGTAGTCGGTGTGGTTGCCGAGGATCTCAAGGCGGCCAGGCGCGCGGCTGGCCCAGGTCGGACGGCGGCCGAAACGGCGCAGAAAGACCTGCGCGGCGGCAATGGTATGGAAGTCGAAAAGGGGCATGGCTACAATGGGAAACGCTTGTTCTACTACAAAATTGTGTAATATAACCGCTTTCCGCGCGCTCGCGCCCGACGCAGATTCAGACACAGGAAAATCCGCAGGGTCCGCGACCGTAGCCACGGCGCCCCCGCAAGCAAACCAGCCGCCAATCCCGAGAGACCGGAAAATCCGGAAAGCCAACCGGCGAGCACAGCCCGCCGGCACACGCTAGGTAAATGCGGTGGCGGGGTGATTTCGGTGGCGGGAGATCGGGGCTTTATCGGCGGGCAAACCCGTCGGCACACGCCGGGTAAATGCGGTGGCGGGGTGAATTCGGTGGCGAGAGATCGGGGCTTTGCCGGCGGGCAAGCCCGCCGGCACACGCCGGGTAAATGCGAAGCCTGGAGAATCCAGAGGATCTGGAAACTCCGAGGATTGGCTACATGGGGGCGTTAAGCCTGGGGTCTTGGGCCGCGTTTCCGCATCCGCTGGCGGGCGAGTTCGGCGGCCTGCTGGAGGGCGGTGAAGTCGTTTTGGGCGAGGCGCTGGGCGAGTTGGGCGTTCTGGGTTTCGAGCTGGAGGTTCTGGAGTCGGGCGAGGCAGTCGTTGAGGGCCTGCTGGAGGGCGGGTGGGAGGTTTCCGTCGGGATCGGGGGCGAGGTTTTCGAACTGGGAGGCGGTGAAGATTCGGCTGACGACGGAATCGGAGACGAAGTCGCCTTCCTGGAGGAGTTGACGGCAGGCGGTTTCCCAGTCGCCCTCGGCGGTGAGGGCGAGGAGCAGATTGAGGGCGCGTGCGGTGGTGGTGGCGGGGAGTTCCGCGAGCAGCGGATGGTCGATGAGTTGCCGTGCGAGGGGTTCGTAGTGCCCAGCCAGGTCGAGCAGCACCTCCGCAATCGCGTCCTGCCCGCGGTTTTCGAGGGCGAGGCTGGGGATGGTGAAGGCGGGCGGCTGCGGCGCGGAGGGCTGCGGCGCGGTCTGGGCGCCCCGTGCGGCATTTTCGAAGCGGCTGGCGCGGTCGGCGGCTTCGCGCGCGGCGCGCTGCTGCGCGGCGAGCAGGTCGTTCAGGACATTTTCGGGCAGATTCATCTGGCTGGCGAGCCACTGGATGTGCCCGATGCGCGTGACCTGGTCGGGGATGGAGCCGATGAGTTCCAGCATAGCGTGGACGATGGCGCTGTTCTCCTCTGGGGTGCCGCCTGGGTGCTTCTGGCGCAGCGCCTTGAGCGCGAACTGGATGGCGGGTTCGGCCTGGCTCATGACCTGCTGCAGCGCGTGGGCGCCGCCAGTTCGGAAGATGCTGTCGGGATCTTCGCCTGCGGGGATGGTGGTGATGAGCACCTGCAGCCCCTGCGCCTGCAGAAGCGAGATGGTGCGCATGGCGGCCTTCTGGCCCGCCCCGTCGCCGTCGAAGGCGAGATGGACGGCGGGGACGCCAGTCTTCTTGAGGAGTCGGCTCTGCTCCTCGGTGAAGGCCGTGCCTTGGCTGGCGAGCGCCTGCCCCAGGCCTGCGCGGTGGCAGGCTATGACGTCGAGCTGCCCTTCGCAGACGAGCGCCCAGCCAGTTTCGCGGAAGGTCTGGCGGGCGAAGTTGAAGCCGTAGAGCACCTTTCCCTTGTGGAAGAAGTCGGATTCGGGGCTGTTGACGTATTTGCGCGGGTCGGTCGAGGCGGGGTTGTAGATTCGTCCCGAGAATGCGACGGGGCGCGAGAGTTCGTCGCAGATGGTGAACATGATGCGGTCGCGGAAGTTGTCGTGGAGGCGCTGGAGGTCGCCGTCCTTGGCGACGGCAAGGCCTGTTGCGGCGAGCAGCGCGCGCGAGTATTTCTGGCGGAGCGCCCAGTTTGTGAAGGCCTCCCAGGAATCGGGGGCGTAGCCGATGCGGTATCTGGCGATGGTGGCCTCGTCGATGCCGCGCGAGGCGAGATAGCTGCGGGCATTGGCGGCGGCGGGGGTGGCGAGCTGGCTCTGGAACCAGGTCGCGGCGTCTTCGAGGAGGCGCATGCCGTCGTCCTTGAACCGTTTTCGGGCGGCGCCGTCGGCGGAGGCGTTGCCAGTGTCCTCGGGGATGGGGATCTGGTAGCGCTGGGCGAGCCATTCGAGGGCGCCGATGTAGTCGGTGTTGACCATCTGCTTGACGAAGGTGATGACGTCGCCGCCCGCGCCGCATCCGAAGCAGTGGTAGACTTGCTTGGCAGTGTTGATATGGAAGGAGGGGGTCTTCTCGTGGTGGAAGGGGCAGCAGGCCTTGAAGGTGTTGCTGCCTGCGTTCTTGAGTTCGATGAAGGCGCGCGCGACTTCGGCGAGATCGGCCTTGTCCTTGATGGCTTCGACTGTGGCTTCGGGGATGCGCATGAGGGGTCAGCGACGGCGGTGGGCGAGTTGCCGGGTGCGGCGTTCAAGCGCCTTGAATGTCTCGTCGAACTCGCGGCGGCGGAATTTGGCTGCCTGGCATTTGCGATAGAGGAGGGATGCCTTCTGGGGGTCGTTGCCGTATTGGTCGAAGGTCACGGCGAGGTTCTGGAGGAGGGTCTCGTTGTCGGGGGCGATGCGGAGACCAGTCTCGAAAAAGAACTGGGCCTTTTTCGGCTGCATCCGCTTGATGGCGAGCAGCCCGAGGCAATTGTAGAGTTCGGGCCAGTCGCGGTATGGCTTGAATCGCTGGAGTGGCTGGAGGATGCGGAGCGCCTCGTCCTGCAGGTTGTTTTCGATGTAGCAGGTGGCGAGGAAGAGGCGGAGGTTGGCGCGGTGGGGGCTGTCCTTGGGGAGCAGTTCGTAGGCGCGTTCCAGGAAGCGGATGGCCTTGAGGCTTTGCCTGTTTTGGAGCATCGCCCAGCCGCAGAAGTAATGGGCGGCGAAATGGTCGGGGGCGAGCTGGGTGGCTTTCTGGAGGTTGTAGAGGGCCTTTTCCCGTTCGGTCTTTCGTTCGTCGGAGAGGAGTTTGCAGTAGGAGTTGAGGATGAGCGCGTCGATGTTTCCAGGGGCGGCGCGGAGGCTTTCGCGGGAGAGTTGCTCGGCCTGCGGGAGGCGGTTTTCACGGGCGGCGGCCATGGCGTCCTGGAGGAGTTGCGCGGGGTCGGTGCGGGAGCAGGAGGCGAGGAGCAGTGCGAGTGCGATGGCGGGGAGGAGGAAGCGTGGCATGGCGGGTCAGTCGGTGGCGGTTTCGAGCATTTCGCGGGCGTGGGCGATGGCGGCCTGGTCGTCGGGGGCGGCGCCGAGCATGCGGACGAGTTCGGCGACGCGCTGCCTGCGGGAGAGGGGGGCCATGGTGGTGACGGTGCGGTCGCCGTCGATGCGCTTTTCGACGAGGAAATGCTGGCGTCCCGCGGCGGCGATGAGGGGGAGGTGGGTGATGGAGAAGACCTGGTGGCGCTGGCCGACGGCGGTGAGTTCGGCGGCGACGGCGGCGGCGGTGCGGCCGCCGATGTTGGCGTCGATTTCGTCGAAGACGAGGATGGGGATGTCGTCGACCTCGGAGAGGACGGTTTTGATCGCGAGCATCACGCGGGCGATTTCGCCAGAAGAGGCGGTCTGGCGCAGCGGGCGTGGCTCTTCGCCAGGGTTGGCGGCGAAATAGAACTCGCAGACGTCGGCGCCGCCGGGGCCAGGCTGGGCGCCATCGAGGCGGGCCTCGAAGAGGGCGCGCGTGAAGCCGAGGCGGCGGAGTTTGGCGGCGATGGCGGGGGCGAGGCGGGCGGCGGCGTCCTGGCGTCGGGCGGTGAGGGCCGCGCAGTATTTGGCGAGGGCGTCGAGGGCGGCGCGCTCCTCTTCGTGGAGCCGATTGAGATCGTCGGCGCGGCTGGCGGCGCGGCGGAGGCGTTCGCGGAGGCGTTCGGCGGTGGCGAGGACGTCTTCGACGGTGGGGCCGTATCGGCGCCTGAGTTTCTGGATGAGTTCGATGCGTTCCTCCATGTCGTGGAGGGCCTCCTCGTCGATGTCGAGGCGGGAGCCATAGCTGTCGAGGTCGTTGGCGAGGTCGGAGAGTTCCTCGGAGAGCGCGTTCAGGCGCTGGACGAAGGGCGCGGCGTGCTCGGGGTCGAGTTCCTCGAGTTCCTCGGCCTTGCGGATCCATGGGGCGAGGGCCTCGACGAGTGAGTCGTCGCCCTGGGCGAGGGCCTGGGAGAGAAGGCCCGCGGTGCCGCGCAGGGTGGCGGCATTGGCGGCGAGGCGGTGGCGGGCGAGGAGCTGCTCCTCTTCGTCGGGGGCGAGGCGGGCGGCGTCGATTTCCTTGAGTTGATGGGCGAAGAGCGCCTGCTCTTCCGGGGCGAGACCGTCGGAATCCAGCGCCTGGAGGCGTGCGCGCACGCCCGCCAGTGTCTCCCAGGCGGCGGCGACCGCCTGGAGTTCGGCGCGGTGGCCGCCATAGAGGTCGAGCAGTCTCAACTGTCGTGCGGGGAAGAGCAGCGAGTGGTTTTCGTTGGGGCCGTGGATGTCAATCAGGAGGTCGCCGATTCCTTTGAGGATGGCGGCGGTGACGCTGGAGCCGTTGACAAAGGCGCGGCTGCCGGATTCGGTGATGACGCGGCGCAGCAGCAGCGCGCCCTCCTCGCAGGGCGGCAGGCCGTATTCCTCAAGGCGGCGGGCAAGTTCCTCCCGCACGGCGGGATAGTGTTCTGGCACGCGGAAGAGCCCTGCGACCTCGCACTGGCGGGCGCCCTTGCGGATGGAGGCGGGGGAGGCGCGCCCGCCCGCCAGCAGCTGCAGCGCGCCGATGATCAGCGACTTGCCAGCGCCAGTCTCGCCAGTGACGGTGTTGAAGCCGGCGGCGAATTCCAGCTGCAACTCTGGAACAAGCACCAGATTCTGGATGTGAAGGCTTTCCAGCATGGGAACGAAAACGGGGACATGATCAGGGGCATTTCCCATAGTATAATGCGCGCGCGCAACTCGGCATCCCTTCATCCGTGAAAAAGCGCGCGTGGGAAAACGCGCGCAGGAACGGACGCTGGACTTGGGATTGAGGTGATGGGACTTTGGACTTTGGACTTTGGACTTTGGACTTTGGACGCTGGACTTTGGACGCTGGACTTTGGACGCTGGACTTTGGACGCTGGGGCGGCCGCAGGACTTTGGACTTTGGACGCTGGACTTTGGACGCTGGGGCGGCCGCAGGACTTTGGACTTTGGACGGACTTTGGACTTTGGACGGACTTTGGACGGACTTTGGACTTTGGACGCTGGACGCTGGACAGGGGACAGGGGGAAAAAACGCGGGCAGAGTGGTTGTTGCGCGAAAAGGCTATATAGTATGCAGAGTTTTTTTCGTCCACTCATCCACCTCCTAACACAAAAAGGATTCCCTACTATGAGTAGGTCGCGTTTTTGCCGAATTGCCGTCAGTGCCTGGTTGCTGTTTGCCTTCCTCTCACCTTTTGTCGCCTTGGCGGACGAGGCGCCTGCCGCCCCGAAACCGGCCGCCGTCGTGAGCGCCGCCGCTGAAGCGGGGACGGCGGCGGTACAGGCCGCCGCCCCGGAGACGAAGCCCGCGGCGCCCGCCGCGGCCGAAGCGACGGCCGAGGAGGCCAAGGAAGAGGAGCACAACTGGTTCTACGGGAAGTGGTGGGCGCTGGTGCCGCCGCTGCTGGCGATTATCCTGGCGCTGATCACCAAGGAGGTCTATTCCTCGCTCTTCATGGGCATCGTGGTCGGCGGGTGCTTCGCGGGGGAAGGGAATTTCCTGAAGATCATGGATTTCATCGTCAAGGACGGCTTCATCAAGGCGGTGGAGGGGACGGCGGGCGTCTTCATCTTCCTGGTGGTGCTGGGCATCCTCGTGGCGCTGATGAACCGCACGGGGGCGACGCAGGCCTTCGGCGCGTGGGCGCAGAAGCACGTCAAGTCGCGCATCGGCGCGCAGTTGATGACCTTCCTCCTGGGCGTCCTGATCTTCATCGACGACTATTTCAACTGCCTGACGGTGGGCTCGGTGATGATGCCGGTGACCGACTCGAAGAAGATCTCGCGCGCGAAACTGGCCTTCCTGATCGACGCGACGGCGGCTCCGATCTGCATGATCGCGCCGATCAGTTCGTGGGCGGCTGCGGTCGCGGACTACACCAAGGGGACTGGCTACAACGGCATCCAGCTCTTCTGCCGCGCCATCCCGTTCAACTTCTACTCGCTGCTGATGATTCTCTTCATCCTGGCGATCACCTTCCTGAAACTGGACTTCGGGCTGATGGCGAAGCATGAGCGCAACGCCATCGAGAAGGGCGACCTCTTCACCGAGGGCGGCGAAGTGGACAACGGCATCAAGGACAATGCGGCCAAGAAGGGCACCATCGCCGACCTGGTCCTGCCCGTGCTGCTCCTGATCGTCATCTGCTTCTTCGCGCTGCTCTATGTCGGCGAATACGGAAAACTTCTGGATGACGGCACCCGCAAGGGCTTCATCGCGGCCTTCGGAGACACCGACGCCGCCGTGGCGCTGCCGTGGGGCGGCATGCTGTCGCTGTTCATCATCATCCTCTACTACATCGGCCGCAACTTCTTCGCGAAGAATCCCGAACGTCCGTTCATGCCGTATGCCATCAGCAGCAAGGAGGCGATGGGCTGCATCGCGGCGGGCTTCAACGCAATGGTGCCCGCGATCCTGATCCTGACCATGGCGGCGACCCTGAAGAACATGACTGGACTGCTGGGCGCCAAGGAATTCATCGCGGGAATGATGAACAACGCCGCGCCGACGCTGCATAAACTTCTGCCGTGCGTGATCTTCCTGGTCGCCTGCGTGCTGGCCTTCGCGACTGGCACCTCGTGGGGCACCTTCGGCATCCTGATCCCGATCGTGACCAGCATGTTCGACGGCACCAACCCGCTGCTGATCATCAGCATGTCCGCGTGCCTGGCGGGCGCCGTCTGCGGCGACCACTGCTCGCCGATCTCGGACACGACGATCATGTCGTCGGCGGGCGCGCGCTGCGAGCACATCAACCACGTCTCGACGCAGCTGCCGTACGCGATCTTCGTGGCGGCGGTCTCGGCGGTCGGCTTCCTGCTGGCGGGCTTCATCCAGAACTGGTATGTCGTCTTCCCGATCACCGTGGTTCTGATGATTGTCGCGCTGTATGTCATCAAGGGGCTGAAAAAAGTCGAGTAGTCGGCGGATTCGTCTGGAAAATGCCGCATGGCCGGGCGCGGCGACGCGCCCGGCCGTCATCTCATCTATAGTCTTTGTGGAGAATGGAGCGATATGCAGGATTGGGCAGTGCAATTGACCGCGTTGCAGCAGATTGACGTGGATCTGGCGAAACTGCAGTCGCAATTGGCGCAGATTCCAGAGCGCATGAAGCACGCCGAGGCGCTGTATGCGGAGGAGGCCGCCGCGTTCAGGGACGCGAAGGAGGCCGCGCAGAACGCGCAGAA
Organism: Lentisphaeria bacterium; assembly: GCA_016287975.1. The sequence goes on along the minus strand of JAEEXV010000255.1, from coordinate 5,679 downwards.
GACGCAGATGCGGCTGGAGGCCGAGGCCTCGGGGCTGATTGCCAAGCGCCGCAGTTTCCAGCAGAAGACGGCGACCATCAAGCGCAATGACGAATACCAGGCCGCGATGGAGCAGTTGCGGCAGTTCGAGGCGGAGCTGCGGCGTCTGGACGACGAGCAGCTGGTCTGGATGGAGCGTTCGGAGGCGGCGCAGGGGACGCTGGCGCAGAAGGCGAAGGCGCTTGCCCTGGCGGAGAAGCGCGCGGCGGAGGTGCGCGGGGATCTGAAGGTCTTCGAGGAGAACTGCCGCAGGCAGATCGCGGTGCTGGAGGCGCGGCGTCCGTCCGCGGCTGAGGCGGTGCCTGAGGCGCTGCTGCGGGTCTATGCGCGCTTGCGCGCGAATCGGAACTACCGCGCGGACCAGCCGTGCGTGGTGCCGTTGCTGGGCGGCGCCTGCGGACGCTGCCATACGGTGCAGCCGCCGCTGGCAAGGCAGCAGGTGTCCAAAGGCGAGCAGGTCGCGTGCGAGAGTTGCGGCGCGCTACTTTATCAAGAGTAGTTGCGGCGCATGGCGAAATGGTTTACCTTCAAGAATAAGCGCCATCTTCCTCGCTGGCTGGCGAAGGTGCTGGCGGGGGTGCTCCGCCTCTATGCGTGGACCTTCCGCGTCCGCTTCGAGGATCCGCACGGCATCATGGAACGGATGCAGACGGAGGCGCAGGTCTATGCGTTCTGGCACAACCGCATCCTCTTTGCGGCGCCAGTGATCCCGTTGCGCTGCCGCGAAAAGGCGACGGTGCTGGTGAGCGCGTCTCGGGACGGGGAGTACATTTCGACGCTGCTCAGATGCTTCGGGATGGAGGCGGTGCGGGGGTCGTCGAGCCGCGGCGGCGGTCAGGCGCTGGTGGCGCTGGCGCATGCGGTTCGCGCAGGGGTGTCGCCGCTGCTGACGGTGGACGGGCCGCGCGGCCCGAAATACACGATCCATCCTGGTGCGGTGGCGCTGGCGCGGCAGTGCCAGGCCCCGCTGGTGCCCGTCTGCATCAATGCGCGGCATTTCTGGCAGTTGAGGAGTTGGGATCGGATGCAGATCCCCTGGCCGTTCACACGGGTGACGCTGGTCGTCGGCAAGCCGCTGGCGATCGGGCAGGAGTGCTCCATCGAGGAGGGGATCGCCCGTCTGGAGGAGGGGATGCGCGCCATCACGAGGGATTGATTGTGGCAATATGGCATTGATGAATGAGCGACAACAGGAGGCGGTGGATTGCCTGGACGGGCCGCTGCTGCTGCTGGCGGGGGCGGGGACGGGCAAGACCACGGTGATCGTGCGCCGCATCCAGAATCTGGTGACGCATGGCGTGGATCCGCACGCGATCCTGGCGGTGACCTTCACCAACAAGGCGGCGCGGGAGATGCGGGAGCGCGTCGGGAAACTGCTGGGGCCGCAGGCGGCGAACGCGATGACCATCAGCACCTTCCATTCGTTCTGCGTGCAGGTGCTGCGGCGCCACATCGCGAAACTGGGCTACAGCCGGAACTTCTCGATCGCGTCGGAGAGCTACCAGCAGGGGCTGGTGGTGGAGGTGATGAACCAGCTGGGGCAGGTCGGGCAGGGCTATGACGCGCAACTGTGGCGGGGCAGGATCTCGCGCGCGAAGGGCAACTGCCAGTGGCCGGAGGATGTCGCGGAGGCGGACTATCCGCGCTGCGGCGAGGTCGCGGCGGCCTACGCGGAATACCAGAAGCGCATGAAGCAGATGGATCTTCTGGACTTCGACGACCTGCTGCTGCTGACGGTGAAGCTGTGGCGGGAGTTCCCCGAAGTGCTGGCCGCCTACCGCGAGCGCTACCGCCGCCTGATGATCGACGAATACCAGGACACCAACGCGGTGCAGTTGCAGTTGATGATCCTGCTGGCGGGCAAGGAGGGGAACCTGTGCGTGGTCGGCGACGACGACCAGTCGATCTACTCGTGGCGCGGCGCGGACATCGAGAACATCCTGCACTTCGACCGCGTCTATCCCCAGGCGAAGGTCATCCGTCTGGAGCAGAACTACCGTTCCACCAACACCATCCTGAAGGCGGCGAACGCGCTGATCGCCCACAACCGAGAACGCCACGTCAAGAATCTCTGGAGCGACCGGGAGGACGGCGAGCCGATCCTCGCCGTGCGCTGCGAGGACGAGAACGCCGAGGCGGCTTTCCTGGTGCAGAGCGTCCAGGAGGCGCACCGCGACCAGCGCCGCGACTGGCGGGACTTCGCGGTGCTGTACCGCTCGAACCGCCAGAGCCGCGTGCTGGAGGAGGCCTTCCGCAAGGCCCGAATCCCCTATCGCGTGGTGGGTTCGACCTCCTTCTACCAGACCAAGGAGATTCTGGACGCGGGGGCGTTTTTGCAGGCGGCGGCGAATCCCGCCAACGACCTGGCCTTCCTGCGCATCGTCAATGTGCCGCCGCGCGGCATCGGGGACACCACCATCGAGAAGCTGCGCGCGGCGCGCGAGGCGCGCCACCGCCCGATCCAGGTGCTCGCGGCGGATCCTGAAGTGCAGCGGGACCTGCCGCCCGAGAGCGCGTTGGCGCTGCGGTCGTTCACGGGGATCCTGCGGGAGTTCCGCGGGCGCTTCCAGCGTCCTGGAGCGATGCATGACCTGGTGCAGGAGTTCTTCACGCGCCTCGGATACCTCGACGGCATGGCGCGGATGTACAAGCCGCTTGAGAACGCGCTGGCGCGCCGCGACAACGTGATGGAACTGCTTTCGGCCATCGCCGAATACGACCAGCAGAGCCGCGGCGCTGGCACCCTCGAAGGGCTGATCGACAGTTTCAGCCTGAAGGACGGCAACGACGCGGTCTCCGAGAAGCGCGTCGCCGACGAGAATCAGGTGACGCTGATGACCGTGCACGCCGCGAAGGGGCTGGAGTTTCCCGTGGTGTATGTCGCGGGCATGGAGCGCGACCTCTTTCCGCACGCCCGGGCGCTGGAGGAGGGCAACGAGGCGGAGGAGCGGCGGCTCTGCTACGTGGCGATCACGCGGGCGCAGAAGCGTCTCTATCTGACCTACGCGATGAAGCGCCGCGAGGGGCGGGCGATGCTGCCGCACCCGCCCTCGAAGTTTCTGGACGAGTTGCCAGAGGGGCTGGTGAAGTTCGTGAAGCCCGAGGATACCTACGCCAGGATAGAGATTGCGGACGCGGCGAAGTTCTTCTTCGGGTGACAGGCTGGAGACTATGAAGGAAGTGACGATCTACACGGATGGCGCGTGCAGCGGGAATCCAGGGCCAGGCGGGTATGGCGTCGTGCTGAAATACCGCGGGCATCGGCGCGAGCTGAAGCAGGGCTATCGCCGCACGACCAACAACCGCATGGAACTGCGCGGGGCGATCGCGGCGCTGGAGGCGCTGAAGGAGGCGTGCATCGTGCAGCTCTACACCGATTCGCAGTATCTGGTCAAGGCGATCAATGAGCATTGGCTGGAGAACTGGCGCGCGCGCGGCTGGCGCACGGCCTCGAAACAGCCAGTCAAGAACGTCGATCTGTGGGAGCGCTTCGCGGGGCTGCTCGCGACGCACCAGGTGGAAATGCACTGGGTCAAGGGCCACGCCAGCAACGAGGAGAACAACCGCTGCGACGAACTGGCGCGCGAGGCCGCCCACGCGGAGGAGCTGCCCGAGGATCCAGGCTTCGAGGAATAGGACAGGAACAAGGAGAGGAACGGCGATGAGAGTCTTCATTCAGACGGATTTGGAGGGCGTCAGCGGGTGCGTGGCGGGGGGATACGGCTTCCACCGCTCGCCCGAACTGGAACGGCAGTATCTGGACTTGATGATGGGCGAGATCAACGCCGTGGTCGAGGGCTGCGTGAAGGGCGGCGCCGACGAGATCGTCGTCATGGAGGCGCATCGCGTGGATCTGGCGCAACTGCATCCAGCCGCGAAACTGGCGCGCGGCGTGAAGGTGGCGGCGCTGCTGGAGCGGTACCGTTTCGACGCGGGGATGTTCGTGGGGCAGCATGCGCGGACAGGACTCGCGGACGGGGTGCGGTCGCACACTGGCAGCAGCAAGTGCATCCTGGAGTTCTCCGTCAACGGGCGCTCCTTCGGCGAACTGGGGCTGACGGGCGGGATGCTGGGGACATACGGCACGCCCGTCGTATTCCTCGCTGGCGACGACTGCTGCTGCCGCGAGGCGGAGGAGTTCTTCCCGGGCTGCACCACGGTGGCGGTCGAGGAGGCATTCGGCGTCTGGGGGGCGGTGTGCCGTCCACCCGCCAGCACCGCGCCTGAACTGACTGCGGCGGCGGCGCGCGCCCTCCAGCGGATAGGGGAGGTGCCGCCGCTGCGCTTCGAGGGGCAGGTCACCTTCCGCATCGAGTTCGCCTACGCCGCCATCGCGGACGATTTTTGCGTGATCCCAGGCACGCGCCGCATTGCGCCGAGGGTCGTCGAATGCACGGGGGAGGACTTCCGCGCCGCCTACCGCCTGGGCTACTCCACGCTCGCGGCGGTGCTGCGCCGCTATGAAAGTTGAGGCCCCGTCGGCGGCCGAACGGGAGGGCCGCGCTCCCGCGCGGCCGACGCCCTTCCTGCGACAGCCTGGATTATGAGGCAACGGGAGGGCCGCGCTTCTGCGCGACCGGCCGACGCCCCTCTTACACAGGCCTGGTTCAGCGCACGATGCCGAAATATTCGCGGAGGGCCTCGTCGAACTGGGCGGGGGTGTGCAGGAAGCGTGCGACGGACGGGGCGCCCTCCTGGGAGATATGGAGGCAGGGGGTGGGCAGACCTGTTTCGGGGTCGGGCTCGGTGGCGATGCTGTTGCGGCCGTCGGCGGTGGGGAGGTGGAGGATGAGTTTCTGCAGGAAGATGGAGCCAGGGGCGTGGGCGTAGTAGTAGTGGGCGTAGGTGAAGTCGAGGTTCTCCTGCGGGGCGTCGTCGAAGGAATAGAAGTTGGTGAAGTTGCCGTTCGGGGCCTGCTGCTGGACGACGTGGCCGAGGTGCGGGTCGTGGATGATGCGCCAGGCAAGGCCGTCCTGCGGCTGGAGGAGGCCGTGCTGGAGGCGGAGGGGCGCAAGGGGGGCGCGGCGGCCGACGCCGACGTCGGCGATCCAGGTCTCGTCGCCGATGGCGACGCGCAGCACGCGGTGGCGCCGCTTGGGGACGGGGAGGAGTTCGCCTGCGAGCCAGCGTCCGAAGTGCTCGGTGACGGTGAAGCCGAGTTGTCGGAGGAGCCATGCGAAGAGGCCGTTGAGTTCAAAGCAGTATCCGCCGCGGTGACGGTCGACGATTTTGTCGTAGAGCTCTTCTGTGGCGAGGGTGGTTTCGCGGCGCTCGTATAGATCGAGGTTTTCGTACGGGACGTGCAGGAGATGAGCGCGCTGGAGGGCGGCGAGGGTGGCGGCATCTGGAGTGCGCGGACCAGCGTATTCAATGCGGGATAGATAGCGATCGGGGGACATCATGGTGATGGTGGGGACGAGAGGGATGCGGGCCGAGACGGCCCGCCACGGGACGGGGGACGCGGGCCGCACGGCCCGCCACGGGACGGGGGATGCAAGAAAATCCGGAAGATCCGGAAGATCCGGAAGATCCGGAAGACCCGGAAGACCCGGAAGACCCGGAAGACCCGGAAGACCCGGAAGACCCGGAAGATCCGGAAGATCCGGAAGATCCGGAAGATCCGGAAAATCCGGCGCATTT
>JAEEXV010000030.1 GCA_016287975.1 Lentisphaeria bacterium | reverse complement strand
GTGTCCCTGACCGACAAGACGCCTCTCGCCGAACTGTTCGGGCGGGAGGACAGAATCGAACCAGACAACAATGGAACGCCATTGTTGCCGGGCCTCTTTGATTAAAACAAAATTCCTCCTCATTTTAATGGGACACTAGTGGTTATATTTAGTTGGAAAGCCCAGCGCAGAAAAGATAAGGAGAACCAAATGACTACGCGACTGGTATTAAGCATGGAGGCGTCGGTTGCCGAAAAGGCGCGTCGGGTGTCACGGCGTCGCCATACGAGCATTTCCGCTTTGTTCGCCAGTTATATTGATTCGTTGGACGAGGAATCCACCGAGATGGCGGAATTGCCACCGATTACCCGTCATGTTCTGGAAATGGGGAAGAAACTGCCGTCGGTGCCGGCAGATTGGGATTACCGCACGGAATCGAGGTTTAGTTTTCCCCATCTGTAATTTTCATCCTGGGGCAGACACGTAGGAGTTGCAGCGAGTTGGGGGGGAGGGTGAGGCGGGTGCCGTCGAGGCGGGCGCGGCCGAGGAGCGGCTGCAAATGCATCCCCGCGTCGAACTGGGCGGTCTGCTCGTGGCTGGTGCAGTTGCCGAGGGCGACGAGGCATTCCCCGTCGGCGTTTTCCCATGCGCCGGCCGCCACCGCCTTGGGATCCAGGCGCAGCCCCAGCGCCGAAGGCAATGCGCCTGGCGGATGGAAGCGTGCGTCGCGGCATCCGAAGGCCTCCTTGACGGCAAGGACCCGCTTCACCTGCTCCAGGTCGAGATAGCGCGGATAGAGGCCAGTGCCGTGGGGGATGACGTAGGCCAGCACGCCGTCGGTGTACTGCTTCACCTCGTGGTCGAGCACGATGGAGAGGAAGCAGCTGGGGATGCCCCAGGGGTGGCCGATGTAGCGCGGGATGAATCGTTCGATGGTGAGGAGGGTGTCGTAGTGCGCGCCTGCCTTGATCGGCTGCTTGAACCACTCGCCCGCGAAGAGCGCCGACGCGAAACTGTGCATCGGCGGCGCGACCGCCCCTGAGATGTGGAGCCACATCTGGTAGGGGGCCTTGCGCTGGCGTCCCGCACGGCGGTTGTTCTGCCACGCGACCGTCGCCGACCGCCGCAGATACTCGCGGACCTTCCGCACCGCGTAGGTCGGTCGGCGCACGCCGTGTGCGTCCACATAGCCGCAGCCGTGCAGCGCGTTGTCGCAGGCGACGGGCCAGGCGCCGTCGAAATAGAAGCCGTCGCAGCCAGAGCCGCGCTGGATGCGGTCGAGGTGCCAGATGAGATAGTCGAGATAGCCGCTGGCGACGCAGCATCGCACCTGCAGGGTCTGGCCAGACTTCCAGGTGCGCGCGGGGGTCTGGATCCACTCCTCGTAGTAGTCGGCCAGTTCCGGCTGGGCGTCGACGGTGAACGAGATCGGCGCGAAATAGGGCATTGCGTCGACGCCGTCCTGGTGGGCGCTGCGCACGGCGTCGGCGAGGGGCTTGAGGCGGATGCCTGCGAGGTCGCAGATGCGCGGGAGGTAGTCGCAGCGGCGCGGCCAGATGACGGTGAAGTCCATCCACTTGGCGAGTCCGGGGTACTTGTCGCCCTGGCGGTGCCCCCAGTCGTCGGTGACGATGCAGCTGGAGTGCGGCGGCATGGGCTTGACGGGGGTCAGCTGCAGCCCGAAGGAGAGTTTCGCCTGGCGGAAGGCGCCAGCTTCGCGGAAGCGCACGCGGAATCGGACCTTGCCGCCCTCCTTCACGGTCTCGAAGGCGGCCTCCTCCGCCGTCGTGAAGGGCTCGCGGCTCTCGTTGACGAAGCCCAGGCCCCCGACGGGATTGCCGACCCAGAAGTAGATTTGCCACGGATAGGCTTTCCTGCCGTTCGGGACGTATCCATTGAGGGTGCGCAATGGGGCGCCGTGGAAAAGCGTGGCATCCCTGGCATCGAGTTCCGTTTCGAGGGCGAGTTCACCATGAGGGCCTTCGGGCGCCTCCACCTCCAGGTCGAACCACGCCAGCCCGTCGTATTCCAGCCGCATCCGCCCATGCGCGCGCGCCCCGCCCGCGCGGCCCGCGAGGACCACCTCCGCCGCGGCGGGGGTGGATCGCACGACCTCGAAGGAGGCGAGGCGGAAGGGCGCGCCGCCCAGCGTCAGCCGCGGCGCGACCGCGCCATTTCTCGCGGAGAAGAGCAGCGATGCATCCCGCCATTCGTAGGCGCGCCCCCACATTCGGAAACTCCTGCCGTCTTGCGCCAGCGGCTCGAAGCCTGGCAGGATCTCCTCCGTCTGCCCCAGCGCATTCCCCGTCCACGGGTCGCTGCCGCGCACGCGGAAGACCGCCGACGTGGAGAACCTGCCCGCCGTCGCACGGACGCGGTAGGTGCCAGGCGCCCAACCCGCATAGTCCAGGGCGCACACCGTCTCCAGCGCGACTTCCTGCCGCCACAGCGACTTTCCCGAGGCGTCGACGGCTTCCAGCGCCACCTTGCCCGCCACCGTGCCGCTGGTCTGCACCTCCAGCCGATGCCGCGAAGGGAAGTTGCGCACCGCCAGCGCCAGCGGCGGACGCGGCGTCAGCGGGCCGTTGAGCCGCTGCAGCACCTGCCCGTCGACGCGGAGCGTCAGTTCGAACCAGTCGCACTGCGGGTTCTGGACCTGGTATTTGAGGCGTCGCCAGAAGCCCTTCGCCTGGCGCGAAAAGATGTCCAGCGCGCCGTCGATCTCGTCATAGCCAGTGTCCTCGCGGAAGCGGCTGCCGCGCCGAAAGGCCAGCACTTCCAGGCGCGCGTCTGGCGTCTCCTGCGGACCAGGCAGCAAGACGCCCGCGATTCCGAAGGTGCCGTCGGCGGGATTGCCGAGGCCCGAGCCGAGGAAGCCGCCGCCCTCGGGCAGCAGGCGCACGCGCACGAAGTGCTCCACCTCCGAGGCGGAATTCCGCACGGGCGCCAGCGTCGCCTGCCTGCCGTTCTCGGTCACGAAGAGATTGAAGCGGAACTCCTTGTCGGCGAGCCCCAGCGCCGCGCGCGGCACGCGGCATTCGACGAGATGGCATGGCCAGCCCCAGCCGCACGCGCGGATCCACTTCGCGGAGGCCTTCGCGCCCACGCGGCACACCGCGCCGCTCTCGAAGCCAGTGTCCGCGCCGCGCATGTCCGTCATCGTGCCAGCGGCGGAGACCGCGATCCTGCACGCGCTCCTGGCGCCTTCGGGCGCGAAGAGGAACTCCGCCACCGCGCCGTCCTGGAAGATCTCCATGCTGTCTGGCGTGCGGCGCGGCACCTTCGGCAATTCCCCTGGCACCAGGACCAGGAAGTAGAGGTTTTCGGCGTCATGGCCGCCGCGCAGCAGCATCGACGTGCGCGACGGCAGCAGTTTGCCCGAGGCGAAGTCGCGCATGGCGGAGATGCCGCAGGCCGCCTCCCATTCGCCTTCCTCGACCACGCCGTCGATGACTGGCGCCTTCGCCAGCGGGCGCAGGCCGATGACGTTGGCGGGGGCGCGGCCGCCCTCGTATTGCGCGAGCCGTTCCGCGAGGCGGGCGTTGTCGGAGTTCAGTGCGCCCGCCGCCAGGAGCATTCCAGTGGCGGCCAGCCAGAAGCCAAGGAGAATTTGTTTCATGGGATGGTTCATGACGGGGTGACGCGAAGCGGTTCCTTCAGGATGTCGAAGCACATTCGGATGGTCTTGAGTTGGTCGGCGAAGCAGCAATGGGGCATGACGCCGTCGCGCACGCAGTCCACGAAGTAGCGGTCGGCCTGGGTGAAGCCGCAGCAGCTGGCCAGGTCCTTGACCTCGACCAGATCCTCGTCCCGGATCTTCTCCACCGTCACTTCACTCGGATCAGCGCATACACGCGGAAGGTTCCCGCGGGCACGGCGACCTCGGTCATGTCGCCGCGCGGCCGCACGGCAAGCGGCATCGGCGCGGGCAGTTCGGGGCTCACCGCGACCGCCGCGTGGAAATGCCCGTGGATCCGCACCGCGAAGGCGGGATTCGGCGGCCAGGCATCCTTCGGCGGGAGGGCGGGGACGGCGGCGCCTTTCGGGATTTCGCCACCTTGCAGATTCAGCAGATGGATCAGCGTCTCGCCCTCCTGCTGGTAGAGCGAGGCGAGGATGGATTCGGGGAGGTCGCCAGGCTCCCATGCGCGCGCGGCGTCGAGATACGGGCGCAGCATCCGCAGGGCGGCTTCTTCGGTGGCGGGGTTGCGCTGGAAGGCGCTCTTCGCTCCTACATTGACCTCCGGCGCCGCGAGCAGCGGCCCCAGCAGCAGCGGCGAGTAGCAGAGCCGCCCCTTGCCGCAGGGCAGTTCGTAGAAGGCGGGGCGGCGCGACTTGCGTCCAGCGGCGGTCTCGTATTTCCATGGCACCTTACCAGGCTGGCGCTTGCCAGTGGGATCGGTGCGCAGCGCGGGAATCGGCGCACCGGTGGCAATGGGCCCGCCGTCGGCGGGCAGGAGCGTGGCGGCCTGGAAGACGCGCGTCTGGCGGCGGATGCCGAAGAGCGTGCCGAAAGGCCATTCCGCATACGGCGTGCCGTCGGTGTCGCAGGCGGCGACGTGCGAGGAGAGGAAGACCGTCCCGCCGCCGCGCGCGAAGTCGAGGATGGCCGCGATGCTCTTCTGCGAGAGCGCGGTGGCGTTGTCGACGACGAGCAGCCGATAGGGTGCGAGGCCCTGTGGAGTGAGCGAGCATTCGTTGATGAAGTCGTGCTGGTAGTGGTGTCGGTCGAGCAACTGCGACCAGCCGAGGATGGATTGCGAGGGCTGGGAGCGCTGCGCGGAGAGCATGCTGTCGTAGCTGAAGAGGAGCGCGATGCGCGCGAGGCTTCTGGCGCGCGCCAGGTCCATGTTGCCCCTGGCGGGCGTGAACGAGCGCCAGTCCGGGCCGCCCGCGTCGGCAGCCGCGATGTAGTCCCAGTAGGCCTGCCCGTTGAGATTGGCGAGCGCCCAGCCGAAGTATTGCAGGCGCTGGTCGTTGCCTGTGGAATATGTCAGGGTGTAGACTGGGATGCCGAGCGAGTGGATGAACTGCCCCATCGCGCGGCGGCAGGCGTGGACGGCGCGCGCGCAGGCGAAGATGTTGCGCGGCATGACCTCGGTGCCGTAGAGGTCGAGGTTGCGCGGCAGGTCGCCCATCGCGTAGTTGTGCTTCGCGGTCAGGAGATTCGCGTGCGTGTTGTAGCCGAGGACGACGAAGTCTGGCCGCACGCGCCGCAGCGCCGACTTGACCTCGTGCCAGAAGTCGGCGCGCGCATGGCGCCGCCAGGCGAGCCACGCGCGCCAGAGCTGCGGGCGGGCGGCGAAGGGGTATCGTTCGCATTCGTCGGCGGGGAGCTGGAGACCAGTGTCGCGGGTGAAGGCGCGTCGGCAGTCGGCGCAGCCGCAGTAGTTGAGGCCGTGGAAGGTGGTCTCGTCGAGCATCAGCCCGTCGATGCCAGTGGCCTGCACATGTCGGGTGATCCACGCGATGAACTCCCGCCGATATTCGCGGTTGGTGATGCAGAAGCCGCGCGCGGGGAGGCCGCTGTCGATGGTGCGCTGGAGGTGCGGCGTGTGCTCGGCGAGGACGCGGAAGCCCGAATCGCCGTCCCACAGGAGCGAGAAGTCCTGGTGGTCGACGACCCGCATGCCGCGGCGGTGCGCGGCGGCGGTGATCTGGGCGATGTTCCGCTCGATGCGCGGCAAATGCCACGGGACGGTGTGCCGCGAGAGGCAGCCGTTGAGGATGATCGTGGAGATGTGCCGTTTCTGGATTTCGTCGAGGCGCCGCTCGATGGCCTCGGGGGTGGTGTATTCGACGAACTTGCCGCCGTTGCCTGGCCCCATCGTGCCGATGAGGCCGCCCCGCCGCCAGTCCTGCCCTGGCGCAAAGGCGGGCGGATCGAAGGCAGGCGGGACGAGGCGCCGCCCTGGCTGGTCGGGGGCGCCGTGCGGCGGCAGCGGATACTCGGTGAAGGCCGTTCGGCAGGTCGGCTCATGCGCGAAGGCGGCGGAGGCGTTGACGGGCGACGGCTCGAAGAGCCCCGCGACGCGCCAGAAGCCGCGTCGGAAGGAGTAGTCCTCGTCCGTCGTCTGCAGCAATTGGTCGCCAAGGGCGCTCAGCCGCCAGTCGCCGCTGAAGTCGAGTTCGGCGACGCCAGATTCAATCCAGACAGGCACGGTAAACTGCCCGACCTGCCCTGGCGCGATGCGCGCGTTCTCGGCGATGGCCCGCCCGTTGCAGCGGATGGCGAAGGGGCCTGCTCCTTTGGGGCCCGTCCCCGCCGAGATGGTGAGGATGTGCAGCCCCCGCCGCAGCCCGCTCCATCGGAAGCGCGCGGGCTGGCCATGGGCGTGGACGGCGCCGTAGAGAGCGCCCGTGGCGGCGAGCGCCTCGGTCTCAAGCGGCGCGTCGCCCGCCCACCCCGCGCGGTTTTCGGGCGTCCACGCGCGCGTGCCGATGGATTCATACATCGGGCCTGCCTTGGAGGCGCCGAAGGCGAACAGGCGTTCGGGCTTCAGGTCGGAATAGTAGAAGTAGCTGTCGTGCGCGTGCCGCCGCGTGAAGTCGCCGTCGTCGCCGACATACAGCACGAGGTGGGCGGAGCAGACGCCGCCGAAGAAGGGAACGAGGAGCGAATTGGAGAGTCTGAGGGTGTCGCCCTCGACGGTCAGATCCCAGCGGCCGTGCACGGATGCGTTGGCATAGTCGCCCTGGGCGTTGACGCCCTTGGGATTGCCGTCGATGACCACGCGTGCGCCATCCGCCAGTTGCAGCGCGATCTGGCGGGTCGGCTCGCCCGCCAACTGCCCCTGCCCTTTGCCGTCGATGACGCCTTCCTTGCGCGCCAG
>JAEEXV010000029.1 GCA_016287975.1 Lentisphaeria bacterium | reverse complement strand
GGAGGCGGCGCGGCACCGCCTGGCCGCCTTCGTCGCGGGCCAGTGCGAACGGCTGGCGCTCGGCTACAACGAGACCGCCCTCAACAGTTTCCTGCCGCAGGTGCTCGCGCAAAGCCGCCGCCAGACGCCGCAAATCCGCCTGGAACTCCGTGAACTGGAGACCGCCGAGCAACTCCAGCTGCTGCGCGACGGCGTCCTCGATCTCGGCATCATGCGCCCCTTCGGCTTCGCCCTGGACGGCCTCGCCTCGCGCCTCGTCCACCGTGAATCCTACCGCCTCGTCATGCCGCCGTCGCATCCGCTCGCCCGCGCCGCCCGCCTCGACGCGCGGGCGCTCTCTGGCCAGGAAATCATCCTCTTCGCGCGCGACGTCAACCCCGCCATCTTCGACCGCCTCGCCCACGACCTCACCCCCGACGGCGCGCCGCCCCCGCGCTTTCGGCAGGACGCGCGCAACAAGCTCTCCATGCTCGCCATGGTCAAGGCGGGCTTCGGCGCGGCACTCCTCCCTGAATCCTGCTGCACCGCCCTCGACGGTCTCGTCGCCCGCACCCTCGACCTCCCGCTCCCCGACGTCGACCTCCATGCCGTCTGGAACCAGGAGCGCCTCACCCCGCCCCTCGCCCGATTCCTCCCCCTCCTCCCCCAGGGGCCGAAGTGACCGACGCCCCCCTCCAGCGCTATTCCCCGCGCGGCGACTTCCCCTGCGCATACGCAGACGGCGTCATCCCCGTGCGCTGGCGAAACACGCGGCTGAAATAGCGCTGCTCCGCAAAACCTGACTTCCGCGCCGCCTCGCCTGGCGGCGCCCCCTGCGCCAGCAGCCGCTTCGCCTCCTCCAGCCGCCGCGCCATGACGTACTGGTGCACCGACACCCCGTATTGCCGCAGGAAACTGCGGTTCAGATGCACCGCCGAATAGTGCGCCAGCTGCGTCAACTCGCCGATTCCGATCGGACGGTGGAAGTTCTCGTCCAGATAGCGGCGGATCTGCGACATCACAGTCGCATTATACTCCCTCAGCCCCTGGGCCATCAGGTTCTGGTGCACCGCATGGTCCAGGCACTGCACCAGCAGCGAAAAATAGTGCGGTTCGTCCACCTGCGCCGCCGAACCGCATTCCCACAGCGCCTCCGCCATCGGCGTCGCCAGCGCAATCCGACACGCCGACTGCCGATAGCCCGCCTCCTGCGTAAATGAGGTGCGGTGCATCACCAGTGAACTGGGCAGGCAGGCCAGCCAAACCAGGTCGTAGGGGCGCCCGCCATGCTGACGCTCCGTGTGCGCCGTGTTCCGCAGCAGCACGTGCACCCGCTCCTCCTGCAGAAGATGCCAGGAATCACGGATGAAGAAGTCCACGCACCCTGAAAGCAGCATGATCATCTCCACGTGCGACGCGTGCCGCTCCATCGGATAATAGGGCTCGTTCCCCAGGGGATGGGGATGGAAATAGCCGCTCCCTGGAAAGTCGTCGAAAAAGCCCGAATACGCCTGCCCCCGCGACAACGCCACCTCCATCTGGCGCTCCACTCCCACGGGCATCCCGTCCCCTGGACGGCAAAACTCCGCCCCCCTGCGGCACAGCGCCCCCAGCATCCGCTCCAACATCGCTTTCGGCATCCCACGCGCCTCCTGTTTCCCGCCCTCCCGACTTGCCAGCCCCCCATAATATAATCAAATGTTTATTTTGTCCACATCTTTTCCATAAAAATTCCACATCATCGGGATTGAGATGTGGACATCATAAGATTATAATATGCACAACACCAGAAAATCCGCCGCATTCCATCCATGAAGACCGCACTCATCATCGGCGCCTCCTCTGGCATCGGGCTTGCCGCCGCTCGGCGCTTCGCCCGCGAGGGCTGGCGTCTCTTCCTCCTCGCCCGACGAGAGCATCTGCTTGAACAGATCGTCTCCGAACTGCCTGGCGGCGGCGGCGTTCATTCCAGTCTCGCAGGCGACTATTCCCGCCCCGCGACCGCCGAGGCGCTCGCCGCCGCCTTCCGCACAAAAGGCATCTTTCACCTCGACGCCCTGGTCAACTGCGCAGGCCTCATCAGCGCCGCCCCCATCGACGCACCCGACCTCGACCAATGGCGGCGCCCCCTCGACACCCTCCTCAACGGCGCCATCCTCATGACCCGCCTCGCCATCCCCTACATGCGCGAAGGCGGCCGCATCGTCCACGTCACCTCCATCCATGCCTTCCGCGCCGAGAATTCCTTCGCCGCCTACGGCACCGCCAAGGCCGCCATCGGACAATACGCGCGCAGCGCCGCCCTCGAGCTCGCCGACCGAGGCATCCTCGTCAACGTCGTCGCCCCTGGCTTCATTGACACCCCCATGAGTTCCTTCGGCGGCACCTCCGAACTCGAATCCGAATGGTTCCAGCGCGACTATGTCCACGGGCGCCATCTCCCCCTCCGCCGCCCTGGCCGCCCCGAGGAGGTCGCTGGAGTCCTCCACTTCCTCTGCGGCCCTGACGCCACCTACATCACTGGCCAGACCATCGTCGTCGACGGCGGCCTCACCATCACCTTCTGAACTCCTCAACCACCATCATGAACGCCTCCATCCATCTCGACCACGGCTGGTTCCCCATCCCCGAACAGGACGGCCCCGTCCCTGGAACCACCCTCCACGCCACCTGGCGGCGCGATTCCGCCGACGGCTTCACCCTCACCCGCCTCGCCCTCCTCAACACAGGCGACGCCCCCGTCGCCCTCGGCAGCTGCCATCTCCTGGAACTCGACACCCTCGACGGCCTCCGAAAAGGCGACCGCGTCTTCCTGGACTCAGGCGGCGGCTGGCCCACAGGCTGCGTCGAGGTCACCTCCACCATCTTCTCCCCCCGCTACGCATTCGAGTTCTGGAAGGAAATCTTCCTCGCCCGCGAAGACATCGAGTGGGCCGCCGACATCATGGAAGCCTCCCCCGAAAAACTCCAGCAGGGCGCCCCAGGCGCACACTACTCCTTCGGCGGCATCGGCGCCGTCCAGTCCGCCGACCGCGGCCTCGTCTTCGGCTTCACCGCCCCCCTCCAGCGCTCCAATGCCACCCCCTTCCTCCTCTGCGACCCCGCGACTGGCGCCCTGCGCCGCCTCGCCCTTGCCTCCAACTTCGCGGGATTCCTCCTCCAGCCAGGCGCCCGCGTCGAAACCGAGGAAGCCGCCATCGCCGCCTTCCCCAGCGCCCAGCAGGGCCTCGAAGCCTGGGCCGACATGTCCCGCAGACGCAGCAACATCCATCTCCGCCACGAAACATCCCCCGTCGGCTGGCTCTCCTGGTACGGCTACCGCCTCGACATCACCGCCGACGAAGTCAACCGCGTCGCCGACTTCATCCGCGGCACCTATCCAGGATTCGGCTTCCAGTACATGCAGATCGACCTGGGCTACAACGACGGCAACATCCCAGGAAAGTGGTTCCGCACCAACGACCACTTCCCAAACGGCCTGCTCCAGTTCGCCGACGACATGCGCTCCCGAGGCTTCACCCCTGGCATCTGGTGCAGCCTCACCCTCGCCGCCGACGGCATCCTCGCCGCAGGCCGACTCGACAACGCATACCAATGGTTCTGGGAACCCCACTGCCCCGTCGCCGACCTCGATCCCACCCACCCCGAGGCCGCGGCGTTCATGCGGAAAACCATCAGATACTTCAAATCACTTGGAATCAAATACTTCAAAATCGACTTCCTGAACCGCCTCGGCCGCGTCGACGACGCCTACCATCCCTACGACCCCAGTGTCATCCGCGGCGCCGAGACCTACCGCGCCGCCCTCAAGCTCATCTGCGACGAACTCGCCCCCGACGACTTCCTCTACGCCTGCTCCAATCTGGCCCTGCACTCCATCGGGCTGGCCTCCACCACCATGAGCGCCTGCGACATCGGCAACACTGGCATCCGCCACGACCCCGCCAGGCGCGACTTCGTCCGCGAGCAGTTCCGCTCCACCATGAGCCGCTATTTCCTCCAGAACCGACTCATCCAACTGACCGCCGACGCCATCTGCATCGCCCCGCCCGCCGACCTCGAAGAAGCCCGCCTCCGCACCCTCTTCGTCGCCCTCTCAGGCGGACAGGTCTTCCTCGGCGACCAGTTCCAGCGCGCCGCCCCCGAAATCCTCGACCTCGTCCGACGCGTGCTCCCGCCCTATGGACACGCCGCCCGCCCCGTCGACCTCTTCGGCCCCGAGGGCCCCTGCATCCTCCGCCTCGACACCCCAGAAAGACCCCTCTACAGTTTCTTCAACTTCGAGGACGCGCGCACGATGCGCGTCGACCTCCCCGACGACCGCGAATACGATGTCTGGAACTTCTTCGAGGAGCGCTACGAGGGCCGCGCCCGCGGCTCCTTCTCCTGCGCCGTCCCCGCCGTCGCCGCGCGCCACTTCGCCTTCACCCCCGTATCCGACGCCCCGCGCGTCATCGGCACCTCCTTCCACGTCACCTGCGGCGCCGTCGAACTCTCCAACCTCGAATCCACCCCCCATTCCCTCTCAGGATACCTCACCCGCCCCGCAGGCGACTTCGGAAAAATCTTCATCATGGACGAACATGACCGCCTCCGCACCATCGAACTCACCGCCACCGAAAAACCGCTTTTCTGGAAACTCTGACCAACCACCACCAGGAGACCAAACATGAAGACCGCCCGACATCCATTCACCCTCATCGAACTCCTCGTCGTCATCGCGATCATCGCGATCCTCGCCTCCATGCTCCTCCCCGCGCTCTCCACCGCCCGCGAGAAGGCGCGCTCCTCCCAGTGCATCTCCAATCTCAAGCAACTCGGACTCTACTCCTTCCTCTACACCGAGGACAATGCAGGGCGCCTCCCCAAGGAAGGCGCCAACAAAATCGAAGGCTCCACGACGACCACCACCTGGGTCGGCCTCCTGCTCCTCAACGGCACCCCAGGCGCCGTCCTCAACTGCCCCTCCATCAAGGGACTCCCCATCGAAAGCTTCGCCGCACAGTCCGTCACCGACGCGACCTACGGCCCGCACTACACCCAGCGCCCCGACTACGGACGCAGCCGCCCCATCGGCTCCCCCATCGACATGGGATTCCCCGTCGAGCAGGCGAAATCCCCTGGCAAGACCATGCACTACGGCGATTCCTGGCAGGTCGCCGACAAGACGGGAGCCTATCTGCTCTACCACCAATACATCGCCACCAAACCCTACGGCATCGTCAACGCCTGCCACAAGGGCAGTGTCAACTTCGTCTTCCTCGACGGACACGCCGAATCCATCAAGACCCGCGGCTGCCCCGCCACCGCCGCCGACTATACCGCCACCCTCAGCGCCTACCAGAGCATCCCCGCCTTCGTCAACAAATACACCCGCGTCCCCTGGGACAACGGCTACTCCCCCGAACGCGGCACCTTCTGGGGATTCTGACCACCTGCCCACGAACCAAAGGCACTTCCCGACATGCGCAGCCCGCTACTCCTCACGCTTCTGCTCGCCGCCATCGCCCTCCCCGCCGCCACCTTCCGCGAGGACTTCCGCCCTGGCAGCGCCAAAGGCACCACCGCCGCAGGCGGCATCTACGACCCAGGCTTCACCCCTGGTGAATCCTGCGGCGTCTTCCGACAGCACGCACGCCTGCTGCACCGAAACGCCCCCATCCAACTCGCCCGAGGACGCATCGAATGCGACCTGCGCCTTGACTTCGACGCCAAAGCCGTCCTCGGCGACACCAAATCCCCCCTCCGAAGCCAGTCCATCCTCACCCTCTACCGCCCCGACGACAGCCGCTTCGCGCTCTATGCCATCCTCGGCGATGCGCCGCGCCTCTGCGCCGCCGTCTTCGACCGCAACCATCGCGTCCTGCGCTACATCGACCTGAAGTTCCCCTTCGAGGGCAATCAGTTCTACCACATCGCATTCGAATACGGCCGCCAGTGGAGCCTGAAAATCAACGACCGCGCGTCCGTCCCCGTCCCCTTCGACGGCCTCTTTGGCGAAGTCCCGCCCCAGCCCTTGCGTCTGCTCCTCGGCCCCAACTACAGTTCCGCCCTGGAAGTCAAATACACCATGCGCCGACTCCAATGGGAATCCGACGCCGCGGACCGCCCCCGCATCTCCATCCCGACCCCCGCCGCCCCGCCGCCCGTCATCGACGGCAATCCCGAGGAAGACTTCTGGAATCACTGCGCCGCCGCCACTGGATTCGCCATCTGGAGCAACTCCGCCGTCCCGCCAACGCAGCCCGTGCTCCGCCTCGGCGCCGCCGAAGACGGCCTCTACGTGTCGGGGCGCATCCCGATGCCGCCAGGCGCCACCCCCCGCGCCGACGCCACTGGACGCGACGGCAGCGCCTATCTCGACGACGCCGTGGAACTCCGCTTCCAGCCCCGCCCTGGCGCCCCGTTCCGCGTCTTCATCGGTAACTGCGCAGGCGGCATCTTCGACAGTCTGGAAGTCCCTGGCAAGACCGACGGCAATTCCACCGCCTTCAACCCCGAATGGACCTTCCGCGCCACCGCCGACGCCCAGGGCTGGCAATTCGAAGCCCTCCTTCCCTGGACCGCCCTCGGTGGCAGGCCCGCCTCGGGAACCGCCTGGCGCGGCAACCTCTCCGTCGACCGCGCAGGCAGCGCCACCGCCGCCCTCGGTCTTTTCCCAGCCCCCAAGGGCTTCAACGACGAACAATCCTTCGGCGACTTCCTCTTCACTGGCACGCCCCATGCTGTCGAGATCAACGCCTGCCATGTCGCCGACACCCCCGCGTTCACCTTGCGGAAACTCGGTGGACGTCTCCCCATGGCCACCGTCTCCGCCACCCTCCATGACGCCAAGGGCCGAAAGATCGACCAGTTCGACTTCCGCTTCAGCGACACCGACACCGCGACCTACCGCTTCCCCGCCCTCGACGCAGGCGATTATCGCCTCGCCATCAAGGCGACCGACGAGAACCGCCTGCCCCTGCTGCACCAGCGGCTCGATCTCAGGCTCGATCCCCCGCTGCTCGGTGAAATCGCCATCCTCCCCTATCGGCGTCTCCTCCGCGCCACCCTGCGCCTCGGAGCCATCGCCAAAAACGCCGCCACCGCCTCCCTCCGACTGCGCGGCGCAGTCGGCGCCGTCGGCGAAGCCCGCCGCCCCGTCAACGGCTCCCGCCTCGACTTCGAACTCCCCCTCCCCGACCTCGCGCCTGGCGACTACCAGGCCGACTTCACCGTCTTCGACCGCGACGGCAAGGCGCTCGGCACCATCACCCGCCCCTGGCCCCTCTACCCGCGCCCGCCATGGTTCGACAACCGCCTCGGCCTCGACCATTCCGTGCCGCCCCCCTGGGAGCCCATCCAGGTCGCCCAAGGCGCCGCCTCCGTCTGGAACCGCGTCTTCACCATCGGCCCCCGCGCCCTCCCCGCCCAGATCACCAACGGCGGCAGCCCCATGTTCGCTTCCCCGCCGCAATTGCTCCTGACCACGTCGGACGGGAAGACCCACGACCTCGCCGCCATCGCCGCCACCATCCGCGAACAGCACCCCGACGCGGTCGCCTGGGAAGGAACCGCCACCATCCACGGTCTCGCCGCCACCATCCGCACCCGCCTCGAATTCGACGGCTGCCTGCGCTGCGACCTCACCCTCGCCCCGCCCCGAGGCGGCGCCACCGTCCAGTCCCTCCGCCTCCAACTCCCCGCCGCCCCAGGATGGGGAGGACACCTTCTCGCGGGCACTGGCGTCGCCCAGGAGCCATTCGTCGTCTCCGCCCCCATCCGCCGCGCCTTCACCCCCATGGCCTGGCTCGGAAACACCAACGGCGGCCTCTGCCTCTTCTTCGAGCGGGACCAGCATTGGACACCCGCCCAAAAGGAGTGCTTCCGCCTCACCCCGCAGCCAGACGGCGCGACCCTCTGGGAAGTGCGGTTCCTGGACGCCGACACGCGCCTCGACCACACCGTCGAATACACCTTCGGCCTCATGCCGACCCCCGTCCGCCCCGCCGAAACCGCAAACCCCTTCGCGCTCGCCAAATGGGAGGGCGGCCCCGCCAAATACGCCTACCCCGAATACATCACCTACCGCCTCCCCGAACTCGCCGAACACGGCGGCGCCATCGAGTTTCTCCTGCGCCGCGACCCCGTCCACGGCCTCCGTCGCACCGAACTAATCTCCTTCACCGCCCCAGGGCAAGCACCCCTCACCGTCTGGTTCGAGGCGGACGGACGCCTCGCCCTCGACCATGACGGGAAACGCCTCGCCCACGGCACCGCCCACCCCGACTGGACACTCTGGAACGCTCTCGCCATCGACTGCCGCGACGACGCCATCGAAATCCGCGCCAACGGCCAGAGCATCCTCCGCCACCGCTTTGACGGCCCCCGCCGAAAACTCATCCCCAACGCCTTCCGCACTGGCGCCCTCATCCTCGGCGGCACCCAGGCCTACGCCCCCAACTACAACGACCTCATCCTCGACGACCTGCGCATCCTCGACCACCTCGCGCAGACCCCCCTCCGCCACGACCCCTTCGAGGACGCATTCCGACCCGACGGCTTCTCCACCCTCACCGCCGCCCAGGGCGAACCCTCCCCAGGGGCACGCTTCGTCCCTGGACGCGTCGGCAATGCCCTCGCCCTCGTCAGCGGCCCCCTCCGCGACGACCGCGAACGCCTTCGCAATGAATTCCATAACGAAATCCAGCAATTCTGGTGCTGGCACCGCGACGAGCCCAGCCCCACTGGCGAATACCTCTGGCCCCCTGATTTCTTCCATCCCGCCCGACCCTCCCTGCTCAAACGCGTCGAGGCCGCCAGGGCCGACGGCTATCGGCTGCTCCCCTACATGGCCTTCCCCGCCATCCACTATCCCTCCGACCTGGCGCGGCAATTCGCCGCCGAATGGCAGATCGAACCCGTCAACATCATGCCCTACGGGCCCCCCGCGGGGCACTGCATGCTCTCCGTCTCCCCCGCCGCCAAGGGATACGCCGACTATCTCATCGCGGGAATCCTCGACACCCGCCGAAAATACGGCTTCGACGGCGTCTACACCGACGGCCTCTGCGGCGTCCACCCCACCGCCAATCCCGCCCATGGCGCCTGGCGCGACGACCACGGGCACTGCCATGCCGTCTGGCCATTCTTCGCCTCCCGCGAAACCCTCAAGCGACTCTACCGCGTCGTCAAGTCCTACGGCGGATTCCTCGTCAACCACCAGTCCTTCGCCATCTCCATCATGAACCTCTCCTTCAGCGACGCCATCTATACTGGCGAACACGAGAACTACCGCCTCCCCGAGACCATGATGCTCCGATTCAACGCCCGCCCCTGGGGCGGACGGATGATCCTCCTCGGCTCCAGCGACCATGCCTGGTCCGCCCTCCACCAGATGAGCGCCCTCCTCGTCGGCTCTGGCCTCTGGGGACACTCCATCACGGGACGCCGCGACCTGGCCCGCAAGACCCTCCGCATCCAGCAGGCCTACGAGGCGTTCGGCACCTCCAGGGCCGACTTCATCCCCTTCTACGACTTCCCCAAGGCAACAGGCATGCGCCTCCCCGACGGACTGCGCGCCGCCGCCTACCGCGACGGCAACCGCTGGCTCCTCGTCGTCGGCAACTTCAACCGCGCCGCCGCCACCGCCACCATCGCATTCCCGAACCTCGCCATACGTTCCGCGCGCGCCGCCCTCACTGGCGCCCCCTGCGCCCTCCGCGACGGCGCCGCCACCGCCACCATCCTCCCCGAGAACTTCCAACTCCTCGAAATCGTCACGGCCCCCCGATAGCCCCCCTGCGCGGCCGGCCAATGTCCTTTGCGCCCCACCCGCGAGGTGCCGCTCAATAAACATGTCTTTCGTCTGACTTGGGAATTGCTTCCCCAAGATGGTCGGTACCAGCCCCTCATAATGCAGACACGCGAGAAGCGTGTGGGGTGGGCGCGATCCCCGAAAAGATGCTCGGCATTCATGCCTGGGAAAGCCCCCGGAGGGGGCGTTGGACCATAGCCAGGGGTGGAGGGCGCGCCAGCGCCCGGAACCCCTGGGGGCGGGTTC
>JAEEXV010000028.1 GCA_016287975.1 Lentisphaeria bacterium | reverse complement strand
GGGGGGAATGGAGGCGGGGCGCTCTGTGGGGCGCAACGGCGTGGCCGCCGTGGCACCACCTCTTGGGATTGGAATGGATGCGGGGGGCTCTTTGGGGCGCCACGGCGTGGCCGCCGTGGCAACAACTATTGGGATTGGAATGGATGCGGGTGGCTCTTTGGGGCGCCACGGCGTGGCCGCCGTGGCAACAACTATTGGGATTGGAACGGATGCGGGTGGCTCTTTGGGGCGCCCCACGGCGGTCATCCTGGATGCGTGCTCAGAAGCTGGCGGTGAGATTCAGGCCCCAGCAGATGTTGAATGCGTTGTTGTTCGGGTCGTCCTTCCAGTCGCGGCGGACTCTGCCGTCGAGGCCCCATGCCATGAGGACGTATGCTCCGACGGAGAAGTGTTCGCTGAACTCGTATTTCAGGGTAGGCTGGGTGCAGAGGCTGTAGACGGCGGTGTGTTTGGTGCTGCCAGTGTACTGGTGGTTTCCGACCCAGAGTTCCACGGGGCATTCGAAGGAGAGGTTCTCGCTGAGCGCTTCGAGTTTCGTCTCATAGGTGGCATTGACGTTCGCCTTGATGACGTCGTTCTCGAAGTCGTGGACGAAGACGATGCCAGGGCTCAGGAAGAGATCCGTCGCGGTGATGTCGAGTTCATACTCCTTGGTGTCGGTGTTGTGGGTGTGGGCCTTGTCGCGTGGGTAGTTGTAGTAGATGTAGTCGAGGGTGAACTCGAGGGTGCCGAGGACGGGGAGGTCGGGGACGCTGTAGGTGGCGCCTGCCTTCCAGTCCCATTCCTCGACGTTGCCTTCATTGTCGCAGGCGTCGGTCTCGTCGAGGATGGCGGTGCCGCCGACGTGGACGGAGAAGTCGTCGGTCACGCTCCATTCGGCGGAGAGGTCGATGGTGTAGACGGGGTCGGGGTTGCCGACATTTCCCTCGGAGATGTAGCGCGACGCGCGGTCGACGCTGAGTTCCAGCGAGGGCATCCAGGCGGGGCGGTCGTTCTTCTCCGCTTCCTGCGCCATGGCGGCGCCTGCCACGAGAAGCGCGCTCAAGGCGCACACGGCAGTCAGATTCAATTTCATGGTCTTTCGTTCCTTTTTGGGTTGGTTTGGGGGAGGGTGCCTATTCCTTGCAGGTGCAGTGGCTCTTGCCGCAGCCGCAATGGCCGCAGCCGTCGCAGTGGCGGTGCTTCAGGGAATGGCGCACGGCGAGTACAAGCAGGACGGCGACGACCGCCCCGATGACGATGTTCGCGATCATTTCCGCACCTCCTCTGTGGCCAGGGGCTTGGGGGCGGGGCGGAAGATGGCGAAGAGGGCGAGCAGGATGACGAGGCAGGCGGCGAACTGCCCGATCCCGAAGGCGGCTCCTGCGCGGAAGAAGACTCCGAGGCGGAAGCAGACCAGCGCCAGGCAGTATCCGACCAGCAACTGGAAGCAGACGGCGATGCTGCCCCACTTGGCGCTTCCCATTTCGCGCCAGGTGGCGGCGATGGCGACCAGGCACGGCGGGAAGAAGAGGTTGCAGACCATGAAGCTGAAGGCGATCATCCTGGCGTACATCACGCGCATGGCGGGCTCCACGACGGAAGCGGGGACCATGTCGGCGAAGAGCGCCTGGATTCCCCTGAGGGTTCCGCCCGCGACATCGGGCGAAAGCAGCGCGAGGGTGGCGGTCGCCTGTTCCTTGGCGATTTCGGCGGAGACGCAGGCGACGGCGCCCTGCCAGTTGCCGAAGCCGAGCGGCTTGAAGATCCACGCGAAGCACTGCCCGATGTCGTGGAGCATGCACTGCTCCAGTCCCTCGGCGCTTTCAGGGTCGAGCAGGTGGAACTTCCAGTCGAAGTGCATCAGCAGCCAGAGGACGATGCAGGCGGCGAAGATGATGGTCCCCGCCTTGACGGCATAGCCCTTGCCGCGCTCCCAGGTGTGGAGCAGGACGCCCTTGAGGCTGGGCAGGTGGTAGGCGGGCAGCTCCATCACGAACGGGGCCGCCTCGCCCGCGAAGGCGCGGGTCTTCTTGAGCGCGATGCCGCCCAGGATGACGATGCCGATGCCGATGAAGTACATGCTCGGGCCGACCAGGTTGCTCTCGGGGAAGAAGGCGGCCACGATCATCGCGATGATGGCGACCTTCGCGCCGCACGGCAGGAAGGTCGCCAGGATGATGGTCATGCGGCGGTCGTTCTCGTTCTCGATGGTGCGCGTCGCCAGCACGGCGGGCACACCGCAGCCCGTGCCGACCAGCATCGGGATGAAGGACTTGCCAGAGAGCCCGAAGCGGCGGAAGATGCGGTCCATGATGAAGGCGATGCGCGCCATGTAGCCGCAGTCCTCCAGGAACGCGAGGAACAGGAAGACGATCAGGATCTGCGGGAGGAAGCCGAATACGGTGCCGACGCCGCCGATGATGCCGTCCAGAATCAGGCTCTTGAAAAAGTCGTTGGCGCCGACCTTGTCCAGCCCCGCCTCCACCAGACCTGGGATGCCAGGCACCCACAGGCCGTACTTGGACGGATCGGGCTCGTTCTCCTCGGCGGCCGCCTGCCTGCTCTCCAGGTAGGCGTCGTAGCCGACGACCTCGGTGCGCTCGATTTCGCCGCTCTCCTCGTCCTCGAAGTAGACGGGGACCTGCAGGAGTTTGGCCAGTTCCTGGTGGGTGATGGCGGTGTCGCCCGCCGCCTTCCCGTCTGCCTCGGGCGCCTTGGCGGCGAGGGCGGCGACG
>JAEEXV010000254.1 GCA_016287975.1 Lentisphaeria bacterium | reverse complement strand
CCCAGGTAGTTCCCGACCAGGACCAGGGCCTCGTCGCCGTTGCGGACGCCCGACACGGTCATCTTCGGCTGGCTGCACTGGGGCGTGAAGACCTCGCCGTCCAGGATCAGGTCCTGGTGTCGGATGACATTCTGCATCGCCCTGGCGTGGTAGTAGAAGTAGACGGGGGAGACGAATCCGCGCCAGGGGTAGTAGAAGAACCCCGCCGCGCCGTTCAGCATGGTCTCGTAGATCATCTGCTCCAGGTGGTAGGGCTCGTAGGCGCCGTAGGTATTCGGGGTCAGGACGGGCGCGATGACGCGCCTGCCCTTGTCGGGCTGCAAATCGTAGTTCCCCCTGATGGAGTTGTGGACCCTGAGTTCATTGCCTGCGACATACAGGCTCGGCTGGGAGCCCGTCACGAACTGGTGGTTGAGCGCCCATTTCTCGAAGCCGTGGTAGCTCCTGCTGAGCGCCTGGCGGTTGTAGTTGTAGATGGCGGGCATCGGGATGGCGGCCTGCCGCGCGCCCTTCGCCACCGCCTCGGTCAGGTCCCGATTCAGTTCGACGCTGAGGTCGTCGAGGTAGGCCTCCCACGACTTGCCCGACTGCTTCCAGCCCGCCAGGCAGCGCGCGCACGTCCGCATCCCAGGCAGCGCGCGGCCCCAGTGCTCGATGTCCCACTGGATGCAGGCGGGCTTGAACACCGCCACGCAGCGGGTGATCTTGGCCAGTTCGGCCTGGTATTCCCTGCCTCGGAAGGACGGGCAGGTGTTATGGCGGGGGCTGTCGGTCTGGCACCAGACCTCCTCGCTGGGATGGTTCGCGGGATGGTACATCTCCTTCAGGCCGTTGAAGCCCATCACGATCTGATAGCCCGCCTGCCGCGCGGCCTCGACCGCGGCGCAGTATTCCGGCGGGAACTGCTCCGCGCCGCCCCGCAGGGGCAGATAGGGATAGATCTGCGCCCCCGAAAAGCCCAGTTTGCGCAGGTTGTCCAGATACCCTGGCCAGGCCGAGTCCCCGATCTGCATGCGGCTCAAGACCGTCAGGCCGCGGAACCTGCGGGGGGCCTCGGGCAGGGTCAGCACGCGGATTGTCCGCTCTGTGACATGCGAGGGCTTGCCGTCGGCCGTGACATAGAAACATGCCTTGCCAGCGACTTTCAGGTTCCGCTCCGCCTGGAAGAAAAACGGCAGATGCTCCATTTGATGCGCGCGCGCACTCGGATCGGACGGCACCGCCAGCGTGAATCTGGTGTACTTCCCCCCGTCCCGCACAAACGCCTCCGAGGCGGCCTCGGCATTGCGGCAGACGATGCCCTCGGGCAGTTCGACCACCATTTTCAGCGCCTTAGGCGCCTTCACGCGGTTCAAGTCGCGGTTCAAGTCGCGGAACTTGAAATAATTGGGGGCGGGGAGATTGTCTGCGATGAAGAAGTCGCCGTTGAACGCTGGAGTCAAGAGGTAGCCTTCGGTCAGCCGCCGTTCTGGCGTCCCGTTGTAGGCCGCGTCGCCCCCGTTCGGCAGCGCGTCGGCCTTGAGAATCGCCAGTTCATCGGTGTAGAGGTTGCCCCCGTCGGGCACGATCCGCACCATCACGTATCGGGCGTTGGCCTGGACGGGCAGTTCGAACGGGTAGCAGAAAATGGTGTCGTCGTTTTCCTCCAGGTAATACTGCCCCTTGAAATCGCTCTGGTCCTTCTCGCCAGGCTCGAGCTTGATCATCGGCGGCGCGGCGGGATAGTAGCGCTCGCCGTCCTTGCTGACCAGCACGGCGAGGCTGCGCGGAGAGCGCTGCTCCAGGCGCTGCTTGTCGCCGCAGTTGATGCGGATCACCACCTTGTCGACGGGCTCTACCTTTCCGAGGTCGACCAGCATGTCGATCCCGTTGGAGAGGTCCTCGCCCGTGCGCCACCCCACCGCGCCGCTGTCGACGCGCAGCAGGTCGTCGCCCCGCGCGGAGAGCCTCCCGTCCGTCAAATCAAGTTGGTCGGTATTGTTCTTCCCGACGGTCAACTTGAAGTTCGGCTGAACCGAGAACTCCACGGGCCTGCCGTGCGCCAGATTGACCTTGCCCGACACCGCGCGCTCCCAGCGGGCGTGGTATTCGGCCGTCGTCGGGGTCATCCGCAGCGTGCCCGCGCCCCAGATCGGGTTCTTCGTGGCGACATCGAAGGCGAACGCCGCCACGCCCTGGCTGGCCGCCCCGTTCGGGAGCCGCACCGCGAAGCACAGCTCGCCGCCTGGCAGCGGCCCACCCTTCACGTCCTGGAGGCGGCTGGCCTT
>JAEEXV010000027.1 GCA_016287975.1 Lentisphaeria bacterium | reverse complement strand
TCGTCCAGAGGCTCGACCCCGCCGCCCTCCGCCGCTTCACCTTCCGCCTCCACTTCGACTTCCTCGACGACGCGGGCAAGGAGACCTTCTACAGGACCTACTTCGGCCCCCTGAACGCCCCCGCCCTCGCGGAGGCCGACAGGGCCGCCCTCCACGCCGTCGAGCGCCTGACCCCCTCCGACTTCCGCAACGTCCGCCAGCAGCTCTTCTATCTGGAGAACGAGGAGCTCACCGCCGCCGAGATTGTCGAGGCGCTGAAACTCGAGGCGCAGTCGCGCGACTCCCAGGGCGTCTACAAGGGGCTCGGCGAGGAGAGGCACGGAATCGGCTTCGCCAGCTGACCTGGCGGGCGGAGGCGCGCAGAGGGGGCGCGCCGGGTTGTCTGCACGCTTGTCCACAGAATACGCGGAACGCACAGATATATCAGTCGGCTTTCCAGGTATTCTGTGGACTTTTTTGTTCCATGCCGCTTCTGCGCGGGCGGCCTTCATTCTTTTTGGTCGCGGGGCTGCCAGGTGAGGCGCTTGCGGCGGTTCCAGTTGAGCGGGGCGGGGCGTCCGTCGCGATTTTCGGGGCTTGGCAGGGACGCGGGGGTGGTCTGGCTGCGGAATTGGCTTGGGGAGCAGCCAGTGAACTTTCGGAAGACGCGGGCGAAGTAGTTGGGATCGTGGAAGCCGACGGCGGCGGCGATTTCGGGCAGGGGGCGGGCGCTGCTCTGGAGGAGGGCCCGTGCCTCGTCGATTCGGAGGGCGAGTTGATACTGCCTCGGGGAGGCGCCCGCACGGATGGCGAAGTTTCGCAGGAGCGCGGCGACGGAGAGGTGCGCGAGTCTGGCGAGCTGGGCGTTGGTGACCGTCGACTGGTAGTGGCTGTTGAGGAAGGCGAGGGCCTTCTCGACGCCGTGCGACTGGCCCGTCGCGCGGGCGGGGGCGGGCAGCCAGCGGCAGAGCATCCCCGCAAGGGTGAGGAAGAGGTTCTGGAGGATGAAGTTGAAGCCAGCGGGATGCTCGGTCGCCTCGTGCAGCATCAAATCCAGGAGTTGCGTGACCGCCTTGAACTCCGCGCCGGGGATGCGGCACGACGGAATGCCTTCGCAGGAGGCGGGGTTGCGCAGCGTGGCGAAGCCTGGCAAGGCGGCCAGATCCATTGGCGGCACGGGGAACTCCTCCGGCACAAACAGGATGTTGAAGATGGAGAAGTCCGCGGAGGTCTCGTCATAGCGGTGATAGACCCCGCGCGGAATCAGCAGCACGTCGCCCCGCCGCAGCAGGCATCGTCCTGCACCCGTCACGTGCTCTGCGCGTCCGCGCAGGATGACGGCGAGTTCGACGAGGTCGTGCGAGTGCCACGACGTGGGGGCCTGCGGCTCAATTGCGCGGATGAAGAGCGGGAAGCGCTGCTCCGTCGGGGAATATAGGAGAAACGTGTCTTTCATCGATGGCGGAAAGCGTGTGCCAGGTCATTTCATCCTTGTGCATTGAGGTGCTGGTAGGCGAGGTCGAGGGCGGGGCGGATGCGCGCGGTGAGCACGGCGAATCCCAAGAGGCGGATGGTCTCGCGGTAGAGGTTCTCCTGGTCGCAGGCGCCCAGGTCGTCAAGAACCTGCCGCATGGCGTTGGCGAGTTCCTCGGTGGGGATTTCGTCGACGGCGCGTCGGTTGGCCTTGTCGTCGGAGACGCGGAAATCGCGGTAGTCCTCGGGGTGGACGCCCTTCGGCCAGAAGACACGCCCGATGCCCTTGTTGGAGGTCTCGAGTTCATCGGGGAGCGCTTCGCGAATGGCGGTCTGGATGGCGTCGGTGAGGCGCGCGAAGCCCCAGGCCTTGACAATGCGCTTGCGCAGGATCGTCTCGAAGACGGGGCCCTCGGTCTCGATGAGGTCGTGGATCTGCTGGCGCAGGAGGGCGCGTCCTGCGGGGGTGTTGAAGCTCTCGGACGGCAGCGTTTCGTCGGGAACCCACAGCTTGTACGGCAGGAGCGGCGGCGGCGTGGCGGCGGGGGGCTGTGCGGCGGGCGCAGGTTCGGGTTCTGTTGGCGGGGGCGGTTCGGGTTCGGTCTGCGGGGGCTCGGCGCGCAGTTTTTCCAGCAACTGGAGGAGGGCGCTTTCGGCGTGCGTGCGGTCGTAGGTCCAGTCGACGCTCCAGGCATGGCAGGTGTGCCAGCCCAGGGAGGCGAGGACGGAATCGCGGAGGGCGTCGCGGTCGCGGGTGGTGTTCTGGGCGGCGTAGCCTGGGCCGTCGCATTCGATGCCGAGCAGGAATTCGCCAGGGCGGTCGGGGTGGCGCACGGCGAGGTCGAGGTGGTGGCTGGAGCAGCCGAGGTCGTGTTCGACGGCGTAGCCATGCTCCGTGAGGAATGTGGCGATGGTGGCGGCGAGGCCGTCGCGCCGTCGGTCGGCGGATGCCTGCGCCCCCTGGAAGCTGGCGCCGTTGCGGGCGTATTCGAGGAAATACTTGAGATGCGCGGCGCCGACGGCGCCGGTGCGGGTGGTGTCGATCTGCTGGGGCTCCACGCTGGAGAAGACGACGACCTGCTCGCGGGCGCGGGTGATGGCGACGTTGAGGCGGCGTTCGCCGCCCTGTCGGTTCAGGGGGCCGAAGTTCATGGAGAACTTGCCGTCGGCGTCGGGCGCGTAGCCGACGGAGAAGAGGATGACGTCGCGCTCGTCGCCCTGGACATTCTCGAGGTTCTTGACGAAGGGCGGTTCCTCGCTGGCGTCGCCGAAGTAGTCTTCGAGGGCGGGGTGGCGGGCGCGCTCGTTCTCGATGAGATCCTCGATGAGTTCCTGCTGGGCCTGGCTGAAGGTGACGACGCCGACGGAGCGGCGGCGGTCGCCCGCGGCTTCGAGGCGCGCGAAGAGCCATTTCACCAGCGCCTCGGCCTCGCGGCGGTTGGTGCGGGAACTGCGGCGGTCGTAGACGCCGTCCGGGACAAGGTGGAACTGGACGCCGAGGCGCTCGCTGTCGCGGGCGGCGGGGAAGGTGAAGAGTTTGTCGCCGTAGTAGTAGTGGTTGCTGAAGGCGATGAGGGCCTCGTGGCGGCTGCGGTAGTGCCAGTTGAGGGTGGCGGAGAAGAGGCCCGCGCTGATGCATTCGTCGAGGATGCTTTCGAGGTCGTCGGCGACATCCTCCATGGAGGCGTCGTCGCCGTCGGCATCGCCTTTCTGGAAGAAGTTGGTGGGCGGCATCTGCTTGGGGTCGCCGACGACGATGAGCTGTCTGCCGCGGGCGATGACGCCGATGGCGTCCCAGACGGGGATCTGGGATGCCTCGTCGAAGACGATGAGGTCGAAGGGTGCGGTGTCGGGCGGGAGGTACTGGGCGACGGAGAGCGGGCTCATCAGGAAGCAGGGCTTGAGGATGGGTGCGAGGGTGGGGATCTGCTCCAGCAGCTGTCGGATGGGCTTCTGGCGGGCGCGCTTTTCGCATTCGCGCTTGAGGATGCCGAGTTCGGTGCCTTCGGGGCATGGGCCCGTGCGTCGGCGCGGGAGGCGCGCGGCGAGGCGTGCGAAGGCGGCCTTCTGGGCGAGGGAGGTGTATTTGCGGTCGAGTTCCTGGAAGAGGCGGATGCGCTGTTCGCGGGTGGCGCCAGAGAAGTGGCTGAGGACCTGGGAGGCGGCGAGGAGCTGGTTCAGCATTTCGGCGCGGTAGGCCGAGTCGAAGACCTCGACGGGTGCGGCGAGGGCGCCTTTTTCGAGGGCGTCGCAGAATCCCGCCATGCCGCGGGCGCGGGCAGGGGTGGCGGAATGGCGGTAGATCATGGTGGCGCGAAGGTCGGGGGCGTGCGCCTGGATGCCGCGCAGGGCGTCGCCGAGTTCGGAAAGGTTCTCCAGACGGCGCAGGTCGGGGGCGGATTCCAGGCAGGCGTCCATTTGTCCCTGGAAGGCGCGGAGGGCGTCCTGCAGGGCGGCGATGGCGGTCTGCGCGCTGGAGGCGGGCGCGAGGCTGGTGCCTGCGTCGGGGAGGAGTTCGCGGAGGCGTGCGAGGAGGGCGGTTCGCGCGGCGGGCGCGCCTGGGGTGAGGCGGCGGGCCTCTTCCTGCCAGGACTTCGCCTGTTCCAGGAGGGCTGCGAGGCCAGTCCAGTCCGCGGCGCCGTTGTTCCAGAGGGGGCCGAGGAGGGCGGCGGCCTTCGGGGTGTCGGCGTCAAGGCGCTGCTGCAAGGCGTTGTATTCCGCGAAGAGCGGGAGGTTGTCGGCGAGTTCGGCGGCGGTGAGGGGGCCTCCGCCGAGTTTCTTGAGGCCGTCGAGTTCCTTGAGCAGCGCGCGGTTGCGGAAGAAGCGCAGGACGAAGAAACTGCGGCGGTTGTCGCGGAGGCGTCGGGCGAGGCCCTCGCAGTCGAGGCGGGGGAGTTGCTCAAGCTGGTAGGCGGAGAGGCGCTTCGCGAGTTCCGCGCGGGAAAGGGCGGCTTTGGCGAGTTCCTGCAGGAAGGGGATGGATTCGCCGAAGTTGTCTTCGAGGAAGCGCGCGGGGACGGGGCGTGCGTGCTGGAGGGAATCGGCGAAGCGCGCGGCGTCGGCGATGCGGTCGATGCGGTCGAAGTCGGGGAGGGCGAGGAGTGCGGCGGCGCGTCGGAAGCAGTCGCCGAGGGCATTTGCGGCGGCTTCGAGGCCGTGGAGGCGCTGCATCAGGTTGCGTTCGACGACGGGGCTCCAGTCGAGGTCGGGGAGCCAGCGCAGGGCGTGGAGGGCCTCGGCGGAGGTGTTCTGCCAGGCGGCGTCGAGGTCGGCGGCGAGGGTACGGGCGGTTTCGAAGTCGTCGCGGCTCTGGGCGAGGCAGTCCATCTGGAGGAGTCCCGCGGGCGGCGGGGCCTGGTCGAGGAGCGCCTGGGAGAAGCAGTCGTATGCGGTGAGGCCGTTGGAATGGCGGTGGTGGAGGGCGGCGACGTAGGCGTTCAGTTCGTCGCGGCTCTGGTCGAGGGCGTCGGCGGTGCGCTCCCATTCCTCGGGCGCGGCGGTCTCGGGGACGGCGAGTGCCTCGGAGAACTGCGCGAGGACGGCGGTCTTGCCCGCCTTGTTGGAGTGGAGTTCAAGGCAGAACGGCTTAAGCCCGACCGAGGAGAGGCGGCGGTGCACGACGTCGAGGGCGGCCTTCTTCTCGGAGACGAAGAGCACGCGGCGGCCGAGGGCGAGGTTGTGCGCGATGATGTTGGTGATGGTCTGGGACTTGCCAGTGCCTGGCGGTCCGTGCAGCACGAAACTCTTGCCGAGTTCGGAGTAGAGGACGGCGGCCAGCTGGGACGAATCGGCGCTCATCGGGCAGTAGAGGCGCTTCAGGTCGAGATGGCGGGCGACCTCCTGGGCAGGGAAGACCTCGACGCCGTCGTCGAAGAGTCCGCCGCCGGAGATGAGATGGCTGACCAGCGGATTCTGGCGCAGGTCGTCGACGCGGGCGGTCAGGTCGTTCCACATGACGAACTTGCCGAAGGAGAAGTGTCCGAGGACTGCCTCGTCCAGCACCTCCCATCCCTTCATGTCCTGGATGGACTGGCGGAAGATCTGGAGGATTCGGCTGACGTCGACGCCCGCCTCGTCGACGGGCAGGGGCGCGAGGCCTGGTATGGTCAGGTTGAATTGGGTGCGGAGCAGTTCGAGGAGGGTCTCGTTGACGACGGTCTCCTCGTCGAGGCGGGAGAGGCGGATGCCCTCCGCCATGGACTTGCGCTGCATGCGCACGGGGATCATCAGGATGGGGGCGGTGTATGCGTGGCTGTCGGTCTCCGTGGGTTTCCACTGGAGCAGCCCGATGGCGAGGAAAAGGGTGTTGACGCCGCCCTCCTCCAGGTCGCTGCGGCCCTGTCGGTAGAGGGCGGTGAGGCGGCGGGAGGTCTCCTGCATGGTGAGGAGGGTCCAGAGGCGGTTCTGGGCGAGTTCCTTCTTGAGGAGGGGCTGGAGGGCATGGCGCAGTTCCTGCGGAGGCAGGCTCATGAGGTCGTGGAGGTCCTTTTCGCCGAGGAGGGTGGCGATGGAGTTGAGGGCGATGGTCTCGTTGGTGGCGAGGAGATCCTCCAGGTGCGGCAGATCGGGGCAGGCCAGATGGATGGACAGTTTTCCATCGCGCAGGTTCAGGAGGCGGTTGCGCAGGGAGAGGTCGAGGAGTTTCTGGCTCCAGCGGGCGACGCGGCCCGTGCGGGCCTCGGCGGGGCTGAGGCGGTCCAGGTCGATGGTCTCCTTGAGGTCGCGCCGCGAATCGCGGTTCATCTGTTCGATGCGGGCGGCGGGGACCTCGAACTCCATGCCGTCGGTGCTGCGCTTCAGGGGAATGGCGCGGATTTGGCTGTTGCGGGCGCGCACGACGTCGATGGCGCAGCGGAACTCGCGGTCGTTGGAGAGGTGGCGGACGCGGGCGGCCTGCTCCGCCTCGGAGAAGGAGGCGCTGCCAGTGACCATCGTGGTCTCGAAGACGAGGAACTCGTCGAGGTCGACGAGTTTGCGGATGCTCTGCAGATCGTCGACGGGCAGGTCGGGGAAGAAGCGGTCGACGAGGTGGCAGCCGATGTAGGCGTGGCCTTCCTGCACCATGATGACGGGATGGAGCAGGCAGTGTTCCATCGCGGAGGCGAAGAGCAGCGTCGTGTCGAGGCAGGTGCCCAGGCGGTATTTGGCGATGGCGTCGGCGAAGCGGATGCGCTGCCCCGGGGTGCCGTAGGAGGAGGGCGGGTTTGCGTACTGGATGCCCCAGCCATGGAGGACGCGGTAGATGGCGGCGCAGGTCTCGTAGACGCGCTTGCGGTCGCTTTGGTAGCCGTCGACGGCGGGGTTGCCGGTGGCCTGGCGCAGTTCCTCGGCGACCTGGGCCTGCATGGCGGAGAAGAGTTCGAGGTTCGGGGTGACGAAGGCGGCGAGGAGTTCGGGGAATAGGTTCAGGCCTGTCCATTGGTCGACGGCGAGGGCGTCGGCTTCCTGTTCGGCCTCGGCGAGGATGGCGTCGCCCTGTCGGACCTCCACGTGCAGTTTGCAGCGGACGGTGTCGGAGAGGAGGGCGAGGAAGTCGTAGTTGAGTTCGACGCCGAGGTCGTGGAGGGTCGCGTCGCCTCCAGCCTTGAGTTCGTCGAGGTGGCGCGTCTTCGGCAGGATGACGGCGGGCGTCGCGGTGAAGACGAGGTCGAGATCCTGGAGGGGGGCGTCCGTCGCGTTGCGCAATGTGAGTGCCTGGATGACGGGCAGGGCGTTCTGCTGCAGCGCGAGGTTGAAGGCGGGGATGGCGGTGAACTGAATGGCGAGGGCGGGGGAGTCTGGCATGGCTGGAATAGAATCGCAGGGGTGTCAGGCGGGCGCGGATTGGCCGAGGACCAGGCGGATGGCCTGGAGGCGGCGGGCGCGGATCTCGGCGACGAATTCGAGTTCGGAGGCGAGCATCTCCTCCAGGCTCATTTCAAGGGCGCGTCGGTGGTCGAGGAAGCGCTTGGCGAGGGAGCCCAGGGAATAGAGGTTCTGCAGGAAGCCGCCGCGGCGGAACTCGTCGAGTTCGGCGGGGGCGAGGTGGGCGTTCAGGAAGTCGTCGTGCAGGATGCGGGCGAGGTGCTTGTAGCGCTTGGCGACCTCGACGCCGAGCATTGGCGCGCGGCGGAAACTGGCGTAGAAGACGGCGAGGCGGCGGACGACGACCTCGCGCTGCGCAATGGAGTCGAACTGCTGGCTGACGAGGTCGAGTTCGTTGCAGATGAGGCCGAAGGCGACTTCATCCCCGAAGGTGAATTTGCGGATGGTCTCGACGGGGGTGCGGCCTGCCTTGAGGTCGTAGAGGAAGGCGCGCCGGATGAGTTTCTCGGAGAGGAGGCGGACGCGCCGTTCCCAGTCGGCGAGGCCCTGGCCGACGATGCCGAGGAAGGCCATGGCGAGTTTGACGGCGCCGTCGGGCTCGGTGAGGAGCTGGTCGGCGACCAGGAGGATGGGGGTGCAGGTGGCGGCGAGGTTGCGCAGTTCGGCGACGAGGGCGGCGTGGCGCCAGGCCTCCTCGTCGGGATTGTCCTCCAGGTCGAGGGAGATGAAGCGCTCGACGCCTTCGCCGAAGTTCTGGAGGGTGGTTTCAAGCCAGGGGAGCAGGTGGCTGTCGTCGTCATGGCCGTTGGCGACGAGGAGCCGCAGATGCGCGAGGGGGCTGTTTCCAGGGCGTCGGGCGCCCTTGACCCAGGCGGCGAGGGCGATGCGGGCGAGGAGGCGGTCGGAGAAGCGGACGACGAGGGGCCAGTGTTCGAGGAGGGCGGTGTCGGCGCACCAGGTGAAGAGCCATTCGCGGAGGCGCGGCTGGATCTGCTCGGGGGCGTCGCGCAGGATCTGGAGGAGGTCGCGGATGAGGACGGGGTCGAGATCCCCTTTGTGGGCGTCGAGGTAGTCCGCCGCCCAGAGCTGGAATTGCCGCAAGTCGAGGGCGGCGAGGAGTTCGAAGCCGATGCCGAAGACGGTCTCGACGACTTCGATGCGCCGCCGAAAGGAATCGGCGGCGTTGGAGAGGGGCGGCGGGATCTCGGCGCGGTTGAGGATCTTGCAGCGGTCCAGGGCGCTGTATTCGCTGGCGCTGTAGAGGACGAGCGCGTTGGAAATCGTCTGCGGCGGCGCGGACGGCTCGCCGCCGTGGCCGCCCGGGGCGTGGATTTCGCCGCACTCCAGAAGATGCGCGGCGGAGTGCTCGATGGCCTCGAAATACTCGGCGAGGATGGCGCGCCCGACATGGGAGGTCGGGGTGTCGAGATAGAGCGCGATCAGCCGCTCGACCTCCTGCGCGAGCGTCGGGAAGGCGCCCGGGGCGCAGTCGCGCGCCAGCCGCAGCAGTTCGCCTCGGCGCGGCGCGGGGATGTCGGGGTTCAGGTCTTCAAGGGCGCGCAGGCGCTCCAGGAGCAGTTGGGCGGGATCGGCTGCTTTCATCATCGTCCGACCTGCAGGCGCAGGCCGAACTTGTCGGGCAGGCGCGCCATGTAGATTTTGTTCTGTGCCATCTCGACGTCGTAGGGTTCGCGCAGGAGTTCGAGGCGGCGGGTTTCGAGGACATAGGTGCAGGCGCAGGCGCGGGGGTCGCGGTCGCGGGGCTGCCCGACCGAGCCGACGTTGACCATCACCTTGTGGTCGTCGGGGACGGTGTAGGGGCGGATGAAGTCGACGAAGGGCTGATGCCCTGGCATCTCGATGCCGATGAGCGGGGAGTGGCTGTGGCCGCAGAAGGCGAGCTGGCAGGGCTGGCGGGCGAAGTTGGCGGCGAAGGTCGCCTCGTCGAGGCAGTAGCTCCATTTTCCCGCCGCGAAGGAGGAGTGGAGGGCGATGAAGACGTCCTCGAGTTCAATGCGCATGGGCAGTTTCGAGAGCCATTTGAGGTCGTCCATCGAGAGCTGCGCCTGGGTCCATTCGATGGATTTCTTGATTTCGTCGCGCAGATGGTCGAAGGCTGGGTTCATGAGCATGGTGACGTATTCGTCGTGGTTGCCCATGACGCAGGGGATTTCGCGCTCCTGGATAAGGTGGAGGCATTCGGAGGGGCTGGCGCCGTATCCGACGATGTCGCCGAGGCAGACGAGCTGGTCGCACTGCTCGTCGTCGAGGCGCTTGAGGATGGCGGTCAGGGCCTCCCAGTTGGCGTGGACATCACTGAAAAAACCGATTTTCGTCATAAGTGGGGATTCTTTGCCGGGCTACATTAAGGGGCGTCGCGTTTATCCGTTTAAGATAAGCCTGAATCGTGTTTTTGTCGGTGGTCCCCAATACGTTTTCACAATCCCATGCTTCGTCGAATCGTCTACTACAGCCTGCTGGGCACGGCGCTGCTCTTCTTCGGGGTGTTCTTCCTGTATCCAGTGTGGGAGATTCTGCGGGGCGGGGTGGTGGATTCCAGCGGGAAGGCGACCTGGTTCTACCTCGCGGAGGTCTTCCGCAATCCGCTCTACCGCAGCGGGCTCTTCAACTCGTTTGGAATCGCGCTGGCGACGACGCTGGTGGCGCTGGCGGTGGCGCTGCCGCTGGCGTGGCTGCTGGACCGATATGACTTCCGGGGCAAGAAGGCGCTGAGCGGGATTCTGCTGTGGCCGATGATCCTGGCGCCGTTCGTGGGGGCGCTCGGGATGCAGTGCATCTTCGGGCGCTACGGGGCGATCAACGCGGTGCTCCTGAAATGCGGCGTGCTGTCGCCAGGGCAGGAGATCGACTGGTTCGGCGGCGGCGTGGCGGCGGTGGTGATCCTGGAGGCGATGCACCTCTTCCCGATCCTCTACCTGAACCTCGCGGCGGCCTTCGCGAACGTCGACCCGACCCTTCTGGAGGCGGCCGCCGACTACGGCTGCGTCGGCTTTCGGCGTTTCCGCAAGATCACGCTGCCGCTGGTGGCGCCAGGCATTTTCGCGGGCGGCACGCTGGTCTTCATCTGGTCGTTCACCGAACTGGGCACGCCGCTGATGTTCAACTACGAGCGCGTGACCGCCGTGCAGATCTTCATCGGGCTGAACGACATGGGGCGAAATCCCATGCCCTACGCGCTGGTCACGGTGATGATGCTCTGCGCAGGCGCGGCCTACCTCCTCGCCAAGGTGTGCTTCAGCAGCCGCAGCTACGCCATGAGCGGCAAGGCGGTGCGCGTGACGCCGCCCGTCCGCCTCGTCGGCTGGCGCGCAGTGCCCGCGATCGCCTTCACGGGGGCCATCGGGCTCTTCGGCATCCTGCCGCATCTGGGCGTGCTGGGGCTGGCCGTCGGACGCAGCTGGTACCGCACGGTGGCTCCCGCGCACTGGACGGGCAGCCACTTCGAGGCGGCGCTCGGCCACAACCTGACCGTCCCCAGCATCCTCAACAGCCTGCGCTACTCTGGCTTCGCGCTGGTCGTCGCCCTGGCGCTGGGCGTCTTCATCGCGTGGGCGATCGTGCGCGGCAAGGGCCCTGGGCGCTGGCTGCTGGACGCGGCCGCGATGCTGCCGCTGGCGGTGCCTGGCCTCGTGATGGCCTTCGGCTATCTCGCGATGACGCAGCGCGGGCGCTTCTTCCACTTCCTCGACCCCGTCGCGAACCCGACCGTGCTGCTGGTGATCGCCTACGCGGTGCGGCGGCTGCCCTATGTCGTGCGCTCGGCGGTCGCGGGGCTGGAGCAGACCTCGGTCTCCTTCGAGGAGGCCGCCGCCTCCCTTGGCGCGACGCCCCGCCGCACCTTCGTGCGCATCACCATGCCCCTCATCGCCGCCAACCTGCTCGCGGGCGCGGTCCTCACCTTCAGTTTCTCGATGCTGGAGGTCTCCGATTCGCTGCTGCTCGCCCAGAAGGCCGCCTACTACCCCATCACCAAGGCCATCTACGAACTCTCGTCGCTGCTCGGCCAGGGGCCCAGCCTCGCCGCCGCCCTCGGCCTCTGGACCATGGTCTTCCTCGGCATCTCCTTCCTCATGGCCGCCGTCCTCCTCGGCAAGAAACTCGGCGCCGTCTTCCGCGGATAGTATCCACAGATTTCTCAGATTTCACAGATTTTCCGGGACGTGTGGAGAATACGGCGCGGCCATTTCGCGGGGGCGCTGCAAGGGCAGCGCGGTCTTCCCCGCCGGGGGGCGGGGGCAAAAACCAGTTTTGCCCCCGCCCCCCGGCGGGGAAGACAACGGTCCTTCAGGACCTCCCGCGAAATGGCCTCAATCTGCGTAATCTGTGTAATCTGTGGATCATGGATAATCATTACCAATACACGATCGACGAGGCACCAGGCGATGCACTGGAGGCGCATGAGGGGGAACCGCAGGATCTCCAGACGTACATGGTGATTGGCGCGGCGATGGCGGTGCACAGCGAACTTGGGCATGGTTTTTTGGAGCCCGTATATCAGGAAGCGATGGCGGTGGAGTTGGAACGCCGCGCAATACCCTTTGAAAGGGAAGTGCCGCTGCCAGTGTATTATGCAGGTCAGCGTCTCAAAGTCGGTTATCGGGTTGATTTTCTGTGCTTTGGCGAATTGCTGGTCGAACTCAAGGCGCTGCGGGGGATAAGTAGCGTCGAAGAAGGGCAGGTGCTCAATTATTTGAAGGCCTCCCGTCTTTCTCGCGCCTTGCTTCTGAATTTCGGCGAACCTTCTCTGCACATGCGGCGCTTTATCTGGATCCACTCCAATTCCACGCCTCAAAAATCTGTGTAATCAGCGTAATCTGTGGTTGCCGGAATCGGCGGTACGCGAAAGAGGTGCTATAATGATACCGATTACATTTTTGCGAAAGGCAGCATCCCCAATCCATCATCTGCAAAGGAGAGAATGAAGCAATGAAGACGACTGCGCTGCGGTTGTACGGTGTCAATGACCTGCGCCTGGAGACCTTCGACCTGCCCGAGTGCGGGGACGACGGGATCATCGCGGAGGTGATTTCGGATTCGATCTGCATGTCCACCTTCAAGGCGGCGGAGCAGGGCGCGGGGCACAAGCGCGTGCCGAACGACTGCGCGACGAACCCGACCATCGTGGGCCACGAGTTCTGCGGCATCATCCGCGAGGTCGGCAAGAAGTGGCAGGGGCAGTTCCAGCCTGGCGAGCACTTCGGCATCCAGCCCGCGATCAACTACAAGGGCGGCCTGGAGGCCCCCGGGTACTCGTTCACGACCGTCGGCGGCGACGCGACCTTCGTGCGCATCCCGTCCTGCGTGATGGAGATGAACTGCCTGCTCAAATACTCTGGCGAGGCCTATTTCATGGCGTCGCTCTCCGAGCCGATGAGCTGCCTGATCGGCGCCTGCCGCGCGCAGTACCACCTGGAGACGCCCGGCTCGTATGAGCACACGATGGGCGTCAAGAAGGGCGGCAAGTGCGCGTGCCTGGCCTCCGCGGGACCGATGGGGCTTGGCCTCATCAACTACCTCGTCAACGGCCCGATGGCCCCGTCGCTCGTGGTGGTGACCGACATCGACCAGGCGCGCCTCGACCGCGCGGCCTCGGTGCTGAAGCCGGAGGACGCGGCGAAGCGCGGCGTGAAGCTGATCTACCAGAACACCAAGGATCCGAACGCGACCGAGGCGCTGATGGCGCTGACGGGCGGGACTGGCTACAACGACGTCTTCGTGCTGGCGCCCGTGGCGCCAGTGGTGGAGCAGGGCGACGCGATCCTGGGGCGCGACGGCTGCCTGAACTTCTTCTCGGGCCCGATCGACCCGAAGTTCTCCGCGAAGTTCAACTTCTACAACGTCCACTACAGCGGCACGCACATCGTCGGCACCAGCGGCGGCAACACCGACGACATCCGCGAGGCACTGAAACTGATGGGCGCAGGGGAACTGAACCCCGCCATCATGATCACCCACGTCGGCGGCCTCACCGCGGCGCGCGACACCACGCTCAATCTGCCCAACATCAAGGGCGGCAAGAAACTCATCTACACGCACCAGGACTTCCCGCTGACCGCGATCGCCGACTTCGCCGAGAAGGGCAAGACCGACCCCGTCTTCGCCGAACTCGACGCGGCCTGCAAGCGCCACAACGGCCTGTGGAACCTGGAGGCCGAGCGCATCGTCCTCGAAAAGATGCCGAAACTCGCGACGCTGTAGAAAGGCCGTGGCCGACGTTCGGGGATGGCATCGTCCCCGAACGTCGGCCGACGGGACTGATATGAGCAAATGGATTGCGCAGGACTGCGACCTGGCGGCATATTGCCGCGGGCTGGCGGCGGGGCAGAGCATCGCCCTGGACACGGAGTTCGACTGGACGCGGACCTACTACCCCGTTTTCGCGCTGCTGCAGATCGGCGTGAGCCGCGAGGAGACGGCACTGGTGGACGCGCTCGCGATCCAGGACTGGACGCCCCTGGCGGAACTGCTGGCGGATGCGTCGCGTCCGAAGAGCGTCTTCGGGGGTGTCAACGACTTGCCGATTCTGGTGCGTGCGTGCGGCGGCCCCGCGAAGTGCCTGCCGCGGTCCGTGGTGGATGTGCAGTTGTCGGGCGCGTTTCTGGGCGAGGCGCCGAATTGCGCGCTCAAGAAGGTGATTCTGACGGAACTGGGCATCGAACTCGCCAAGAGCGAGACGCGCTCGGACTGGACCCGTCGGCCGCTGAGCGCCGAGCAGCTGGCCTATGCGGCGGACGATGTGGCGCTGCTGCCTGAGATCGCCGCGAAGCGCCTGGCACGGCTGGAGGCGAACGGCAATCTCGCCGCCTTCCGCGAGGAGATGGCGCTGGCCGAGCGGGCCGAATACTATGCGGAGGTCGTGGACGCCGAGGCGTGGAGGCGCCTGTCAGGCTATTCGCACATTTTCCCGAATGAGGAGCGCGCCCGCGCGCGGCTGCTGGCGGCGTGGCGCGAGCGCACGGCGCGCGAAAACAACTGCTCGCGTCCGCGCGTCTTCAGCGACGAGCAACTGGTCTGGATTGCGACCCGCTGGCCCTCCACCCTCAAGGAACTCGCCAAAATGCCGAAATGCCGCACCCAGAATCTTCGCCGCTACGGCGAGGCGGCTCTTCGTGCGTTGACGGAGGAGGCACCGCCGCCTGAAAACCCCGACTGGCTGCAGCCGCATCTGCCGCTGGGGCTGCGGGCCGCCTACCAGCAGAAGGTCGAGCGGATTCTCAGCCTGGTCGAAAAACGCGGCGCCGCCCGCCAGATCGACCATTCGTTCATCGCCCCGCGCCGCGAGGTCGAGGCGCTTGTCCGCAAGCACCTGCAGCACGCCGACTGCTCCCATCTCCGCCTCCTCCGAGGCTGGCGCGCGGAACTGCTCCAGCCGACTCTCGGGGAAATCCTCGGCAATTGAGGGGAAAGGCCAGGGGCGCCGAATCCATCGGGGACCCCAGACCCCAGACTTCAGACCCATCATCCAGGGCCCCCAGACCCTAACCCCCAGCGTTCTGTGCCAGGCCGATAACGGCCTGGCGATAGCGGAGTTTCGCACCCTCCATTCATCATATCGCCATGCTGTACGTAGACGCCCATGCCCACTGCTACCGCCGCCCGGTGCCGTTTGTGACCCGCTTCTGCAATCCAGCGGAACTGCTGGAGCGCTATGACGAGCACGGCATTGAGATGGGGGCGCTGCTGCCGGTGGTGAACTCCGAGATCTACCTGCCGCAGGCGAACGAGGACATCCTCGAAATGGTCGAGAACCACCCGAAGCGCTTCTTCGCCTTCTGCAATGTCGACCCGCGCTGCCTCATCAACCGCGCCGACGCCCGTCTCGACGAAGTCCTCGAATACTATCGCGGTCTGGGCGCCCGCGGTGTCGGCGAGATCATGCCGAGCATGGACATCATGGACGAAATGGTGCAGAACCTCTTCCGCTGCGCGGAAATCGCCAAATTGCCCGTGACGACCGACGGATCCGACCGCGTCGGCGGCGACTTCGGCCTGCGCGACGGGATGGGGCTGCCTGGACTGGAGCACACCCTGCAGCGCTTCCCGAACCTGGTCTACATCGCGCACGGACCCGTCTTCTGGGCGGAATACACTCGGCGCACCCGCCCCGCGCGCTGCAAGGCGATCTTCCGCGCGGCGGACGGCCTGCAGCACGGCTCGCCCAGGGCGACGGGGCCCATCACCGAGGAGGGCGTCGCCCAGGAACTGCTGCGCGACTTCCCGAACCTCTACGCCGAACTCTCCGACGGCGCAGGCTGGCTGATGCGCGACGAGGAGTTCGCCCTGCGCTTCCTCGTCGAGTTCCAGGACCGCCTGCTCTTCGGCACCGACTGCTGCAGCCTCAACGACTGCCATTTTACCCTCAAGCACTGGCTTGACCGCCTGCACGAATCCGATCGCCTCCCCGACCTTGCCTGGAAGAAGATCTGCCGCAACAACGCCATCGATCTCTTCGGCCTGCCGCTGGAGAAGGCGTAATCCCCCGCATGAAGGAGCACCCATGACCACCGTTCCAGTCAGCCTGAACATCGACGACGGGAGCCCCGTCAACACCTTCTTCTTCCACGACCTCGGCCATCGGCATGAACTGCTGACCTCACCCGCGCTCTTCAGTGGTTTTGCGAAGATCTGCGAGCGCCACGGCATCAAGGGCAAGTTCTCGGTGCTGCCGATGCCGTGCGGCCTGGGGCCGCTGAACGGTGAAGTGCATCTCCTGCCGAAGCGCAACCAGAACCTCTTCCTCAAGACGGTGCGCGAACGCATCCAGCCGCGCTTCTCGATCACCCCTGAACTGCTGACGCACTTCCAGGCGTACAACCCCCAGACCGATCGGCTCCGCCATATCTGCGAGGACGAGTTCGTCAGCCGCGCGAATGCGGAGGAGATCGCCGAGTACATCCGTCTCGGCCTGCGCATTCTCACGGCGGTCGGCCTGAATCCGACGGGAGTCACCTCCCCGTGGCGGACGGGACTCGACAACGAGGACAACTACGCGAAGGGCATCGGCATGGCCTACCGCCGCGAACTCGGACGCGACCGCTGCTTCTATTTCCTGCATTCGCGGGACGAGTTGAACCGCCCGAAGGTGATGTGCGATTCCGAGGAGACGGGGCGCGTCGTCTCGGTGCCAGTCAACTGCTTCGACCCCTTCTGGGAGACGCAGCTGCCCGCGACCGAGGCCGCCGCACGCCGCAAGGCGCGCCAGAACATCGACGCCCTGTTGAGCCCCGACGGGCGCACTGGCAAGGTGCGCGAACTCTTCGAGGCGGGACTCCCCATCACCCTCATCACCCATTGCCAGTCGCTCTTCTCCGACGGACGCTTCGTCGGCCTCGACGGGCTGGACGAACTGGCGGGGCGAATCAACCGCGTCTTCGGCAGGCAGGTCGAGTGGG
The DNA here is from genome assembly GCA_016287975.1 of Lentisphaeria bacterium. Next base: position 19,079 of record JAEEXV010000027.1, on the reverse strand, counting down.
TGACCTTCGCGGAACTCGCCGGCCAGGCATAGATCGACTGGTGAAGTCGGATCAGATGTCCCAGGCGGGAATGCAGGTGACATCCTTGTTCGGCAAGGGAACGGGGGTGTCGCATGCGCAGAGCACCGCGCCTTTCAGGACGGGCTTGCCGAGTTTCCCCAGCAGGCTGAAGTGCCTTGCATCGTCGCTTTTCGGGGTGGCCGTCTTCTTGCATTCGGCGGGATAGAACCCGTCCGTCGTCTCGATGACAAGGTCGATCTCCCGTTGGTCGTGGTCGCGGTAGAAGAACAGGTTGTCGGTTTTCCTGCCCGCGTTCCAATAGGTCTTGATGATCTCGTCAATGCACCAGGTCTCGAAGATTTGCCCTGCCATCGCACCCGCCTCAAGCGTCTCAGGCGTCGGCCAGTGTGTCAGGTAGGCGCAGAGTCCCGTGTCCAGGAAATACAGTTTCGGCGTCTTGACCAAACGGGCTGTCAGGCTGCTGGCGTATGGGGGGAGCAGGTGAATGATGTGCGACGCCTGAAGGATGGCAAGCCAGTCCTGGGCAGTCGTCGTGTCGATGCCCGCATCCCGCCCCAGTTCGCTGGCATTCAACATCTGTCCCGTCCTGGCTGCGCAGGAGCAGATAAACTTGTAAAAGCGGTCCAGGTCATGGACCTTCTTGAGATTGCGGATGTCGCGCTCTAGATAGGTGCTGACATAACTGGCGTAGTAGAGGTCGCGCTCTTCGGGGGTGGCATGGATGATTCCAGGGAATGTCCCCTGCCAAATCCTTTGGAACAGTTCCATGACGCCTGGCCTCTTGCCGCCAGGAAGCGGGATGCAGGGCGTGAACGGGGTGTTCTCGCGTCCGGCGAGTTCGGCCTGTGAGATGCCGCCCAGGTCGAATATGCCGATGCGCCCCGCAAGGGAATCGGACACCCCCTGCATCAGTTCGAATTGCTGGGACCCCGTCAGCCAGAACATCCCCCTGGCTTTTTCAGGGGCGCTGAAGCGACGCTCGTCGATGACCATCTTGATGTAGCTCAGAAGTCCAGGGACATACTGGACCTCGTCTATCAGGACAGGAGGGCTGAAACGCTCCAGAAAGCCCTTCGGATCCTCCTTGGCCAGCATTCGCAGCCCCGCGTCGTCAAACGTGACGTACTTTCTGCCTGCCCCCGCGAGGCGACGCAGAAAGGTGGTCTTCCCGACTTGGCGCGCCCCCGTCAGAAGCAGGGCTGGGAAAAAACGGTCCGCCGCCTCGACGGCTTTTCGAATGTGCCTTTCAATGAACATTGCATCTCTGTTTTTCGTGTAATTTTGGATTCATTCCTAAAATATCCGAAAAAACATATTTTGCCACTCGTCATGCGCTGTTTTTGGACGATTTCATCAAGGTTCCTCTTCCCAAATGGTCGGGAAATGCGACGGAGCGCACATATTAACCTTGTCGACGGAAAGAGGGAAGTGCCCCCAAAGCACTTCCTGCCAAATCAAACAGGGCCGAATCTGGAAAACACATCGTCATGATCTACTTTTTCGCAGACAACCATTTCGGGCAGCATTGCGGGCGGGTGCTCCACGAGCATCTGCCAGAGGCGTGGCGGCGGCGCATCCGCTTTTTCGAGGACGACTGGGGCGTACTGGAATCGGGCGCATGGCTGGCGGACTGCGAGCTGCTGGTGCTGCACTTGATCGGCGGGACCAGCGGCAATCCGATGCCAGGGGAGGGCGCCGAGCGCGCCGTCCGTCAATGGCTGGGGCGGGGCGGGGACTTTCTTTTGCTGCACGGCTCCAGCGCGGCCTTCTGGCCGTGGGACTGGTGGCGGCCATTGGCGGGGCTGCGTTGGGTGCGGCCTGGCGACCCCGACGGCGTGCCCGCCTCGACGCATCCGCACGCGCCGTGCCGCGTCGTGCCCTCCAAGTCGCGTCATCCGCTGGCGGCGCGCCTGCGCCCGATCGACTTGCCAGAGGACGAGATCTACATTGAACTGGAGCAGACGGCGCCCGTGGACATCCTGATGACGACCGCCGTGGCAGGCGCCACCTGGCCGCAGGCCTGCGAGGCGACCGCCGACAGCGGCAGCCGCCTCGTCTCCTTCATCCCTGGGCACAAGCCCGTCTGCACCGCGAACCCGGATCTCGTCGCGAATCTCGCCGCCATGCTGGAATATTTGACCGCGTAGGCGCGTGGATCACGGCCGATAGTAGTCCTCGTGCCTGGGGACGAGGGAGGGGATGAGGAAGACGAGGGCGAGGCTGAAGATGGCGAGGAGGCCGCAGATGAGGAAGATGGTCTGGAAGTTGGAGCAGGCGATGGAGCCGCACTGCCAGGAGGCGCAGAGGATGCCCTGGTTCAGGAGCATCGCGGCGCCGATGCGCCCGCTGCTGGCGCCGAAGCACTGGTAGGTCTGGGTGAGCGCCGTCGCCATGGTGGCGTTGCCAGGCCGCGCGAGGGCGAGGGTCTCCTGCCCGAAGACACAGCCGAAACTGGAATTGGCGAAATATCCGAGGAAGAGGAGGGCGCCGATCCACCAGTAGACCCCAGGAACGCCCTTGCCGCAGCAGAAGAGCCCCAGCGGCACCGCGATGAACATCGCGTGGATCACCAACTGGAGCCAGCGCATCCCGATGTGGCGGGTGCACCAGCCGTAAGTCAGATACGAAAGGATGCTCCCCGCCATCCCGACGATGGAAATATACTGCACTATGTTCGCGGGGCAGTCCAGCCCGCGTTTCAGGTAGAGCAGCGCCATTGGCAGGACCGCCGTGAAGGCCAGGTTCAGGACGCAGTAGTACACCGAGAAGCCCACCAGGGAACTGTTCGTCACCGAGATGTGCAGCGCGCGCTTCAAGTCGTATTTCTGGGGGACGTGCTTCGGCAGTCGGATTCGGGCGATGAACCACCAGCGCGTCAGGGCCAGCGCGCCGACGGCGGCGATGACGGTCTGCATCATCCAGAGCGCGGGCTGGCGTCCCATCCATCGTCCGACCAGTGCGAAGGTGATGCCGGTCGCGACAAAGTATGTGAAGCGCATCTGTCCGAAGAAGTCGGCGCGCTGGGAGGGCTTCAGGATCATTCCCAGCAGGGGATACCACGACACGCTCCAGAGCGGCCGCGACACGCAGAAGAGGAAGCATCCTGCGAGGGCGACATAGGATGCCCGCGCGGCGCCCGCCCACGGCGCCGCGGCCATCAGCGCATTCGCGAGGACGGCCATCAGGCAGGAGATCGGCACCATCCGCTTCACGCCGATGCGGTCGAGGACTCCCGACAGGGGGATCGACAGCACCAGGCCCGCGGCCGCCGTCAGGCTCGTCGCCAGCATGGTCAGGGTGTTGCTGCTGCCCAGCATGGTCAGATAGACGATGACGATCGCGGTGCTGTCGAGCATCACCTCGGCAAAGCACCCGAAGAGGGCTCCCAGCGTGGCGTACAGTCGGTAGCGGCGGCTGTCCGCTTCGCTCAGCGTCTCGGCGTATCCAACGGCGGCGGTCTCTTGGCCTTCGCGGCCGACTGCCTTCAGGCTTTCCCAGGTCTCAGGCTGCATGTTCCATCTCCTGTCCCGTGACTGGCAGGTCTCTGTCTTCCTGCGGCGGTTCGGGACATCCGCAGAATGTACCGCGTCCTGGCGGTTTTTCCATCTGCCGGCGCGGAAATCCCGTCGGTAGCGGGAAATCCCGCGCTTTTCAGGAAGATGGCGATTATCCTGCACTTTGGTTGACGCCTTTCGCCGAGGCGCTACATTCCGCACAGCAGCCGTTTGGGACGATGGCGACGGTCGTCGGGCCAGACGCAGCGGCGGCATCTCTTGAGACCAAGGCCAAAAACAGAGGAGCACCAGCCATGCCATACACCTTCAATGGCGTCTTTGATGAGGAAATCCGCCTGGCATTCATCCGCAAGCGCCGCAAACTGGGCGTGACCTACAGCCAGATCGGCGACCTGCTCAACATCAACCGCTCGACGATACGGAAGTGGGAGCATGGCGACACGACCACCTGCCACGGCAAATACATCGCCACGATCGAGGGATTCCTCAACGGCGCATACGATCGGCACTTCGAGCAGATCATGCACGCCCCCGCGACCTTGCTGCAACTCTGGCAGCACCTCGACACCCCCATCCAGCAGTGCCTCGAGCGTGCGATCACCGTCTATGGGCTGTGCCTCGCCTTCCCCGCCATCTGCGCCTCCCTGCAGAGCGCCCTCTCCGAGACGCTCAATAGCGCCATCCGCCAGATTCTCCAGCAGAGCGGCGAGGAGCCCGGGGGAATCCTCGCTGCCGCCGAACCGCACGCCCCGTACAATCTCCCAGACGTGCAATGAGCCATTATCTTATGGCGGTTCGACCGCATTCCCCCCTTGAGGAGATTTTCCGATGGAAGTCAAATGGTATGGCATCAACGCCCTGGAGTTCCGCGCGCCAGGCGTCTCCTTCATGATCGACCCGTATGTCAGCCGCGACCGCGGGGCCCTTCACCACCCCGAGGAGGTGGACCGCTACGTCACGACTTCCCCCGCCGCCGTCCTGATGACGCATGCGCACTGGGACCACCTCGCCGACATGCCGCGCATCATCGCGCGCACCAACACCGTCCTGTATGCCTCCGCGACCGCGTGCAACATCCTGCGGGCGCTGGATGTGCCCGAGGCCAATCTGCACGTCATCCACTATGGTGATACGCTGACGCTGCCTGGAGGCGTGGAGGTCGCCGTCCTCGAATCGCGGCACAAGGGCATGGACGAGGAGGCGCAGGGCTATGACGCGCCGCCCGCGCGGGAATCGCTCGCCCTGGCCGACAACTGGCGCTGCGGGGAGGTCTTCGGCTTCCTGATCCGCCACGGCGGCCTCTCCATCCTCAACATCGGCTCCGCCAACCTCTGTCCCGCCGCCGTGCACGGCCTCCAGTGCGACTATCTCATCGGCGGCATCAGCCGCTGGCAGCCAGGCTTTCCAGAACTCCTCCGTGACAACATCCGCTTCGGATGCCTCATCCCCACCCACCACGACGAGTTCACCCTCCCGCTCTCGCAGTTCTATCTCCGCAACGACCTCGCGCGCCTTCAGGAGGCGTTGCCTGGCCTGAAGTCCCGCGAACTCCCCATCCTCCAGTGGACCACGCTGTAGCGGGCGGGCCTTGCCCGCATTATATTAAGCACGGCGCACGGAGAATCGGCGCCTGAGCGGCCATTTGAAGGAGACGCATCATGGGCAAAGTCAAGTTCACGGTCTTTTCGGATCTGCACCATCATCCTGCCTGGTACAAGACGGAGGCGCCTGAGCGCCTGGCGGCGATCCAGGAGCGCGCGCGGTCGAGCGGCTCGGAGTTCCTGCTGCACCTGGGGGATCTCTGCCACCAGCCCTCGATCTCAGGGGACCTCGTTCGGCAATACTACAAGGACTCGGGGATGCCCGCGTATCTGGTGCTGGGCAACCACGAGTTCGACATCGACTACGCGGAGACGGTGCTGGCGGCCTACGGCCTCGACTGCGGCTACTACTTCTTCGACCATGGCGGCTTCCGCTTCGTCGTCCTCGACGAGAACTACTTCCGCGACTTCCCTGGAGTCTATTTCCACTACTCGGCGCGCAACTACTTCGACCACCCCTATTCGCGCGACTGGATGCCGCCCGAGGAGATCGACTGGCTGCGCGAGACCGTCCTGACCTCCCCGCATCCGTGCATCCTGGCGAGCCACGCGGTTCTCGAATCCCCGCTGCATTCGGGCGTGCGCTGCAAGGACGAGGTCAAGGAGATCATCCTCCAGTCCCAGACGACGCCAGGGCGCGTCATCCTCTGCCTCAACGGCCACTACCACCGCAGCGGCCTCGACATGGTCGACGGCGTCCCGCGCCTCGACGTCAACTCGGCCTCCTTCAACTGGATCCCGAATCCGCACCACCTCTTCCCCGAGGAGTGGTACCACCAGTACGAGTGCGTCGGGAACATGATCATCTACACGAAGCCCGTCAGCGCCGTCATCACCATCGACGACGATGCGCGCACCATCGACGTCGAGGGCTGCCAAGGCGAGTTTGTGGGCGGCGTCACCATCGAGATGAGCGGCAACTCCTCAGGCTACCGCCCCTGCACGCCCGACATGATCTCCACGCACATCGCGTATTAGGGGCGGCGGGGCGGCCAGGACGGCGTTGAGGCACTATGTTAAGCGGATTGACCGAGAGGGGGGGAAGCGCCTTTCACAAGCACAAAAAACAGGACAGGACGACTATGGCGGATGAAGCAAATCCGACGGCGGCGGCCGTCGACGACGGCAATCTCGGCGGCGTTTTGGCGCAGCGGCGCGCGAAGGCGGAGCAGATGCGCGCGGACGGCATCAACCTCTACGGGCACCGAGTGGACAACCTGACCTCGGTCGCCGCCGTGCGCGCGGCGTTCCAGCCGACGCCCGAGGGCGCGGAGCCGCCGACGTACACCCTGGCGGGGCGGCTGATGGCGCGGCGCATCATGGGCAAGTCGCTTTTCGCGAACCTGAAGGACGAGAGCGGCAGCATCCAGTTCTACCTGCAGCGCCAGGAGGTCGGGGACGAGCAGTACGCCTTCTTCAAGAGCCTCGACATCGGCGACATCTTCGCGATCACGGGCTTCCCGTTCATGACGCGCACGGGCGAACTCTCGATCCACGTCAAGAGCTTCGAACTGCTCTCCAAGTCGCTGCTGCCGTTGCCGGAGAAGTTCCACGGCCTCCAGGACCAGGAGCAGCGCTACCGCCAGCGCTATGTGGATTTGATCTGCAACGACGATTCGCGGCGGGTGCTGGCGCTGCGCTCGAAGATCGTGCAGGCGTGCCGCGAGTTCCTGGCGGAGCGCGGCTTCATGGAGGTCGAGACGCCGATTCTGCAGACGCTGGCGGGCGGCGCGGCGGCGCGGCCGTTCAAGACGCACTTCAACGCGCTGAACATCCCGATGTACATGCGCATCGCGCCCGAACTGTATCTGAAGCGGCTGATCGTCGGCGGCTTCGAGAAGGTCTTCGAGATCGGGCGGGACTTCCGCAACGAGGGGATGGACCACAAGCACAACCCCGAGTTCACCGTGCTGGAGCTCTACCAGGCCTACTCGGACTGCCGAGGCATGATGGAGATCATGGAATCGCTGATTACGACCGTCGCCCGGAAGACCATCGGCACCCTGAAGATCAAGGGCGAGGACGGCCACGAGATCGACCTCTCCAGCCCGTGGCGCCAGGTCTCCTTCCATGACCTGCTGCGCGAGAAGATGGGCGCGGAGTGGTGGGGCCTCCCCGTCGAGGAGCAGCGCGCGAAGGCGAAGGCGCTCGGCCTTGAAATCACCGACGACATGGACAGCTACCACGTCTCGCACGAGATCTACGATCGGCTCATCGAGGAGACGCTGATCCAGCCGACCTTCGTCACCCGCCTGCCCGCCTATCTGGTGCCCCTCGCCAAGCGCTGCCCCGACGACCCGACCCTCGTCGACGTCTACGAACTGGAGATCGACGGCCGCGAGATGTGCCCTGGCTACACCGAACTCAACGACCCCATCGACCAGCGCTCCCGCTTCTCCGAGCAGCTGATCGGGCGCGCGGACGCCGAGGGCGAGGTCGACCGCATCGACGAGGACTTCCTGACCGCCCTCGAATACGGCATGCCGCCGACTGGCGGCCTCGGCCTCGGCATCGACCGCCTCGTGATGCTGCTGACGGGCACCGCCTCGATCCGCGACGTCATCCTCTTCCCCGCCATGAAACCCCTGAAGGGCTGAACCCGCCGACCATGGAAGAATCCCGCCCCACCCCAGAAACCCTGCAGGCCTTCTCCGCTATCGTCAACGGCCTCAAGCGCAACATCGCGCAGGTCATCGAGGGCAAGGACGAGGTCATCGAAAAGGTGCTCATCGCGCTTTTCAGCGACGGGCATGTGCTGCTGGAGGACGTCCCTGGCGTCGGCAAGACGCGCCTGGCGCAGGCGTTGTCGCGTTCGCTGGACACCTCGTTCCGCCGCATCCAGTTCACGCCTGACATGCTGCCGAACGACGTCATCGGCGTCAGCGTCTACAACGCGGGCACGGGCGGTTTCCAGTTCATGCCGGGGCCCGTCTTCGCGAATGTCGTGCTGGCCGACGAGATCAACCGCGGCACGCCGCGCGTGCAGTCGAGCCTCCTGGAGTGCATGGCGGAGGCGGCGGTGACGGTCGACGGGACGACCCATGAGCTGGCCAGGCCCTTCTTCGTGATCGCGACGCAGAACCCCATCGACTTCCACGGCACCTATCCGCTGCCCGAGGCGCAGCTCGACCGCTTCCTGATGCGCCTGTCGGTCGGGTATCCGGACGCCGAGGCCGAGAAGTCGATCCTGCAGCACCAGAAGGCGGACGATCCGCTGGAGCATCTGGAGCGGGTGGCGACAGGCGAGGAGATCACGCAATGCCAGCGAATGGTCCGCGGGATCCACGCGAGCGACGCCATCCAGGACTATGTCGTCGCGATCATCGCCGAGACGCGCAATTCGCCCGCCTTCAGCTATGGCGCGAGCCCGCGCGCGTCGCTGGCGCTGCTGCGGGCGGCGCAGACGCTGGCGGCCTTCCGAGGCCGCGACTATGTGCTGCCGCGCGACGTGCGGGACATCGCGCCCGACGTGCTGCCGCACCGCCTGCCGCTGAAACTGCAGGCCCGCGCACAGTGGGCGAGTTCGGCGGAGGCGCTTGCGGACATCCTGAACCATCTGCCGCTGGAGCGCTGGGAAAAGTAGTCGGGGCATGACGCGGCATCTCTTGCCAACTGGACGGGGGTGGCTGCTTCTGGCGGCGGTGCCGCTGTCGCTGATGGTGGCGCGCATCAACCACTCCTCGTTCGCGCTGCTGCTGTCGGCGGGCTGCGCGGGCTTCTGGCTGGCCAGCCTCGCCGCCGCGCTCCTGTCGCTGCGCGGCCTCCGCGTGGAGCGCCTGCCTGCCGGGGACGCCTGGACGGGCGCGCGCGTGGATCTGCCGCTGCGCATCGTCAACCGCAGTTGGCTGCCTCGGCTTCCGCTGGTGGTGCTGGAGCGGATCCCGTTTGTGCTGGAGCCAGAGAGCGCCCATGTGGTGCCTGCGCTCAGATGCCGCGGCGAGGAGGTGCTGCATCGGCGCGTGCTGGCCTCGCTGCGCGGCGACTTTCGGCTGGGCGACCTGAAACTGCGCTCGGGCGATCCCGCGGGGCTCTTCTACCGCGAACGCCGCCTGCGCCTGCCCGAGCAGGTGATGGTGCTGCCATCGGCGCAGCCGCTGCCAGACCTCCTCCTGCGGCCGCGCGCGGCCGCGACGGGAACCACCGTCGAATCGATCTCCCACGCAGGCACCAGCCAGGACTTCTACGGCGTGCGCGAATACCAGTCGACCGACGGCATGCGGCACATCAACTGGCGCTCCAGCGCGCATCGCGGGCAGTTGATGGTGACCGAGTTCGAGCGCAGTTCCCTGACCTCGGTCGCGATCGTGCTGGACGCGCATGAGGACGGCGCAGGCAAGGGGCCTTCCTCGAACCTGGAACGGCAGGTGCTGGCGGCCGCCTCCCTCGTCGAGGAGTGCGCGGGGCTCTACTGCTCGCTCGCCTTCGCGGCGGGCGGGGACGCGCTGCGCGTGACGGCACCCGCGACGGCCGCCTCCCTGCGCCAGGAACTGCTTGCGCAATTGGCGGTGCTGCGCCCTGGGCCGCACACCGTGACCGAGGCGCTGGAGGCGCTCATCCCCACGCTGCCGCCGCGCTCCATCCTCTTCTGCCTCTCCCTCGCCCCTGATCCAACCCTGGAGACCACCCTCACCGCCCTCGCCGAATCGGGCATCGAGGTGCGCTGGTCCGCCGCCCGCGCAGGGCACTTTCCTGGCGCCACCCGCCGCCAGAAGCGCGAGTGCGAACTCGCCGAGCAGGTCATCACCCAGCCCTACGCGATGGCTCCCGTCGACCTCCTGCCAGCGGACACCATCGAGCGCGGCCTGCTCGCCTGAGAAGGGACCCAAGGGACCCAAGGGACCCAAGGGACCCAAGGGATCCAAGGGATCCAAGGGATTTCAGGGACCCAAGGGATTTCAGGGACCCAAGGGATTTCAGGGATCCAAGGGATTTCAGGGATCCAAGGGATTTCAGGGATCCAAGGGATTTCAGGGATCCAAGGGATACCTGCTTTTCCCACCAGCACATCCCTTTTATCCCTTCACTTTCCACCAGCACATCCCTTAAATCCCTGAAATCCCTTAAATCCCTGCCTTTCACACCAGCACCATGAACGACATCCTCTCCAACCTCACCCCCGCGCAATTGGAAGCGGTCACGCATCGGGACGGCCCGATGCTGGTGATCGCGGGGGCGGGGTCGGGCAAGACACGAGTCGTCACGCGGCGCATCGCATGGCTGATCCAGCAGGGCGTGTGGCCGAGCCAGATCCTGGCGATGACCTTCACCAACAAGGCGGCGCGGGAGATGCGGGAGCGCGTCGCGGCGCTGACGGGGCAGGCCCCCTACAACATCGGCACCTTCCACGGCTGCTGCGCGCGCTTCCTCCGTCGGGACATCGAGAAGCTCGACTGCAAGCGCACGAGCGGCTTCACCATCTATGACGCCGACGAGCAGAAGACCCTCCTGAAGCAGTGCATCGCGGAGGAGCACGACGTGCCGCGCATCATCACGCCGTCGCTGCTGTCGACCACGATTTCGAACCACAAGAACAACCAGTGCGACTGGGCGAAGGCGTGCCCGGACCGGGAGCTGTCGGACTTCGCGGAGGAGTTCGAGCGGCTGGGCGCGCGCTACGAGGCGAAGCTCGCGCAGTGCAACGCGCTGGACTTCGACGACCTGCTGCTCTACGTCTACCGCCTCCTGGTCGAACTGCCCGAGATGGCGGAGATCTACCACCATCGCTTCCGCTATCTGCTGGTGGACGAGTACCAGGACACCAACCACCTGCAGTACCAGCTGATCATGAAACTGGCGAACGAGGAGCGCAATGTCCACGTGACTGGCGACCCCGACCAGGCGATCTACTCATGGCGCGGCGCGGACTACCACAACATCCTGTCGTTCACGCAGGACTTCCCCGATGCGCGCATCGTCAAGCTGGAGCAGAACTACCGCTCGACGCCGACCATCCTGGATGCCGCGAACACCCTCATCGACAACAACCAGCACCGCTTCCCGAAGACCCTCTTCACCGAAAACCCCGACGGCGTCCCCATCACCAGCGTCATCACCGAATCCGACCGCGCCGAGGCGGAATGGGTGCGCCGCAAGATCGCGCGCGTCCACGACAACGGCCACCGCTGGCGGGACGCGGCGGTCTTCTACCGCACCAACGCGCAGTCGCGCACGCTGGAGGAGGAGTTCGTCAAGGCGGGCGTCCCGTATCAGTTGCTGGGCGGCATCCGCTTCTACGACCGCAAGGAGATCAAGGACTTCCTCGCGCTGCTGCGGCTGAAGGTCAATCCCAGCGACGAACTCGCCTTCAAGCGCGTGATCGACGACTTCCCCGAGACCGAGGGCATCGGCCCCAGGAGTTTCGCCGCGCTCGCCGTGCAGGCGGGGCAGGCAGGCGAGAGCATCCTCGGCTATCTCGCCTCCGACGCCTTCGCCGCGACGCTGACCGCGCGCACCAAGAAGAACCTGCGTCTCCAGACCTTCTCCGCATGGTGCCGCCGCCTTCTCGCCGCGCCCGTGACGCCAGTCCTCGCGGCCGCGCAGGCCGTCGACGAGGCGACTGGCTTCTCCAAGAACCTTGAAAAGCAATACGGCGCCGAAAACCTCGAAACCCGCGCCGAAAACCTCGACAGCTTCCTTGAACGCGCCGCCACCTTCACCCACGAAAATCCCGATGCCACCCTCGCCGAGTTCCTGCAGGATGTCGCCCTCGTCGCCGACATCGACGGCCACGATCCCGAGGCCGACAGCGTCGTGCTGATGACCTTGCACTCCTCGAAGGGCCTGGAGTTCCCCTACGTCTTCATCACTGGCGTCGAGGAGGGGCTGCTCCCCCACGGCAAGGCCGCCGCCAACGCCGAATACGGAACCGAGAACCAGGAGGGGCTCGAGGAGGAGCGCCGCCTCTTCTACGTCGGCATCACCCGCGCCCAGAAGGCCGTCTACCTCTCCCGCGCCGCCACCCGCTTCCAGTATCACCAGTTCAACTACTCCGAGCCCAGCCGCTTCCTCGACGAACTCCCCCCCCGCCTCCTCAAACGCCTCGTCTACCGCAACGGCATCGAAAAACGGCTGTCGTGAAGAACGCCGAATGCAAATGAGAGGGGAAGGGCAATACGATGTAATTCCCTTTCGGCATGTTCTCGACGTGGAACCGCGTGGGCTTTTCGGCGAGTTTGCAAGAGGACGGCGATCTGCACGCCCTGGCAGATCGAGTCCGTCGGGACGAGGGCCGTGCGGACATGCGTGCCCAGCGCAAATGCGCAGGGACGGCAGGCGAACGGGCGTGCCATATTCGTGGCAGGCAGGCGAAAAGCGGCTACATTAACCGCATTGGCGTTCGGATTTGGGCAGGAGGAGAGCGAGGTAGTCGATGAAGCGCTTCAACACGGCAGGGAAATGCCTTCCCGCGCGGCACTATATGGTGGACTTGACGGAACGCGTCGAGGAGATTAAGGAGATGGTCGACAACGGCGACTATTTCTGCATCAACCGCGGCCGCCAGTACGGCAAGACCACGACCCTGGCGGCGCTGGCCGCGCGCCTCGCCGACGAATACACGGTCTTTTCCATCAGCTTCGAGGGGCTGGGCAACAGTGCCTTCGCGACGGAAGACGCGCTCGTGCGCGCTTTCATCGGGTGCCTTGCGCAGCTGGTCGAATACGGCGGCGCCCGCCACGTCACGCCGAAACAGCAGGCGCTTCTGGAATTGGAACCGGCACAAGCCAAATGCTACTCGATGGCCGACGCTCGTGCCTGGATCGGGAAGTTTTGCGCGGCGTCCGAGAAACCCGTGGCGGTGCTGATCGACGAAGTGGACCAGGCCAGCAACTACGATGTCTTCGTGAAGTTTCTGGGCGTGCTTCGGAGCACCTTCCTGGCGCGGGATGTGATTCCCGCCTTCCACTGCGTGATTCTCGCGGGTGTCTATGACATCAAGCATCTGAAGGCGAAGATCCGCCCCGATGCCGAGCACCAGTACAACAGCCCGTGGAACATCGCGGTGGAGTTCGAGGTGGATATGGATCTGCATCGCCAGGGCATCGCCGGGATGCTCGCGGAATACGAGGCCGACCACCGCACCGGCATGGATGTCGACGCCATGGCGCAGAGGCTCGCGGAGTACACTGGCGGCTATCCGTTCCTCGTCTCCCGCCTCTGCCAGCTGATGGACGTGACGCTGCCCAGGCAGCCGGAGTTCTCCGCGCGGGGTGCCGCCTGGACCAAGGAGGGCTTCCTCGCCGCCGAGAAACTGCTGCTCCAGGAGAAGAACACCCTCTTCGACGACTTCGCCCGAAAGCTGGAGGAATACCCCAAACTGCACGACGCCCTGTATCGGATGCTGATGCAAGGCGCGAGGGTTAGTTTCAACATAGATGAAACGTTGATGAGTCTGGCGCAGATGTTCAACTATATCGTCAATGACCACGGGCAGGTCCGCATCGCCAACCGCATTTTCGAGACACGTCTTTACAACCTCTTCCTGGCGGAGGACTCCATGAAGAACATGGAGCTGAACGCCTCTGGCGCACGCGACCACTTCCAGTTCGTCGAGGGCGGGCGGCTCAACCTGAAGCTGCTGCTGGAGCGCTTCATCGTGCATTTCCACGACATCTACGGCAACCAGCCCGCCTCCTTCGTCGAGGCCGAAGGGCGCAATCTCTTCATGCTCTATCTGAAACCCCTGCTCAACGGGCGCGGGCACTTCTATGTCGAGGCCGAGACGCGCGACAGCACCCGCATGGATCTGGTCGTCAACTACCAGGGCGAGGAATTCATCATCGAATTGAAGATCTGGCGCGGCCCCGAATACAACGACAAGGCCGAACGCCAGCTCTGCGGCTACCTCGGCCATCGCCACGCCGACACTGGCTACCTCGTGACCTTCAACTTCAACCGCAAATCTGCTCCTGGCGTCGTGGTGCGCGAGCGGGACGGCAAGACCCTCGTCGAGGCGATCGTCTAACTGCGGTTCCAGGCGGCATCATGCCGCGATCATTCCCATCATGAGAGCATTTTCGATTACAGGCGGAAGCCCAGTCTGCGGAACGCTGCGGGTGGCGGGCAACAAGAACGCGGCGCTGCCGATGATCGCGGCGGCGCTCTTGACGCGCGAAACGGTGGTGCTGCGCAATGTGCCGGAGATCCTGGACGTCGCGCGCATGCTGGAGATCGCGCGCCGCCTGGGTGCGAAGGTGGAGCGGGACGGCGGGACGGTGGCCATCGCCGCCGCCGGGCTGTCGGAGGCCGCGATCCCGAAGGAACTGTGCCATGCGGTGAGGGCGTCGCTGCTCTTCGCGGGGCCGCTGCTGGTGCGGCTGGGGGAGGCGGCGCTCTATCCGCCAGGGGGGGACGTCATCGGGCGCCGCCGCCTGGATCCGCATTTCTACGGGCTCTCCAAACTGGGGGCGTCGCATGAACTGCGGGACGGGCAGTTCCGCTTTCGGCGCGGCGGCGCGCGGCTCAAGGGGGCGGAGATGATCCTCGACGAGCCCTCGGTGATGGCGACCGAGCATATCCTGACGGCGGCGGCGACGGCGGAGGGAACGACGATTCTGCGCAACGCGGCCTGCGAGCCACATGTCACGCAGCTGGCGGAACTGCTGAACGCGATGGGCGCGCGGATCTCGGGCGTGGGCACGAACCTGCTGGTGGTGGAGGGGGTTCCGCAACTGCACGGCGCGGAGTTCACGCTGGCGTCGGACCACGTCAACGCGGCGAGCTACCTGGCGCTGGCGGCGGCGACGCGCGGGCAGGTCGAACTCACTGGCGAGATCATCCCGCACGACTACTGGATGACGCGCCGCGTCTTCGAGCGCCTGGGCGTCACCTTCCGCATCGAGCCAGGGCTGCTGCTGCTCGACCAGCGCGGGCGGCCAATGCAGGTGCACTGCGACCTGGACGGCGTGATGCCGACCATCTCGGACGGGCCGTGGCCGCAGTTCCCGTCGGACATGATGAGCTGCCTGATCACGCTGGCGACCCAGGCGCAGGGGGCGGTGCTCTTCTTCGAGAAGATGTTCGAGAGCCGCATCTACTTCGTCGACCGCCTGATCGCGATGGGCGCGAACGCCGTCATCTGCGACCCGCACCGCGCCGTCATCAGCGGCCCCGTCCGCCTGCACGCGACCGAACTGCTCTCGCCCGACATCCGCGCGGGCATGGCGCTCGTGATCGCGGCCTGCGCCGCCGAGGGCACCTCCCTCATCCGCAACATCGACATGGTCTGCCGAGGCTACGGGCGCCTCGCGGACCAGCTGCGCCAGCTCGGCGTGCGGCTGGACGAAGTGGATTGCTGAAACACAACCCAATGGAGAAAGAACCATGGCGTTTCTGACGTGCCGTTTCTTTTCGGAGGCGCTCGCGACGGGCGTCGCGGTCAATGTCCTGCTGCCGCAGCCGACCCAGGCGCAAATCGGGATGAAGGGCGTCGCCGTTGCGGAGGAGGCCCCCGTGCTCTATCTGCTGCACGGCATCTCCGACGACGAATCGACCTGGATGCGGCGCACCTCGATCGAACGCTACGCCGCCGCGGCGGGGCTGGCGGTGGTGATGCCTGGCTGCGGCCGCAGCTTCTACGCCGACCTCCTCCACGGCCCGAAATACTGGACCTATCTCAGCGAGGAACTGCCGCGGGTGATGCACTCCTTCTTCCGCTTCTCGACCCGCCGCGAGGACACCTTCGTCGCGGGCCTCTCGATGGGCGGCTACGGCGCGATGAAACTCGCCCTCCGCCATCCTGAGCGCTTCGCGGCGGCGGCCTCCTTCTCGGGCGCGCTGGATCCCCTGCACCTCAAGGCGCTGTGGAAGCCGCACTACGACGCCGAGTTCGCCGACATCTTCGGCGACGAGGCGCGCTTCCTCGGCTCCGACAACGACCTCTTCGCCCTCGCCGAGCGCCGCGCGGACGAGAAGACCGCGCTCCCGCGCCTCTTCCTCACCTGCGGCACCGAGGATGCCCTGCTCTCGGACACCAGGCGCTTCCGCGACCACCTCGCCCGCGTCGGCATCGGATATGCCTACGATGACTGCCCGGGCGTCCACGAATGGGGCCTCTGGGACCGAAAGGTGAGCGAGGCGATCGAGTGGTTCGGCAAACCGCGGCAGTGAGTCGCGGTCAGATCTGGCTGGCGAGGAATTTCTCGACGAGGCGGACGCTTAGGCGGGCGTCCTGGATGCAGGTCTCGGGGGTTTCGCCAGACTTGATGCAGTCGATGAAGTGGCGGTCCTCGAAGTAGTAGCCGTAGAACTTGTGGAACTGGTCGCTGTTCGCGAGTTCGCGGCCGTCGAGAAGGACGCTCTCCTCCTTGGCGGCGCCAGTGGATGCCAGGGAGTAGCTGACGGCGCCCGCATGGGTGAGGATGCGGCTCTTCACGTCGATTTGCGCGCCCATGCCCAGGTCGATGAAGGCGCTGACGCCGACGCCGTGCATCTGGAACTGGTGGACGCGTCCGCCGACGCGGTAGTTCGCCTTGATGATGCCTGTGACGCCGTTGTCGAAGACGCAGATGCCGTTCCAGGCATTGTCGACTTCGCTGTCATAGCGGCTGGCCATCATGGCGGCCTTGACCGCCTCGTTGCCGTCGGAGAGATATCGCATGAGGTCGACGGAGTGGATGGTGTCGGAGACGAAGGAGGAGAGGGCGCCCTTGTCGAAGGCGGCGTCGCCGTATTTGAAGAAGCAGCCCTCGACCTGGGTCACCTTGTCGGTGGCGGCCTTGACCAGGGCCTTCGTCTTGCGCACGACGGGGATGAAGCGGCGGTTGAAGGCGACCATCACGTGCTTGCCGGACTTGTCGGCCTTGCGCGCGAGGGAATCCGCCTGATAGGAGGTGATGCCTGGCGGCTTCTCCAGGAACGCATGATAGCCGTGCTCGATGGCGAGCGTGGCGACATGGAACATGCTGCCTGGCTCGACGAGGCAGAAGACGGCGTCGATGTCCTCGTGCGCGAACATCTCCCGCATCAGCGTGTAGGTCCTGGGGATGCCCCATTTCGCCGCCTGCTCCTTGGCGCGCTCCGGAATCAGGTCGCAGATGGCGACCAGCTGCACATCCTCCATCTCGCTCAACGAGGGCAAATGCACGCTTCTGGCGATGCCGCCCGCGCCTACCACCGCGACTTTCACGGTGCCGCCACTGGATGAACTGCTGCTCATTGTGAATCTCCTTCAGGGTATGATGGGAACTGCAAGGAAACGGATTCGGGAGCGGGATCTGGTCCGCTCTTTCGGGGTTGCCACGGCGGAACGCTCTCCATTCGCAAGAAACTGCACTTAATGTAATCGCTTTGTTCCTCAAGATGGTCGTTCACAGCCCATCATAATGCAGACACGCCAAAAACGTGTGGGTTGAGTGCGCTTGACGAAGCGGACGTAGCCACGGCGTCCCGCCGTGGCGGTCGGGTGAGCCACACAGGATTTGCAATTGGGCGGCGGAATCGTTCATTGCGTCGCTCGTCGGGGCGACCACGGCGGGACGCCGTGGCTGCCATTTTCGGGACGTTGACCAGGCAATAGCCTACCCTCATGGGGAACAGCGCGTTTCCGAAACGCCAAGCCCTGCGGGATCAGCGGGGGAACTGGACTGGCAGCCCCGTGTCGAGGGACTGGAGCAGGGCGAGGGCGAGGTCGGTCGCGAGTTTGCCGTCGGCGCCGTCGGCGTTGAGGGGGCGGGCGCCGGTGCGGCAGGCCTCTGCGAAGTGCTCGAAGGAGGCGATCCAGCCCTTGTCGGGGACGAACGACCAGAGGTCGGGATGTTCGGGCCGATAGACGGGGGCAGGCGGAGCCGTCTCATGCGGGCGCCGCACGGCCTCCAGCTCCATGCCGTAGGTCTGCTTGTAGAAGTCGCGGTACTGCAGCATTTCCTGGCCTTTGTAGATTTCGTAGAAGTCGAAGCCGAATTTGCGGAGTTCGGCGGCGCGTTCGTTCCGATGGGGCGGGAAGAGTTCATCGAAGACGCCAGGGATGCCGCGGACGCGCAGGTCGGTGAAGTCGGAGACGGTGATGGCGGCGTTTTCGGCGAAGACTTCGAGATATTCCTTCCAGAGGCAGTAGCTGCCGAGGGAACCGCATTGAAGGGTGACCTGCGATCCGTCGGGATAGTCGAGGATGCAGGCGTGGTTGAGGTGGCGGTCGCCAGTCATGAAGACGCGCCGAGGCGTCGCCTCCAGCAGGAAGGAGACGAAGTCGAGGATATGGCAGCCTTCGTAGAGGATGCGGGACTGGTGTTCGTAGAAGTCGCCTGCGCGGTGTTTGGCGGGGCTCGGATACATGAGCCGATAGTGGATGAACCACGGGCGCGGCCGCGGCCGCATCAGGTCGCGCACGCGCAGATAGGCGGGGGCGAAGCGGCGGTTGAAGCCGATTGCCAGGCGGCCTCGGGCGCGGCGCTCGGCGTCCAGGACCGCCTGCGTCTCCTCCTCCGTCTCCGCCATCGGCTTCTCGCAGAAGACCCATTTCCCTGCGTCGAGAGATTCGACGATGAGGCGGGCGTGGAGATCCTGCTTGGTGCCGATGACAACGAGGTCGATGTCAGGGTCGGCGAGGAGCCTTCGATAGTCGTCGGTGCAATAGCCGACAGGCATGGCCGCGCGGTGCTTCTCCAGGCGCTTAGGGTCGAGGTCGGCGATGGCCGCGATCTCCATGCGCGCGCTGTCGCGCGCGGTCAGCAAGTGGTTTGCGGAAATGAAATTGCCCGCGCCAATGAAGCCGATTCTCACATGTTGTTTCATGAGCGGTGGCGGTTGGATTCTTCGGAGCCGAGAGCAAAAAGCCATCTTCCAGGACCCCAGACCCATCTTCCAGGACCCCAGACCCCAGACTTCAGACCCATCTTCCAGGACCCCAGACCCCAGACCCCAGACCCATCTTCCAGGACCCCAGACCCCAGACCCCAGACCCATCTTCCAGGACCCCAGACCCCAGACCCCAGACCCATCATTCGGG
>JAEEXV010000253.1 GCA_016287975.1 Lentisphaeria bacterium | reverse complement strand
GATTGTTGGATGATGCGGCGGCCACCGAGATCTCCTCTCTGCCCCTACACGCCGCTCTCCCGATCTTGGCGAGCAGCTCGCCAGCACACGCGCCACCGCCCACCCCCAAGCCGCCCCCGCATTCACCCCCAGCGTGTGCCTGCGGGCTTGCCCGCAGGTAGGCCCCCATTTCCCCGCCCACAACTCACCCCCCATGTCCTGTGGCGGGCCGTTTTCGGCCCGCGTCCCCCGAAGCCATGATCAATGCTGGTTTTTCCTCCGTAGATTCCACGGCGGCATTGCCGCCAGGCGCGAATGTGGAACTCCCCTGCCGCATTCCCGCCATGTATTTCCAGGGCGAATCCCTCGCCGCCCTCTGGCTGACCGTCGACGCAATGGACTTCGACCGCCAGATCATCGAGGAACTGCGCGCCGCCGCCGCAGAGGCGACTGGCACCGCCCCTGAACACACGCACATCCTTACCACCCACAACCACGGCGGAAGCACCTGCGACGAAATGGACCATGCCCGCCTCTGCGACTGCGCGGCCACGGCCGCGCGCCTCGCGCAGGCCGCCGCCGTCCCCGCGCTCGTCCGCTCCTGCGTCACGCGACCCGCCGCACGCCTCAACTACCTGCGGCGCATCCACGTCCCCGAAGCCGACGGCACGACCACCTTCTTCTACGGCCCGTGCGCCGACAACCAATACGACACCGCGCCCTTCCTCGACCACTATCTGCGCTCGCTCGCGGACGGCACGCTCGCCTACACCGGAGCCTCCTCCATCCCCCCCGCAGACACACCCTTCCCGCCCGCCGACGACCGCATCTTCCTGATGCAGTTCGCCGAAAAAGGAACCCTGCGCCCATTGGGCAGCATCCTCCGATTCGCCGCCCACGCCGTCTGCTGCAACCGCCCTGGCGTCGCCAGCGCCGACTACCCTGGCTACGCCCGCGCCGAACTCGCCAGGCGCTTCGGCGGCGTCGCCATCTTCCTCAACGGCCCCTGCGCCGACATCGCCCCTGGCATCCCCCGCAAATGCGCCGAGGCTGGCGAACGCCTCGGCACCGCCCTCGCCGCGCTCGCCCTCGACGCCATCGGCGACACCCCATTCGCCCCGCTCACATCCCTCGACGACCGCCTGCGCGACGTCCCCCTCCCCGTCGCCGACGATGTGCGCGAGGACGGCGCCCCCCTCCCCGCCGAACTCCCGCCTGACCTCCCAGGACGCAAGCGCCTCCTCGAAGCCCGCCGCCGCCGCGACACCATCCCCTTCCTGCGCGACAAATACCGCAACGGCGAGCCCGCCCCTGGCGCCACGCACACCGTCCGCCTCGGCCTTCTCCGCCTCAACCAGACCACCTTCCTCGCCTTCCCTGGCGAGACCTTCTCCACCACCGCGAGCGCCGTCGCGGGCGACGACGCCGATGTCGTCACCGTCACCGAACACGACCGCACCGCGATGTACATCCCGCCCGAGGCCGAATACCGCCTCGGCGGCTATGAAAGCACCTGCGCCCTCACCGCGCCAGGCGCCGAGAGCATCCTCCGCCGCGCCGCCCGCGGCCTGCTCTTCCCGAACCGCGAAGCGGCGAACAAGGAGTAGCCCCCCGCAGGGCGCCTACGCGAGGAACTCCCAGCCGACGGCGGCCGTGGCGCTCGCCCCCCGCTCATCGGTGAAGACGACCTCCCCTGCACGGAAATCCGCCTGCGCCACTTTGCCGAAGCCCTTGGGAATGGCGGCCACCCCCTGGATATGGCGGATGGAGACGGGGACGTCCGCATGGAACTCGCCACAGGTGCTCCAGCCTCTGCGCGTCAGTTCGTTCTCCTGGATGGACGGCTTCCACCCATCGGCGAAGTAACTGCAGCTCTCCTCGATCGCAAAGCATCTTGCGACGCCGTTCCAGGGTTCCTCGTAGCGCCCCGAGTTCGCGGTCCAGATCGTGGTCGAGGGGAGTTCCCCCGCGTTCTTCAGGGAATAGAAGAGGTAGCCCGCGTCCTGGTAGACCGCAGCCGCCCAGGCGGGCGTCGCGGCGGGACGCTTCAGCAGCGCGAAGAGGTCGGTGTAGCCGACGGGGGATGGATAGACACTGTAGTCCCACTGCGCGGGCTGCTTGAAGCGCGTCGGGATGGCCTCGACGGCCTCGAAGACTTCGCCCGACGCCAGGAACTGGTACTCCCAATTGGCGGGATCGGAGAAGAGGCTCGTCGGCGTCATCCCCAAATCAAAGTGTCCGACCGAGAAGAGCATCCGCTCCCCCGCCTCGGGCATCTTCAGGATGGTATGATGGCCGTAGGGCATGCGCCCTTCCACTCCGCTGACGGTGTGCGTCAGGTAGATGGCGCTTTCGCCCTCGCGCATCTCGATGCGCTTGCGCACCCGCGTCGGCAGGACTTTGCCTTCCTGCGTGAACTCAAAGGACACGACGCGACCGTCCCTGCTCGTGCCCGCCAGCGTCCAGCCCGCCGCCGCAGTCTCGCCGTGGCACTGGTACTGGTGCCCGTCCACCGCATCGCCATTGCCGCCGAACGGCAGGCAGAAGAAGTCGCCGCGCAGAAACTGCAACAGCGGGATGGACGACAAGTCGGGCTTGCGCTCCTGCCAGGGACTCAGGAAATAGGGCTGCACGGAAACGCCATTCGCCAGGCGGAACTCGACAGGCGCATGCTGCCCGCCCTGCTCCGTCAGGAAAAGTTTCACCGACCCGCCTTCCAGCCACCAGCCCGAAGCCCCCAGTTCCTCGCCACGACGACACACTTCCTCGTTCATTCTCGCATCCTCCTCGCTCCTTGCCTTCCTGCGCAGAAGCGCATCTCCCGCGCCATCCATCGGCAACGCATTGAAATATATCGCGCCTTTCCCGCCCAACCACCCGCCGCGCGCGGTATTTTATCGGGCCGTGCATCCTGGAAATGCGCGTTATAGTATTCCTGTGAAATAGCCGAGGCGGGGCCTCGGCGCCTGGTTCCAAAAGCAGCCCTGCGGAGAGAAGCGCCCATGAAGTGGAGGATGATCTGGTTTTGTGCATTGATTGCGACGGCGGTGTTGGCGCAGGAGGCCCGCACAGCCGCGCCGCCTCAGGCGGCGGCGAAGGTCGCCGCGTATCAGCCGCCCGCGTTGAGTTCCCCTGACTCCTGGACCATGGTGGTCGTGCCAGATGTGCAGGCGTATGTGGAGCGGCCCCGTAACCACGGCATTGTGGAACTGATGAATGGCTGGATTGTGGACAATGTGCTGACCATGCGGATCCAGCAAGTGCTGTTCACGGGGGATTTGGTCTACCGCAACGACCAGCTGACCCCTTCGCCGCTCTCCCATCCAGCCACCGAGACCAGCCCCGAAGTCGTCGGCGGACTGAACTCCCTGTGCGGACGCGAACAGTGGAAGGCTTTCTCAAGAATGATGGAACGCCTGGACGGACAGGTGCCGTATGTGCTTTGCACTGGCAACCACGACTATGGAAACCGCTCGGCGGAAAGCCGAAAGACCTTCTTCAATGACTTCTTCCCCACCGACCGAAATCCGCTGACGCGTCGGCAGCTGGTCAGTTGCGGCTACAACGCCGCTGGCGTGGCCACCCTCGAAAATGCCGTCTTCGAGTTCACGGCGCCTGCTCCCGACCGTCGGAAGTTCCTGGTGATCACCCTCCAGTTCGCCCCCACCGACAAGGATCTGGCCTGGGCGAAGAAAATCGTGGATGCGCCGAGGTTCAAGGACCATATCGGCATCGTGCTGACCCACTCCTACCTGAACTGCGAGGGACAGCGCATCGACGCGGAAAAATACGCGCTGAACCAAAAGGGCGGGAATGCGGGCGAGGGCATTTTCCGAAAACTGGTCTATCCCGCCAAGAACATTCGGCTGGTGGTGTGCGGACATATCGCCAAACCAGATGTCTGGGAAGCGGGAGTCGCATTCTCTATGGACAAAAACGAGACGGGAAAGAGCGTGGCGCAAATGGCCTTCAACACCCAGGCCATCACTGGATGGCACGGCAACGGCGGCGACGGCTGGCTCCGCCTGCTTGAATTCCTGCCCGACCGGAAGACCGTCAAGGTCACCACCTTCTCGCCGTTCTTCGCCATCTCCCCCTCCACCAGGCATCTCGCCTGGCGACATGAACCGCTGAACGAATTCACATTCACGATCGATTGACGGGGAAGCGCCTTCGCGGCCGTAGCCACGGCGTCCCGCCGTGGCGCCCCCGAAGAGCAAAACCGCCCCCGCATTCACCCCTCGTGTGCCTGCGGGCTTGCCCGCAGGTCGGCCCCGCTCCCCCGCCCCCGCATTCACCCAGCGTGTGCCTGCGGGCTTGCCCGCAGGTCGGCCCAGCTCCCCCGCCCACAAAAATTCGCACCGACATCGAAGCGAAACCGTGTACGATTCTCAACAGATGTGGTATGGTATGCAACATGGCAGACCCAGCCAACCATTTTCAGGCCAGCAAGAGGAATTGACATGGAAATCAATCAACTGATCGCCGACTTCGCCGTGCGTCACAACGTGGAGGACCTTGTCGCCGTCGACGGCGCCGCCTCGCTCGATATCGATGGAATGATCATCAACATCGTCGCCAACGGGGAAGTGCTCACCTTGTCCGCGGAAATTGGGGAACCGCCCCCCGAAGGCGCGGGCGCATTCTCCGATCTCCTGCTTGAGGCAAACCTGCAGCCTGGCGCGTTTTTTGCCAAGGCCCCAAGATCAGGCGCGTATCTCGTCGTGCGGCGGCTTTCGCTCACCTTGCTTGACGACGCCACCTTCGACTCCGAACTCGAAACGTTCGTCAACAATGTCGAACTATGGCGCCGTCTTCTCAGCGACTTCCGCCCGATGGCCAAGACCGAAGCCGAAGCTGCCAAAGCGGCGCCGCCGTCATTCGGGGCGTCTGGCTTCATGCAGGTATAGCACACCCTGCGGCGGCGGAGTCAGACCGAATCCTCCACAGGCCCAAATGAAGGTTGATTTCTCACGCGAAGAAGGCACGTTCAAGCATTTGAACGGCATCAATCTCGGCCCGATGATCGGCAACGTCTACTCCTACGAGTTGACGAAGGCCTTTTACAGGAAGATCAACGCATCTGCGGTGCGCCTCCACGACGTCCCCTTGAACAACCCAGGCATGAAGCTGGTGGACATCCATCAGATCTTCGCCAACTTCGACGCCGACGAGGACAATCCCGACAACTACTACTTCGAGCAGACCGACGACTATATCAGGGAATGCCTCGACCTCGGCATGGAGGTGCTCTATCGCCTGGGGGAATCCATCGAGCACAGCCCCAAAAAGTACTTCATCCACCCGCCCAGGGACTTTGCCAAATGGGCGCGCATCTGCTCCCATATCGTCGCCCACTACAATGAAGGATGGGCCAACGGCCACCGCTGGAACATCCGCTACTGGGCGGTCTGGTGCGAACCCAACGAATGGAAACTCTGGTCGGGCACCCGCGAACAGTATTTCGAGTTGTACAAGGTCACTGCAACCCTGCTGAAGGCAGAGCATCCCGACATCAAGGTCGGAGGCCCCGCCTGGGGCGGCGGCGGCAACGACCAGCCCGCAATGGAGGCGTTCCTCGCATTCTGCAGGGACAACGCACTCCCCCTCGACTTCTTTACCTGGAACCAGTATCACACCCTCGTGCCATTCATGCTCTCCCTGCCCGCCATCTTCAAGGACATGGCCACGCGATACGGATACCCGAACGCGGAACTCCAGATCGGCGAATGGCACTATGTCAACCGCTCATGGAGAGCCATCAAGACTCCTGGAACCGCGCCCGATGTCCTGCATCCCGTCTATGGCATGGACGGCATCGAATCTGCCGCCTACACCGCCTCCGTCATGATCGGCTTCGAAGACACGCCCCTCGACAAGGCCTTCTTCTACACGGGAAACTGCGGCATCTTCGGAATGCTGGACAAAGACCGCAACCCCACCAAGCTCTACTACGCACTCGAAGCCTACGGCACCCTGATGCGACATGACATCCGAGTCCATTGCGTCCCCGACGAACTCTCACCGCGACTCCAGCACGACCTGGCCTCGCAAAAGGGAGACTGCGCCATCCTGGCGGGAAAGAACGCCGAGGGCGACGGCGCCATCCTCATCTCCTTCCTCTTCGACATCGCCATCGAATTCCAGGTGGAAATCGCAGGCATGCACGACTACGACCTCCAGGTGCGCGTCGTCGACGCCGACAAGGATTTCGACAATGCCGTCTACACACGGCGCGGCAACACGCTGACCATCCGAAAGCCCTCCTATGCCGCCGTCTATCTCATCGAACTATTTCAGCATTCGGCAATTCCCGTAAATGAACGCTCTTGAGGACGGCGTGAGCCAAAGTGTGTGGAGCGAATGCGGCCACGAAGAGATGCGCTCGGCGGACCGCCACAGCCCCGCCGTGGCAACAACTTCGGGCATGAAAATGGTGGCGATTGCCGAACCGTATGGGGAAAATAGCGAAGTCCAAAGTCCAAAGTCCTGCGGCCGCCCCAGCGTCCAAAGTCCAGCGTCCAAAGTCCAAAGTCCTGCGGCCGCCCCAGCGCCCAAAGTCCAGCGTCCAACGTCCAAAGTCCTGCGGCCCCCGTACCGTACATAGTCGAACGTCGAGCGTGTACGGCCGTACGCCCCGTGTAGCGTTCGAGGGCTTGCCGCATGAGAGGACTG
>JAEEXV010000252.1 GCA_016287975.1 Lentisphaeria bacterium | reverse complement strand
TTCACCCGCAACCACACCTTCCTCCACAACCGCGACATCCCAGGCAAAGAAGTCGTCTGGCAGGAACAGGACTACACCGACGCCGAAATGCGCGACAAACTCCCGCCAGAGGTCGAGAGGGCCTTCCGAAAACTTTACGACCCGAACGCCAGCGACGACGACTTCCAAACCGACTTCCAGCCCCAGGGCCACGGCGGCAGCCACCCCTATCTCGTCCATAATTTCGTCAAGATGGTCGCCGAGGACGGCCCATCGCCCATCCCCATCCAGGAGGCCCTCCACTACATGGCCATGGGCGCCGCCGCCGCCCGCTCCGCCCGCAGGGACGGCGAAGTAACTCCAGTCGAACAGTTCAATTGAATCCCACCATGCTCCAGAATCCCACTTTCTCCCTCGCGGATCTCGTCGGCGAGACCTACGTCGCCCGCGTCTGCGACGCCTCCGAGGCCCTCGGCCTCGGCAACGCCGCCAACCTCCTGGACCTCGCCCATACCCCCGTCGAATTCTTCCCCGAGGCATACCAGCGGCGCCTCGACGAACTCGTCCCCCGCATCGGCACGCGCATTTCGACGCCGTTCCCGCAGAGTTCCGACGGCGCGGGCACCCTGGCGTTCGACCAAGCCTTCCACCGCGCCGCCGCCCCCCTGAGCGGCATGGGCTTCTACCGCCTCGGCGAGGACGGACGCCTCGCCGTCATCGGCAAAAGCGAGCACTACCAGGCAAGCCTCGGCCACAATTTCCCAGGCTACCGCCTCCTACGCATCGCCGCCGACATCGGCATCACCAACATAACCCACAACAACACCCGCGGCCACATCACCCGCCTCCTCGAACGCGAACTCGTGCGCATCGCCAACGGCCTGGAGCGCGGGGACGAGGACGGCCTCGCCGCCG
Organism: Lentisphaeria bacterium; assembly: GCA_016287975.1. Next base: position 2,665 of record JAEEXV010000252.1, on the reverse strand, counting down.
TCCTCGCCTCCACCGCGCCGCATGTCCTCAACCGCGTCATCAACCTCGAGACGGGCAGCCTCGCCTGCGAGGCCGCCTTCAAGATGATGCTCGCGCGCTTCTACCGCCTCCAGCCGCATTTCCCCGCCCCCGTCCACGCGGGCAAGACCCCCGTCTTCCTGGTCATGGCCGACCGCAAAGGCGGCCCCGAGGCCAACTACCACGGCACCGCCATCCTCACCCAGATCCTGCGCGGAATGTGGTCCGAACTCGCCGCCCAGATGGAGCGCCACGGCCTCCTCAAGGTCGTCCCCGTCCCCGTCAACGACGCGGCCGCCTTCGCCGACGCCGTCGCGCAATATGACGAGGGCTCCTGCAAGGTCGCGGGCTTCCTGCACGAACTCGTGCTCATGAACTACGGCGGCATCCGCCTCGACGACGCCTACGTCGCCGCCTGCCACGCCCTCTGCCGCGAGCGCGGCATCCCCGTCTTCGTCGACGAGATCCAGAGCTGCATGTGGTCGCCGCGGCTCTTCCTCTTCAAGGAGTACCAGTGCCATCCCGACTTCGTCTCCGTCGGCAAGGGCTTCCCTGGCGGGTGCTATCCCGCCTCGAAGATCCTCGCCACCGCCGAGATGGACGACCTCAACCAGTTCGGCGCCCTCGTCACCAACGGCCAGGAGGAACTCGCCAGCCTCGCCTACCTCGTCACCATCCGCTTCGCCGAGGCCAACGCCGCCCACACCGCCGCCATCGCGCACGCCTGGCGGAGCCAGCTCGACCTGCTGCGCCAACGGCACTCCGCCACCATCAGGAAGATCGACGGCGACGGCCTCCTCACCAGCATCTGCTTCGCGGACGCGGAGCACGCGGTCGCATTCTGCCGCATCCTCGGCGAGACCTACGGCATCGACGCCAGCGCGCAGACCTACAAGGCCGACTGCCCCCCCGTCGCCCTCATGAAACTCCCGCTCATCACCTCCGAGGCGCTCGTTGACGCCCTCGTCCGCGCCATGGACGCCGCCCTCGCCCAAATGGAGGTCGCATGAACACCATCGGACTCGACCTGGGCACTGGCGCCATCAAGGGCGTCTGCTGGAACGCCGCCCACGGCATCCTCCACTCCGTCAGCGAGCGCATCCGCCTCCACCATCCGCACCCTGGCTGGACGGAACTGGACGCGCAAGAGTATCTCGCCCAGGTCCTCCGCATCCTGCGCGCCCTCGCCGCCGCCTCCGACGCGCCCGTCGGCGCCGTCGCCTTCGCCGCCGCCTCTGGCAACACCCTGCTCTGCGCGCCAGACGGCACGCCGCGCACCCCCGTCGTCAGCTGGCTCGACCGCCGCCTCGACTGGCGGCCGTCGCCCGACTGGAACGTCCGCCAGGTCTGCGGCTGGCCAGCCATCCCCGCCTTCCCGCTGATGCACCTCGAATACTTTCGGCGCGAGGCGCCCGCGCTGCTCGCCTCCTCGCATGTCACCATGAACAACGACTGGATCACGTGGATGCTCACTGGCCGCCACGCCCTCGACTATTCCAACGGCGCCCCCTTCTACCTCTTCGACCAGCGGACATTCCGCTACCATCCACCATTCCTCGCGCATTTCGGCCTCGACGAAACGCGCCTCCCCGAAATGCTCCCCTCGGGCACCGCCATCGCCACCCTGAAACAGGAGTACACGGGCGGGAATCTCACCGCCGACACCCGCTTCGTCGCAGGCAGTTTCGACCACCCCGCAGGCGCTCGCGCCGCCGGCGTCACCAGCCCAGGCGACCTGCTCCTGAGCTGCGGCACCAGCTGGGTCGGATTCTACCCCGTCCCAAACCGCGACGACATCATCGAAAAGGGCGAACTGTGCGACACCTTCCTTGCACCCGACGGCGGCTGCTGGGGCGCCATGTTCTCCGTCGAGGGCATCGGCGTCGAAATCGAGGACTTCATCCTCGGACGCTTCGGCGACGCCCCCGACCGCTACCTCGCCTTCAACCAGGAGGCCCGCCAGCCCGACTCGCCATCCCGCCGCAAGATGCGGGAGGTCGTCGCCCGATTCAAGGAACGCCTTGACCAGCATCCGCCCTTCCGCAAGGTCGTCGTTAGCGGCGGCCCCTCCGAGGGCGCGACCTGGCCCGCCGTCATCGAGGAGGTGCTACGCCTCCCCGTCGAACTCTCCCCCTACCGCAGCCACACTGGCGCCGTCGGCGCCGCCATGCTGGCCCAAGCCTAAAGCTTAAAGCCAAAAGCTTAAAGCCAAAAGCCGCCAGGCATACGCCAGCCCGTCCGTCCTGCGCCGGACCGCGTGCGGCCCGGAGTCCCGTGCCGCGCCATTTTTGGCGCGGGTCCCTCCCGCCTGTCCTGTGCCGTGCCATTTTTGGCGCGCCCCCCCCCACCCATGCCATACACCCGCGAAATCGACCGCCGAATCTACGAAGAGGAACTGGCTCCGCGCCTGCCGAAGCGCATCTTCGACGCGCATGTCCACATCTGGGACCGCGATTCCTACCCGCCCGGCAAGACCTTCCCGCCTCGCAGTTTCCAGAACTGCACTGGCGGCACCTTCACCCTCGCCCAGTGGCGCGAAGCCATGCGCGAGCTGCTCCCGCGCCAGGAGACCTGGCTCAATTGCTTCGGCAATCCCGCCGCCGACACCAACCGCGATCTCGTCCCCGCCGCCGACCGCGTCCGCGAG
>JAEEXV010000251.1 GCA_016287975.1 Lentisphaeria bacterium | reverse complement strand
GGGTCTGGGGTCTTGGGTCCCGTAAGATGGGTCTTGGGTCTGGGGTCTGGGGTCTGGGGTCCTCGGAAGATGGGTCTGGGGTCTGGGGTCTGGGGTCCCGTAAGATGGGTCTGGGGTCTGGGGTCCTCGGAAGATGGGTCTGGGGTCTGGGGTCTCCGATGGGTCTGGGGTCTGGGGTCTGGGGTCCTCGGAAGATGGGTCTGGGGTCAGATGGGTTGGTTGCCATTGCAATTTGGATAATCCACGCAACTCCAGAATGGCCGCCCTGCATTCCGACCTTTTCGCGCCATGACTTTGCACATGGTTTTCCCGCAAATCGGGCATTTGGGAGCGTTATCGGCAATGACTTGCGCATCGCGTTGTTCAAGCCTGGCCTTGCTCAGGCGTTCCGTGCCCCCCTACCTGGCAGAATTCCGTGGAGATATCCTCCATTTGGCGAGAGAGAAGTTTGCATGCCTGGTCAATGATGAGCAAATTGGAGTTTGCGGCAATGGTCGCATCTTCCGCTTCAAGCCATAATTGGTCAATACTTCCCCTGGCATAGGAGAAAATGCGGTCGTGAAAGCCCTCCAGAACATGCTGTGGGATGTCCGCGCGACAAACGCAAACGGCAAGTGGGAGCTGGAGCCCGTTCCAAAGGCGGCAAGACTGGCCATTGAAAGCATGGGGCTGGAAATCCCGACCACTGTCGCGTAGTTATTCGCCAATTTTTGGGAGTTACGGTTTACATAGCAACTCCCGCAGCATCATAATCCAAGCACGCGCAGGAGCGCGGCCTCCCGATTACCGCAGCGGGCGGTTGGAGCGGCAGCGGTCGACGGCTACGGCGTCGGGGCGGTCGGCGCGGATGGCGGCGGTCCAGCCAGGGACATCCTTGAAGCGGATGCGGCAGCCGTCGAAGCGGATGTCGGAGGCGCGGGAGACCTCGAAGCCGACGTCGGTGGAGGCGCGGCCCCAGCCGCCCTGGGCGTTGACATTGGGGGCGGGGCCGTCGCCCTGGAAGTCGAGGTCCAGCTCCGAGAGCTCCAGGGCGCGGATGGTCCCGCGGCCATTGCCGATGATCTGCGAGGTCAGGGTGACCTCGCCAGTAATCTCCGAGAAGGCAAGGTTTTCAATGGTCGCCGAGGACGGGAACCGCAGGTCGGGGACGTTGTCGAGCTTGATGTTGAACAGCCGCTCGCACTGGCAGTGGAACTGCCGAAACTGCAGATTGCGCAGCGTGCCGCCAGGGGTCTCGTTGTCGCTGTACTTGGAGACGATGCAGAATCCAGTGCGGCTGTCCCGAACGACGCACTGCGAGAAGAGGCAGTCCCGCACTGTCCCCGCTCCGACGCCGACGCGGATCGCGTTGGCGTAGCCAGAGGCGAGCACGCATTGGCTGACGACGATATTCCTGCAGGGCTGCGGACGGCCGAGCGTCCTGCTGTCGCAGCGGATGGCGAGGCTGTCGTCGCCAGTCTCGATGAGGCAGCCCGTGACGACGGCGTCCTCGCAGCAGTCCAGGTCGATGCCGTCGTTGTTGGGGACGCGGCGGTCGCCGCGGATCTCCAGCCCGTGGATGCGGATCTTGCGGCATCCGAAGAGATGGCAGTGCCAATAGGGGGCGTCCTGGAGGCGGAGGCCGCGGATGGAGACGTTCTCGCAGTCGCACAGGAAGATCATCTGGCCAGGACGCCAGATGCGCTTGAACCAGATGGGGACCTCGGGATCCATCTCGTTCAGGAAGGCGGGGCTGTTGCCGTTGATGCAGCCGTCGCCGGCCAGGGTGATGTCATGCTGCCCGACGGCATTGATGAAATGCAGCCCAGCGGAGGACTCCGCCTGCGAGGCCCAGTTGGCGGGGCAGTCGGGCGGCGGCAGATAGTCGGCGGGACTGGGGGAGGCGAGGAGGACGGCGCCCTGCTCCAGATAGAGGCCGCCGCCGCTCTTCAGAAAGAGCGAGCCGCTGAGATAGACGCCTGGCGGGAATGCGACCATCCCGCCCGCGTCGATGGCGCGCTGGATGGCGGCGGTTTCGTTGGCGCGGCCATCCCCGATGGCCCCGAAGTCCTTGACATTGAGCATGGTGGCGTCTCCCCTCTTGGGTGGCGGCTATTCGGGCACGGCTGCGGTCGGCATCTCCCGCGTCAGCCAGGAGCGGAAGTCCTTGACGACATTGTAGGTGATGCGGTTGGAATCATGGAAGGTGTGCGCCCCGTCGTAGGCGGTGCGGGTCAGATAGATGATGTCGTCCCCGTCGAACTGCCAGTCGGTGTATTGGAAGCCGACGCTTTCGAGGGAGGTCTTCCAGTCCAGCCCCGACTTGTCCCACATCAGCAGTCGGTTGCACTTCCAGTGGCGCAGGTCGGGGGAGGAGGCGAGGATCAGGCGGTTGCGGGTGGTGCGCCAGTCGCCCAGCACCTGGTTGGTGATCGAGACATACATTCGGCTCACGGGGTCGAAGGCGATCTTGAACTTGGAGGGCGCGCAGGGCATGTCCACAAAGCCCGTCCCGTAGTCGAAGTCGATGCGCGAGCCGTCGTCCGAGATCTGGCAGAGCGCCGCCTTGTTGGGGCGGGCCAGATGCAGGCGGCGCATGGAGGCGAGGGAGCCGTCGGGTGCCTCGAAGACGCTGCTTTCAAGCCAGCCGGAATAGTCGGGGTTGACCAGCGACTGGTCGGGGACACGGCTGCTCTCGAAGGGCAGGTGGTTGCTCATCGACCAGTTCTTCGCCTGGAGCAGGTCGCAGTCGTCTGGCGCGCTGATGACGCAGGCCTGGAAGCACCTGGGGATCCACCACTGCCCAGGGGCGGTGAGCACGAGGTCGTCGATGTCCTCGAAGAAGCGCCCCTTGTGGTGCGAGACGGGGCCGATGCACTGCCAGTTCGGCATCTGGCGCGCGGGGCCTGCGGGGAAGAGGAGCCCACTCCGCTCGTCATACGGATAGGTCCAGGTGAAGCCGCCGTCGTCGCTGCGGCGGATGGCGACGGGGCCGTATTCGCCGACGTTGCCCAGATGGTAGATCTTCCCCTCGTGCTGGAAGAGCGCCCCCCAGCATGCGTTCAGGAGCTGGTTGACCTGCTGCCAGGTGCGCCCGTTGTCCTCGGAACGGCAGATGGCCACCAGGCCGCGGATGTTCTTGTTCTGGTCGCAGATCTGCGGGCCGAAGTAGTCGTGGGAGGCCAGCAGCGCGCCGTCGGGCAGCCGCAGGATGTTCGGACTGCCGACATAGAGCTGCGAGCGCGGATCCTGGTAGCGGACTTCGGAGATCCAGAGTTCGCCTTCAGGCGCTTCCTGGTTCTTGAATGGGGACGGAAAATCTGGCATGGGAATGGCTGGGGCGGCAGGAACTACTGGGACGGCGGAATGGCTTGAAGGCACCTCATTGGTCCCAAGAGTCCCTTGGGTCCCTTGGGTCACTTGGGTCACTTGGGGTCCCTTGGGTCACTTGGGTCACTTGGGGTCCCTTGGGTCACTTGGGTCACTTGGGGTCCCTTGGCCCCTTGGGTCCCTTGGGTCCCTTGGGTCCCTTGAGGCTTGCCGATGGTATTAATCTACTTCATCAACCCAGGCTTGACGAAGACCAGGCGGTCGATCCAGACGGCGTCCTTCTGGGTGGAACCCGGGACGTAGGCGGGCCCCGTGAACTTGACGCTGAACCAGACCTCCCAGGTGTTGTCCTCCGCGGTGCCCTTGGGGTCGTAGAGGCCGCGCGGATGGAACTGGAGCGCCCAGTTGAAGCCCCAGAAGTAGGACTTCGCCGTGATCTGGACTGGCTTCTTCATGCGGAACCAGTGGTAGTTCTCGAAGTTGTCTTCAAGCCCCTGGAGGATCAGCATCGAATCGCCGTTCGCGCCGCCGATGCAGAACTTCGTGCTGGGCTGCTGCCCTGGCACGCGGACATTGAAGCCGTGCTTCGCCCCCGCGGGCCCGTAGGTGCGGAGCGCCTTGCCTGTCGCGGAATCCCTGTCCGCCACGACCTCCGTGCACAGTTTCGGAATGGGACGGGCCGCGCGCACGTCGAAGACCCGAATGGCGCCGTCGGGGACGGACGCGAATTCAGGCGGCTTCACCACCGTCGGCTCCGCCTGCGAAAGCGCGTCGTCGTCGGGGGCGACGCCCGCCGCGCCAGGGCGCACCAGCGCGACCATGTCGACGTAGATGGCGTCGGGCCTGGTGGAACCCGGGACATACGCGGGCCCCGTGAACTTGGCGCTGAACCAGGCCTCCCAGACATTGTTGTCGGCCACGCCGTCCGTCAGCACATAGACCGAGTTGGTCTTGAACTGGATCGCCCAGGCGTGCCCCCAGAAGTACGACTTCTCCTGCAGGTCGACGGCCCCGCGCAGTTTGTACCAGTGGTATTTCTCGTCCTGGTGGACCTTGCGCAGCACGGTGGAGATCTCCCACTGCGTGCCAGGCTTGATGTCATGCTTCGGGCCGATGTTGCCGAGGACGAACTTCAGGTTCGGCACGCGGATCGTCGGCGTCGCCTGGATCATCTTGCCGACGCCGTGGTCATTGGCGGTCTTGGAGGGGCCATGCGAGACGATGGCCTTCCCCGTGATGGAATCCGCGTCGTCGACCACTTCCGAGTGGATGTTCGGAATCGGCGAGGCCTGCGGAAACGCCAGCAGCCGAAAACTCTCGTCCGCCACCCCCTTGAACTTCGCGGGGCGCGGGAGGACCGCCTTGATCTTGTCGAACTTCTGGTGGAACCGATCCAGGAAGAACTTGGCGTTGGCGGGCTTGATGCGCATGATGTGCTGCCGCGCGTACGCCTCGCATTCGGCCACCAGCTGGTCCATGGAGACGCCGCCCGCGCGGAAGACCGGCCCGAAGGTCACCTGCCGCGCCAGGACGGCCCAGCACAGCGTCAGCAGCTCGCTCTCCACCCGCTGCCGATGGACGCCACCAGCTGGAAGCGACGCCGCCGCCGCCTTCAGCAGATGGTAGTAGCGCAGCGCGTTCTCGGGCGTGAAATAGCGCCACGCGCCGCCGATGTGGATCGCCATCTTCGTCGGCTGCTTTCGGACGCCCTCGCGCATCTCGGCAAGCAGCATCTTCATCACGGGGGCGGCCGCGCCGTAGTAGGCGGGCAGGAAGGCGTCGACCAGCGCCTCCACGTCCACGTCGAGATCCATCATCAACTGGCTGGCCACAAAGTAGGCCAGGTCATAGAAGGGCTGCGGGCTCACATGGTCGCGCTCGAACTCCACGAAGAGGCCGACGGCCCCGAGTTCCTTGAACAGGCGCAGGTCGGGCTGGAGCGCGTCCAGCACGGTTTCCCAGCGGGGCGGGTCGAAGTAGACCCCGCTGATGTTCCAGTAGTCGTAGAACTGGATCCGCGCCCCCGTCGCCGCCCACTCCTTCAGACTGGCCAGGTTGTGCGCATTCAGGGGGTGCGTGAGCGGACGGAAGGCGTCCGCCTGCGGGAACTCGTCGCACACCTGCAGCAGCACGTTGGCGGCGGGGCGCGTCTTCTTCGGCGGCTTGCGGGCCGCCGAGTAGGCGAAGGTGCGGATGATGATCTCAGGATACTCCTTCGCGATTTCCGTCGCGACGTAGTTGATGTAGCGCAGCAGCAGCCCGCACTCCGATCCCTCCTCCTTCGAGATCGCCGTGCACGCGGGGCATTTGCAGATATACGGGGAGTTGTCCAGGAGGGAGATGTCATAGAGCACGGGCCAGTCCTCCTTCGCCCGCTCCGCGCGGTCCCTGCGGATGAACGAACGCAGGCTCTCCAGGGTGACTTTCCAGACCTCGCGGTTGGACATGCAGAGGCTCCCCTTGGCGAAGCCCTGCGGGGCGAAGCGCTGCCCCTGCGCGTTCATCGCAAAATACTCGGGATGCGTCGCGAAGTACTTCTTCGGCGGCACGTAGAGGGTGAGCGTGTGATGGAAGGGGACCGTCGAGATGTTGAAGAGGTCGCCGTAATAGTATTGCTTCTGGCGGTGCGTCTGCTCGCCGTTGGTGCCGCTGCGCAGCGCGAACAGGCGATACTGCTCCTGCAGGTCGGCAGGCATCCCGCCCGCCATCGCCGCGCCTGGGAAGTCGTTGTAGATGAGGCGCCCCGCAAAGGGCGGACGCCCCTGCACCGACAGCCCCGGGACCGAGAGCGAACGACGCGGCGGCGCCGAATAGCAGTCCATCGCCATCGCATAGCACCCCAGCCCGTTCAGGAACTTCCACACCGCGTAGAAGGTGCCCGCGGGCCGCCCGCCCGTGATCACCAGCGAATCCCCCACGGTGCGGACGACCCATTCCTCCTTGCCGAGCTTCGCCGCGTCGATCCCCTGGGCCTGCGCGAACCGCGTCCACCCCAGATAGATGGCGGGCTCGCCTGCAGGGAGTTCCGTCTCCGCGACCGCCTCGAAGCGCGCCCCCGTCATCTTCCCCAGGAACTCCTGCAGGTCGGACAGCGCCATTTTCTCCAGGCGCACGGGGGCCGCGGGAACGGCGATCCGAACCAGCGCGCGCCCGTCCCGCGCCAGGTCAATGGCCATGGACGGCAAGGCCGCGGACAGGAGGGCGAGCAGAAGAATGCGGCAGGCGCTTCGGTGCATGGTCGTCGGTCTCCTTGCAGACGGGTTACCAGCGGATGTTGTTGTAGAGATACTGGCAGGTGAAGGTGACGCCAGGATACGACCACGGGCGCATGAACTCGACGTGCGCGTCCCAGAAGAGCCAGTTGCTGCCGCTGCGGTGGCTGGCGTCAGGGTCGCCGACGCCGTAGTTGTGCTCCGTCGGCATCCACTGCATCCGCCCGACGCCCGCGTTGTCCGCGCGCCCCGTCGTGCCCAGGTCGAAGATGGTGGTGATCATCGACGGGCCCTTCTGCACGGTGCCGTTGTATTTGTTGTTGAGCCAGTTGCCCGCCAACTGGCCGTAGGCGGAGCCGATGCTGGGCTCCCAGTTGACGTTCGACAGGCTGTAGTCCGCGCAGTTGCGCGCCCAGCCCAGCGAGTTCATGTTGAAGCCGTACGAGTTCTTGGGGTTGTTCGGGGCGCTTGCCTTGATGCTGTCGGCGGGGCACTTGAGGTGCTTGTAGCGCCCCCACGGGGTCGCCCCCCAGCGCAGCGCGGCGCTCTGGTTGAAGATGCCGTAGAGCAGCAGCTGCCACGAGATGTTCTGGTTGTCGCCCAGCCCGCTGAAGCCGATCTGCCCGTAGGGATACTGGCCGTTGTCCTGCTCGTACATGGCCATGTCCAGGCCGATCGTCTTGAGGTTGCCCATGCAGCTGATCGCCTTCGCCTTGTCCCGCGCCTTCGACAGCGCAGGCAGCAGCATGCTCGCCAGGATGGCGATGATGGCGATGACCACAAGCAGTTCAATCAGGGTGAAGACTCGGTGTTTCATGATGCCTCCCAGGGGGTTGTCGGTGGATTCAGGTAGGATTCAAAAAGGAATGCGGCGTGTTTTCGGCCTTCGGGGTAAATATAGGAACGGCGTCGGCAGTTTCAAGGGCTCCGCCATTGTCAAAAACAGACATTATATTAACGGAAAAAGACATCTGGCCAATCGAGGAGACGACGAATGGGATTGCGGGACATTAACCGAGGCGAACTCAACGGCATCCTGGCGGAGGCGATCCGCGAAATGCCGCCGATCGAAATCGGCGGGCTGGCGCTGACCATGCACTACTGCATGTATGTGGAGGGGCCGAAGCATTTCCACACGCCTGAACACCAGCATCCGACCTACGAACTGACGGTGCATCTGGGCGGAGCGCCCCTCGACACCAGCGTCGGGCGCAACCCGCACCCGCTCAGCGAGGAGAGGGAGGCGGTGCTGCTGGCGCTGCCGCCGAGCCTGCTGCACAGCCGCACGCAGGTCGTCGACGCGATGTCGCAGATCCTGAGTTTCTCGTTCCGCCTGCAGGGGCGGGACGCGCAGGCGCGGCGCCTGTGCCGCCGCATCAATGCGAGGCTGGGCGAACTCGGCTACGAAGTCCCCCTGACGCCGCTGCAGCGCGAGGCGGTCGAGCGGCTGGTCGCACCCCCGCCGCCGTCGCGCTTCCGCAATGAACTGCTGCGCTCGGCGGTGAAGTGTTTCGTGATGGAGTTCCTGGCGACGTCGTTCGCGCACGTCGCGCAGGATCCCGAGATCCCCGACAACGAACTGGAGAACTCCGTGCGCAACTCCGTCTTCATCAGCCTGAACAGGCGTCCGTTGACGCTCGCCACCCTGAGCCAGGCCTACAGCCTGAGCCCGCGGCAGCTCACCCGCCGCTTCAAGGCGAAGTTCGGGATGACCATCGGCCATTGGCAGCGCCAGACGCGGCTGGAGAACGCCAGGGAACTCCTCGAAAGCACCGAGGACACCGTCACCGACATCGCATACACCACTGGATTCCCCAGCCTCCAGGCCTTCACCCGCTTCTTCCACGCCTGCGAGGGATGCTCGCCCTCCGAGTTCCGCGCCCGAAAACGCAAACCGTGAACGCCCGCCTTTTCCGATGAAAGGCATTATGTTATGACTTTCACCAGAAATCCCCCCCAGCCCGACACATGCCCCGCACTTCCCTGAAAACCACCTGCCTTTGCCTGCTGCTCGGAATCCTCGCCTCCGGCGCCGCGACCCTCCTGGAACGCCTCCAGGAGACGCCCCCCGACGGCGTGCTCGAAATCTCCGCGCCGCTGGCCGTGGCGGGACGCGTCGTCGTCCCCGACGGCGTCTCCCTGCGCTTCGCCTCGGGCGGCTGGCTCGATCTCGCCCCTGGATCCGCGCTCGTGGTCAACGGCCCCCTGCTCGCCGACGAAAACGCGCACATCTTTCGCGGGACAGGCGCCGTGCGCGGCGCATTGCCAGGATGCACCCCCTCGGCCAAGTGGTTCGGCGCCGTCGGCGACGGCAAGCACGACGACACCCGCGCGCTCCAGCGCGCCGCCGACGCCGCCGCCACCGCCTCCCGCCGCAAAATGCTCATCCCGCCAGGGCGCTACCGTTTCACCGAGGTCGTCACCCTGCGATGCGGCATCGACTGCAAGGGCGTGCTGGTCAAGGAAGCGGAACTCGACCCCAGGCGCGCCTCCTTCTCGCAGGTCACGTTCACCCCAGCCCATGCCCTCAAGCGCCCCGTCCGCCTCCAGATCGTGCCTGACACCCCGCCCGTCGCGCTGGATCCAAAGGCCTTCGGCGCCCTCCGCGCAGGCCTCTCCCGCCTGCCGAAGGTCAAAGGCATCCCCACCCTCCGCGGCGACCTCATCGACCTGGAACGCGGCGGCACCCTGCGCTTCTCCGGCACCGACTTCTTCTCCAGCCGCCGCAACCAGAGGAACGACCAGTACTACACCCCGAACGACTTTTGCGTCGTCTCCACCCACGAAGGCCATCTCGTCCCCGAACTCCAGTTCTCCTACACCCCGCCCGCCGACGCCAGGCCATGGGACGCCGCGCGCACCTACCGCCGCGGCGAATACTGCATGAAAGACGGGCGCGTCTTCAAGGCCACCTTCCCCTCTGGCCCTGGCACCGCCTTTCGACACCGCTTCCACGGCGACATCCCCATCGGCCCCGTCGAACCGAACCCCAAGGCCGCGCGCACCCACCACCGCTTCACCTACCCCAACGGCGCCAGGGACGCCATCTGCCTCTGGCTCCATCCCGAAACCGCCGTCGAATACACCCCGCCTCAGCCGCCGCTCGACTTCGACGGCCTCGCAATCGAAGTCACCTGCGCCAGCGACCTCGGCGGCAAGCCCCATCCAGTCCACGACCAGACCCTCCTCGTCAACCGCGGCAACCTCGCCTTCCGACGCCTCTCCATCCGCGTCCTCCAGAAGGACTACATGCCCAGTTCACTCATGGGCGTCGACCACTGCGCCAACCTCTCCTTCCACGACTGCCACTGGTCGGGCGCCACCTACCACGGCCTCGGCTACAACATCTCACACACCAACTGCCGCTTCGTCGCCTACACCGACTGCACCTCCGAAAACTGCCGCGATTCCATGGCAGGGCGGCATGGACGCTTCATCTCCATCCACGGCGGCAAATGGGGCTGCATCGACGACCACTACGGCGACCACTACACCATCGAAAACGCCGTCATCCATGCCCTCTCCACCACCCTCCCAGGCTACTGCACCCCCAAGGCCGACCTCGCCAAATGGCACTTCGCCCCGCGCACCGCATTCATCTTCGCTGGCACGGGACACATCCGCATCGAGAACTGCCAGATCCACGACGCCACAGGCATCTTCACGGGACGCGGCGACATCGGCGACCTCGGCGGCCACATCACCATCCGCAACTGCACCGTCCACACTGACAGGCCCGCCGTCCTCTTCACCCACACCACCGCCGCCGCCCAGGACTTCGACTACGCCCACCGCCTCCTCGTCCCCGCCCAGGTGCTCATCGAGAACATCGCCCTCGCGGGCAGCGGACACTTCACCGTCGTCGTCAACCACCAGGACCAGGGCCCCGTCTTCCCCCTGGCCATCCGCAACTGCGGCCCCATCCGCGCCGCCACCCTCCGCAACGTCCGCGCCGCCTTCGCGCGATGCGCCTTCGATTCCGCCCGCTTCAAGACCCTCCCCCATGCCACCGTCGAGTTCCACGACTGCCGCTTCGCAGGCAAGAACAGCGGCGTGAAACCCGAATTCCTCCGCGCCGCCAGCGGCAACTCCCTCCTCCCTGGTGCCACCACCACCTGGCCCCTTGAAAAGTAACCGCCCGACACCATGAGAAGCACCTCGCAAGCATTTTCGCGGCAACGCATCCTCATCTTCCTCCTCGCCGCATCCTGCATCCTCCTCTTCGCCGGGATTTTCTATATCCGCCTGCGGCTCGACGAGAATCTCCACGACTTCCAGGACGCCTACCATACCCTCGCCGAATACAACGAGGCAGGGCAACTCCTCCGCAGCGGCTCCGACATCCTCACCAACGCCGTCCGCAAATACGCCGTCACCAAAAAGACAATCCACCGCGACGCCTACTTCCAGGAGGCAAAGACCGACCAGCACCGCGAACTCAGTCTACAGAAGATCAGCCACCTCCCCGACAGCGCCGACATCAAGCGAAAGTTCGACGCCGCCATGCACTCCTCCCTCGCGCTCATGAGCAAGGAATACCATGCCATGCGCCTCCTCGCCACCAGCCAGGACCTCGATTCGCCCGAATGCCCCCCCGAAGTCAAGGGCTTCTCGCTCCCCGAACCCGAGCTCCGAATGGCCTACGACGCACGCGTCGAACTCGCCCGCGGCATCCTCTTCGGAGATGAATACGAAGAGGACAAGAACAACATCTACCGCCCCATCGAACAGGCCTTCGACAAAGCCACCCTGAACCTCGAAGAACGCTGCAAACTCCTCTCCACCCAGTATTCCGTCCTCCATCTCATCCAGGGCATCGGCATGTTCGCCTTCGCCGTCGCCTTCGCCGCCCTCATGATCTGCCTCCGCCTCCGCCAGGGCCGCGCCAACGCCCTCCTCCGAAATGTCCTCAACAACCTCCCGCTGCTCTTCGCCATCAAGGACGCGCGCACGGGCGAATACCGCGACTGCAACGCCAGTTTCCTCGCCTTCGCGGGAAAATCCTCCCTCGACGACCTCCGCGGACGCACGGACGACGAACTCTTCCCCCCCGACACCTTCCAGGCCCTCGACAGCATCGACGCCAAGACCGTCGTCAGCACCACCCCCGTCACCAGCCGCTGCACCATCACCTCCGCCGACGGCAAGCCCCACCGCTTCCAGATCACGCAGTTCCAGATCGCCGACCAGGACGGCAGCCCCTGCATCTTCGGAATGGCCAGCGACGTCACCGAAAACGAGGAGCTCAACGCCAACGCAGGCGCCATCGCCAAGGCCCTGCTCGTCCTCCAGGCGGAAAGCGCCGTCAACAGCCCGCGGCAGGTGCTTGACATCATCCGCGAACGCCTCGACGCCGACTTCGGACACCTCATTCGGCATGACCACGAGCAAGACACCTACGTCATCGACTCCGAACACAGCATCGACCGCTTCGGGAACTCCCTCCCCCACACCTTCTCCTGCCCCGCCGCGCCCATCCGCCAGCTGCTCGACCAGCCCGCGCCTGGCGGACACTTCATCCTCGAAGGAGAGCCACTCGCGCTCTTCCGCAAGACCCTCTTCGACGACGCACCCGCCCTCCACCCCACCACCACCCTCGCCGCCATCCCCGTCCAGGTCGCAGGACAGGCCTGGGGGATCCTTCTCGTCGGCTTCAACACCCCGCACCGCCTGAACAAATACGAACAGGACTTCCTCGGACGGTGCAGCGAAATCTTCGGGGCCACCCTCGAACGGCACCTCAACAGCCAGCGCCTCCACAGCGCCCTCGACCAGGCGGTCGCCGCCGAAAAGGCCCGCACCCTGTTCTTCTCCACCGTCAGCCATGACATCCGCACCCCCCTCAACGCCATCCTCGGATACGCGGAACTCATGAAATACGGCATCGACAAGGAGGAGGAACGCAAGAAGGCCCTCAACGCCATCACCACCAGCGGCGACACCCTGCTCCAGCTCATCAACGACGTCCTCGACCTCTCCAAGCTCGAATCTGGCAAGATGGACATCGCCCCCGTCCCCACCGACCTGGCCAAACTCGCCTCAGGCGTCCTGCACTCCTTCGACGTCGCCGTCTCGGGCGGCGAAGTCAAACTCCACGAGGACATGGAGACGCTCCCCCTCCTCGAAGTCGACCCGCAGCGCATCCGCCAGATCCTCTTCAACCTCATCAGCAACGCCGTCAAGTTCACCGACCACGGCAGCATCACCCTCCATGCCGACTTCCAGCCCGACGCCGAAAACGCCGACTACGGCGTCCTCACCCTCGCCGTCGCCGACACGGGCGCTGGCATCGCCGAGGAGGACCAGAAGCACCTCATGCAGCCGTTCACCCAGCTGCGCACCCCGAAGGCCAGCCGCGGCACAGGCCTCGGGCTCTCCATCTGCCGACAACTCGCCAAGCGCATGAACGGAACCCTCACCCTCAAGTCCGCCCCTGGAAAAGGCTCCGTCTTCACCCTCACCCTCCAGAACGTCAAGACCATCCCCCTCGCCGCCATCCCCGCGCCCGACGCGCCCGACGCACCCAGGGAAATCAACGGGCAGGACCTGCGCATCCTCGTCGCCGACGACGTCCCCGTCAACCTCGCCGTCATCAAGGCCATGCTCAAACGGCTCCAGGTCGGGCACTTTGAAACCGCCAGCGACGGCCTCGCCGCCCTCCAGCGCCTCCAGGCCAATCCCGACTTCGACCTCGTCCTCACCGACATGTGGATGCCCAATATGACTGGCGAGGAACTCGTCCAGGCCATCCGAAAGGATCCGCGCCTCGCCTCAATCCCCGTCTACGCCGTCACCGCCGACGTCGAGGCCCGAAAGCACAGCGAGGAAATGGGCTTCACAGGCATCGTGCTGAAGCCCGTCACCCTCGACAAACTCACCCAGCTGCTCGCGAATATCACCCCGCACGAAGCCCGCGGGAAATAGGCCGCGCCACCGCCAGCGCGCCTTTCACGGAATCACCCCCGCCATCCGCCTGCCAGGACACGACGGATGGCCTGGGCGACGCCCGCCTCGTCGCAACTCGCCACCTGCATCCGCGCCGCCGCCTTCGCCAGCGGCGTCGCGTTGGCGACCGCCACGCCGAGACCGACGGCGGAGAGCAGCTCCGCGTCATTGTCGCCGTCCCCGATGGCCATCACCTCGGCCATCGTGCAGCCCAGTTCCCGACACGCCGCCGCGACGCCCTGCGTCTTGGTCGCGCCAGTCGCCGAGATCACCAGCGTCTCGAACTCGGTGAAACTATAGGCGAAGTCCAGCCCCCTGGCCGCGCCCGCCGCGTGCAGCCGCGCCACCAGCGCCTCCAGTTCGGGACGCCGCGTCCGCGTGAACACCCCCACTTTCACCGCATGGCGGAACGGCTCCTTCAGATCCGCCTCCGAGGGCACGGTCTGCAGCGGCTCGTTGGTGCGGCGAAGATGCTCGACCGCCACCTCGTCCACCTGGACCGCATAGAAGATGTTCGACGTGCAGAGGATCGGCAGGAACCCCTCCGCCAGGAACGAGGCGTACAGGAACCTCGCCGTCGCCTCGGGGATCGCGACCTCGCGGAGCACGCGCCCGTCCTTGGGCGAGACCAGCGTCGCGCCGTTGTCCATGACTTGCGGCGCCGTCAACTGAAGCATCCGCGACCATTCCGCGAGCGAATGCCATGCGCGGCCGCTGCAGAACGCGAACGGCACCCCCGCCGCCTGCGCCTCCCGCACCGCCGCCAGGTTCTCGGGCAGCAGCGCCCGCTCCTGCGTCACAAAGGTGAAATCGACATCCGACACGATCAGTCGGATTCCTCCGTTGCATCCAGTCTGGTCCATGGCCATAATATAAGCCCGTCGTGGTGCCCCAAAGAGCCACCCGCATCCATTCCAACCCCCGAAAGTTGTTGCCACGGCGGCCTCGCCGTGGCGCCCCAAAGAGCCACCCGCATCCATTCCAACCCCCGAAAGTTGTTGCCACGGCGGCCTCGCCGTGGCCCCCCAAAG
>JAEEXV010000250.1 GCA_016287975.1 Lentisphaeria bacterium | reverse complement strand
TCGCCAGGGCAGCCTTCATGTTCGCCCAGCTTTCGCGCAGCCCCTCAGGCATCGGCACCTGGCCAGAATACTCCAGGTCAAAGTAGTGCGTCTCACCCGCCGCCTGCATCGCCCGCAGCAGCCCAGCATTGTCCACCACCCCGCGCCCCAGCGGCACCATGCGGTACCAGCGCCCGTCCTCCATCCGCAACGCCTTCTCCGCCGCCTCGTCCAGAATCTCCCAGTCCTTCAGATGGACATGCACGATGTGGGGCGCAAGGCGACGATACGCTTCCAGCACATCCTCCACGACGAAGTGGTTGCCGCTGTCAAAGGTCACCTTCAGCCCTGGCACCGCCGCGACCGCCTCCAGCAGATCCCGCGACGAGACGAACGGGCTCCACTGGATGTCCACGGCGAAACTCTCGATGCTCACCGACACCCCCATCCGCGCCCCCATCTCCACGGCCTCCGAAAGCAGCTCCAGCCAGAGCCGACGGCTCTCCCCGCGCGCACGCCCTGGCACCCCGCCCGTCGGGAACATCACCTTGCGCGCGCCCGCCGCCACCGTCGCCTCGATGCCCCGCCGCGCCGTCTCCAGCCACTTCGCGCGCGTAA
Source organism: Lentisphaeria bacterium (assembly GCA_016287975.1). The sequence continues at coordinate 7,157 of JAEEXV010000250.1, read as the reverse complement.
AATCCGCATCCCGAATGGAATCGAAGACGATGCCCCCCACCACCGCCAGACCCGCCTCCGCACACCACTGCCCGAAATCCTGCGGCGCCATCCCCAGCGCCTGCGGCTGCACGACGTCTATGCCGTCAATCCCTTCTTTCCTGGCGAAATCCAGCATTCCCCGAAGCGTCGCCCCCGGGAACTGCAGGTAGACCATCGACATGAGACTCGGCTTCATGCTTCGCCCTCCCCCTGGATGCCCAGACGCCTCCAGACCGCGTCCAGATCCACGACCGTGCCCGTGCGCTGCGCCTCGTCCAGCCCCAGCGCCACCACCGCGCTGCGCAGGCCCTGCATCCCGCTGGACTTCGGGGCCCCGCCGCCGCACATCGTCTCGTAGAGTTCACGCATGATCACCGCATCTCCGCCGCCATGCTCGTCCTGGTTGTGGAAATCGTATGTCCGCACCGCCTCCTCGCCGAGGCGGCGCACGCGGATGACTTCCCGCGAGAGCACCAGCGTGCCCTCGCTGCCCGAGATGTACATTCGGCGGTCGGGGAGGCGGTTCGCCAGCGTGGCATGGAAGGTCGCGCGGATGCCGTTGCGGTATTCGAGGATGCACACCTGGTTGTCGACGATGTCCTTGTCCGCCAGGAACGGCGATGCCTCGCCATGATCGTCTGGTATCGCCGTGAACGGGCTCCGCCCCTCCGCGTCCGTGTATTCCCGCCGAAGACGCTCGTTTTTCGGCACGAAGAAGTCAAGCCCCCCGAAGGATGCCACCCGCGCTGGCAGCGATCCCGTGAACCAGTTCAGCAGGTCCAGGTCATGACAGTTCTTCTCCAGGATATAGGGCCCCGCGTTGGCGCGCCGCCGCCGCCAGTTCCGCATGATGTACGACCCCAGGGTCACTGGCAGATTGTCGTCTGCCTCGATGCTGATGATGCGGCCGATTTCTCCCGCGTCCAGCAGTTCGCGGATCTTCCGATAGATCGGCGAATAGCGCAGCACGAACCCCGTCGCCAACTGCCGCCCCGATTGCTGATAGGCGCGGCACACCTCCTCGCAGTCCTCCAGCGCCGTCGCCATCGGCTTCTCCGTGAAGACATCCTTGCCCGCCCGCAGCGACGCCGCGACCTGACCCGCATGAAAGCAGTTCGGCGAAAAGACCAGCACCCAGTCCACCGCTGCGGATTCCAGCACCTCCACCTCCGAAGCGCAGATCTGCGCTTGCGGAAAGCCCAGCGACGCCGCGCGCTCTCGGGCATGCCCCGCATCTGGATCATAGACGCCCCGCAGCCGCAACTTCGTACCGCACCCGAACAGCAGCTTCAGCACCGCGCTGCGCGCCCCCGCCCCGATTAGCCCGATCCCTATCTCCGTTTTCTCCATGAGACTCCAAAATCCGTTTGATGATGTATTTTTTGCTATATGCCGAAATCCAAGCCAGCCCCGCTCCTGAAAAATCGTTTCCTTCCCCCAAAAAAATCGGTACTTTTGCTTAATATAGGCTAAATCCTCCATGAATAAAATGGATAAAACGCTTGTAATCCATGACGGAATCAATGCAAGCCCAGAATCCTACGTGCTGAACTTCCGCCCAGCAGAGGTGCACCAGCAGTTCGGCCTCTGGATCTGCCTCGCCGTCCAGGCAAACCGCAGCCGTGTCGGCATCGAACGGGACGCAGGCATGGGCGTCGCGGTACGCAAGCCCCGCATCTACAAGTTCTATGCGATCTCCCATCTCTTCGCGGGCGCAGGCTTCCGCTGGACGCCGCAGGGCGGCATCACCCGCCTCGCCCCAGGCGACTGCCTCGTCACCCTCCCCGACACCCCCCATTTCTACGGCGCCTGCCGCAACCCAGGCAACCTCCCCTACGAAGAGGACAACGTCTGCTTCGCTGGCCCCGTCGCCGACCACCTCTGCCAGGCAGGCGTGCTCCAGAACGGCATCTTCCGAATCGGCACCCAGCGCCGCCTCAAGCCCATCATCGAACTCGCCCTCGACCCCTCCCGCGACGCCCAGCTCGAAGCCAATCTCTTCCTGCTGCGCTTCCTCACCGAACTCTACGAAGGAAGCCGAAAGGAAGCCGCCACGGGCCTCGCCGTCAAGTTCAAATACCTCGCCGCCAACATCATCCAGAATCCCTCCCGCTGGTGGACCGTCGCCGAAATGGCCGACTTCTGCGGCATCTGCGAATCCTATTTCCGCCTCGCCTTCCAACACGCCACTGGCCTCTCCCCGAAAGCCTACGTCGACAAGGCAAAAATGGGCCTCGCCGCCGAAAAACTCGTCACCACCACCCTGAAGATCCGCGAAATCGCCGCCATGCTGGGGTATATGGACGCATACCATTTCAGCCGCCGCTTCAAGCAGCTCACTGGCCTCTCCCCAGAACTATACCGCCGCCAGCGCCCCACCCGTTGATCAATCACCCTGTTCCCCCTGCGGGGCGGCAACCGCCGCCATCTTCATGCACGAAGTGGTTGCCACGGCGGCCTCGCCGTGGCGGGCCGCCGAGCCTGCGGTGACCGATCACGCCCCCTCACCGCGTTCCGTGCCCCGCCGTTTTCATCCCCAAAGTTGTTGCCACGGCGTCCCGCCGTGGCGGGCCGCCGGGCCTGCGGTGACCAATCAGGCTCGCCACAGGGCGCAGCCAAGGCTTCGGAATCGACAGCCGCCCATTCACCGAGCCGCCACGGCGGGGTCGCCGTGGCAACCATTTCCGGGGCGTTTTCCAGGCAATTGACGACCTTTCTGGGCGTAGCCACGGCGAGGCCGCCGTAGCTACAACTACTTGCGTTTCACTCGGTCGATGACCACGATTTCGCCGAACGGGATGCGGACACGGGTGACCGTCTTGCCGTCGGTTTGGACGACCTGGAAGTCGGCGGGGATCCGATGCCCCTTGAAATCGAAGCGGCTGACCTTGACGGGGTCGCCGTCGCCGAAGCTGAAGTCGCCGCTGATGGCGGTGATGATCTTGTCGACGCCCAGCACATATCCGCGCCCCAGTTCGTCGATGGCGATGGGGTAGGCGGCCGTGTCGGGGCAGTCGCTCCACGGGTAGGGGAAGTCGTATTCCTGCGGCACCACGCCCAGATACAGCGCGCTCAGGAACTGCATCGGAACATTGCGGTAGGTGCGCAGCAGCGAGTTGGGGACTGGCGCGAAGTAGTTGCGGGCCACGTGGCAGAGGCACCCCGCTTCGCCAAAGCGCATGGGAATCAAATCCTTGAGGGCCTCGCGCGTGCTGCGCGTGTAGAAACTGCGGTTGCCCACGACTGGAATCTTGCGCTCCTTCACGATGTAGCGCATCAAGTCGATGATGAACTCCTGGGAGAGCAGTTGATACGACGCCTTCTGGCGGCTCAGGAGCTTGGTCGCGGGGTTGATGTCGCCGCTGACGCCGTCGGCGCGGTTGTAGGTGTAGTAGGCGCTGGCGCCCTCCAGATAGTCGAAGAAGAGCCCGTCGCACTTCCAGTCGTCGATGGCGGTGTCCACCAGCGCGCGGAGCGCCTTGCCTGGCCCGTTGTCCTTGGTCAGGATGAAGAAGCGATAGCCCGCCTCAGTCAGCTTCACCCCGCTTTGATTGACGATGATCCACTCCTTGAAGAGTTCGTCGTCCAGATGCTCGGGGTGGTTGCTGCCGTATGGCGCCATGACGGCATAGTAGATCGGGACGCGCCGCGACAGCGGATTCTTCTCGCGCAGGATCTGGAAGAGTTCCTTGCGATGCGCCATCATCGCCTTGTCCTGCAGGGCCGCCCAGCCCCATTTGCAGATGGTCCGAGGCGGGGTGGTGTTGGTTTTCCCTGCAAAGTGGTTCACATAGATCTGGCCGATGGCGTCCTCGTAGGTCCGCCAGCGCTTGGCCAGCCGTTCCAGGGAGTCCTTTTCCCAGACCATGGCGCGCTTGCCCTTGGCGGTGACGATGCCGTTGAGGCCCCAGTTGTCCCGCGCGTTGTTGATGAAGGTGAACATGTCGCCCTTGGCGACTGGATAGAGCTCGAACTCCAGCGTCGCGCTCTTGCGGGGCTGCAGCACCAGGGAGGGATCGGAAAGCCCGCAGTTGCCGTTGACGACGTAGGTGAGCGCCTGGAACTGCAGGAGGTCGTCATTGGGCACCAGCCCGCAGCCGCCCTGCCCCGCAGGCAGGAAGACCGACGCATTCTCAGGCGAATGGATCTGGGTGTGCGTCCGCACTGGCAAGCCGCTGACCATGATCTGCCTGCCATTCCGCTTGTCGGCGGTGAGCCGCGTGCGGTGGATGACGCCGATCGGCTTGTCCGCCAGGCTGGTCAGCATGTCCTTGACATGCACGTAGTTGCCGTGCCTGGTGACCAACCGCTCGATCGTGTAGTATTTGCCCCCGCCGCGGACCACCGTCGCCGCGCCATTGTCCTGCACCTGGACGGCGAACTCCTTCTCTGGCTTTTCGGGATGCCTGATGCCCAGCGAGTTGTAGCCGCCGTGCGGGAAGGAGAGGAAGGTGTCGAGGCGATAGACCGCCGCGCCCGAGGCGATGACAATCTGGCCGTTTCCGTCGACTTTGCAGGTGAACTCCTCGGCGGTGTTTTTGCGCGGCTCGATGAAGCGGGGGCTTTGATTGAGCGCCTTCAATTCGGTCACCCACCACTCCTCGGCTGGCCGAGGCCGCTCATTGGTCGTGAACACCTCGACCTTGCTGATCACCATCGGGATGGGCGTCGTGTCATTGAAAAGCCGATGCACCTCGGGTGGCTGCCCGTTGGTGAAGGTCAGGGTGTTCCTGCCCGCGCGGGCGGCCTTCGAGATGTCGAACTGGAAGGTCGTGCCATTCCAGGTCTGCGGACGAAACTGGCATCGGTCGCTCTGCGCCGCCTCCAGCGAGGGCGCGTACAGCAGGTAGAACCGATTGAACCGCCAATGGAAGCTGATGGAATCCATGCCGTTGTTGCGCAGAAACATCATCGGCACGTTCAACAGATGCTCCCCCGCGATGACCTTGCCGTTCAGGGAAACCGACATGCAGCAGTCGTAGCCGCTGTAGCGCTTGAACCGCAGATAGCCGTCGAACTTCAGGTTCAGGCATTCCCCGTCCTTCAGGGCCGACGGCAGCGTGAACTCGAGCGTCTGGCTCCCCTGCCCTGGGATCACATATTCCGAGGCGGCGGGCGCCACTGGGAACGTCTCGCCCGTCAGCGATGCAGTCAACAGGCACGCCCCAAGCAGTGCGAAGATTTTCAGTTTCATGGTCCTGTGGCTCCCCAAAATGGAATCAATACCGCCGTTCCTTCTCGGCGGTGAACTCCTCGAAAAACACTCTGCCCTGCTGGACCATCGCGGTGTCGGCCGCAAAGACCAGCTTATGGCCGTTGAGAGAATCGGCCAGCGTCGTGCAGCTGACGCTGGTCGGCTTGCCTTCCACGAGATTCACGAAGTCCTTGACCAGGCGCATGTCGCCGCCGCCATGCCCCCCCGTCGCGCCAGTGGTGTCGCCGCACTGGGCGATGTCAACCCATTCGTCCGTGTACGAGCAACGGGGATTGTCGGGGCGGACGTCCCGATGGCGCACCACGAACTTGTTGTCGTCGAAGACACCCTCGATTTCGCCTTCGGTGCCGACAATGTGGATTTTCCGCATGGGGCGTGCCGTGTTGGTGGTCATGTTGTGCGTGGCGACAGTGCCGTCGGCAAATGTGATGATGACGCTTTGGCGGTCGACCTGGTTGTTGTCGCATTTCCAGACACAGCGCGAGTGCGGGAAATCTTTCTGCATGGCCTCCTTGAGGCGCTGTTCAGGGGTGTTCAGCCTGGCGTCGTAGGCATGCGTGGGCCAGACATAGGCACCCCAGAACACGGGATGCTCGAGATGCATCCGACGCACCGAATAGTCGCAGCTCTTTTCCAACGGGCAGTCGAGCAGGCAATGGGTGCCTGAATTCGCAGGGGCGTTCGCGCGGTTGAAAAAGTACAGCCCGCCCATGCTGTCGACGGAGACTGGCTGCACGCCGCTCATGAACCAGGTGATCAGATCAATGTCGTGGCAGCACTTGGCGAGCAGCACCGAGGCGTGGCAGGTCTGGGTGTTGTTCCACTTGCCGCGCACATAGCAGCTGGTGAAATGATGATAGCTGACATGCTCCGCCGTGTGGATGTGCATGATCTTGCCGACCTGCCCCGCCAAGATGCGCTTCTTGATCTCCGCATAAAAAGGCGCGTAGCGCAGGACATGGCAGATCATCACCTTGCGTTTCGTCCTGCGGACCGCCTGGTCGAGCCGCTCCCAGTCCACCATGTTGGTCGCAAAGGGCTTTTCCAGCAGGACATCATAGCCCGCCTCCAACAGCGGAATGGTGGTGGGGATGTGGTCGGCGTCCATGGTGCCGTTGATCACCGCGTCCGCCAGCTTGCCGCGCTTCGCCAGTTCCTCCGCGCTGGAAAAGCACATCTCCTTCGGAAAGCCAAAGGTTTCTCGGCAGTATTCGCGTCGGTCGGCAAGCGGATCCGCCACCCCGACAATCTTCATTCGGTCAGGATCTGTCTTGGACAGTCCCGCATACCCCAGCGAGCGGTGCCCCGCTCCGACAATGATTGCCGTAATCATCGATTGCTCTCCTTGGTGAAAAGCGCCTGGATGGCCAGGAGGGCTGTTCAAGGCGCTGGCCTTCATACGGGGCGGCAATTGACTGGTTGACGCACCGAAAATGGTTGCCACGGCGGCTCGGTGAATGGCCGACCGTCGATTCCGAAGCCTGAGTCCAAAGTCCCCCCGCCTGTCTTTTAATGTATCCCCCGCCTTCCACCCCCGTCGTTGTTGATTTTCTCTACATCTATCCCGATTTCTTGCAGGAAATCCATGGATTTGTTTGCTTTCAAGAAATATATCATAGCATCATGCGGCTTCGTGAAACGCTATGTTCCCCAAGAGGGTAGGCGATTGCCCAGTAAAAAAACCGAAAATGGTAGCCACGGCGTCCCGCCGTGGTTCCCCCGGCAAGCGACGCAGCGAACGATTTCGCAACTCCATTGCAAAACCTGTGTGGCTCACCCACCTGCCACGGCGGGACGCCGTGGCTACGTCCGCTTCGTCAATCGCGCCCCACCCACAGGCTTCTGGCGTGTCTGCATTATGAGGGGCTGTTACCAACCCTCTTGGGGAACAGCGCGTTCCCAAAAAGCGTGCTATATCAGC
>JAEEXV010000249.1 GCA_016287975.1 Lentisphaeria bacterium | reverse complement strand
CTTCGCGGGGCGGGGCACGGATGCGGGCTGGTGCCTTCTTCCAGCCCTGCAAACGACGGGGGGCTGCGCCCCCCGCACCCCCCGCTCCGCCCTCGGCGGTGGCGGGCGGGGCATGGGCGCGGGCCCCGATGTATGGGCGGCGTGTGCCGCCGGGCTTGCCCGGCGGGCCAATGTGCCCGGGCGAGGGCTGGTGCCTTCTTCCAGCCATGCAAACGACGGGGGGCTGCCGCCCATAAGCGTTAAGTTGTTTTCGGGTTCATGTTCAAGGATTCAAGAATTTCGCCCCAGGATCCGTCGAGCTGCCATTTCCTTTTCCGGCGGGCGTCCCGCAGCCCGGCGTCGATCCGCGCCCATTCCGCCCTGAGCAGTTCAAGCGGGAGGGGCGGGGGAAGGCTCTGCTGGAGCCAGTGCACCAGCAACTCGAAGCGTTTCCACAGGTTCACCAGGACCGTCTCCGACTTCCCACCCGGCGGCGTTCCTCCAGGGGGAAAAACTCCCGTCGAGCATCCTGGCGATGCGCTCGACAAGGAGGGCGGAGAAGAGCTTGCCGTACATCCACGCCTTGGACGCCTCGTCGTCGGCGGTGGGCAGGTGCCCGAACTGGAGCAGGCTCTTGAACCGCTTGAATACCAGTTCGACCTGCCACCGCCACCGGTAGAGCCCCAGGATCCGCGGCAGCGGGAAGGCCTCCTGGTCGAAAGTGGTGAACAGGATGACGTACTCGTTGAAGAAAGAGGTCTCGGGCCGGCTCCGGTGCCCGTGCTTCGCCTCCTGCCTCGCCTGCCTCGCCCGCGCCTGCCTGACGGCCTCGGGTGTCTTGCGCACCGCGCAGATCCTGCCCTCGACGGCCCGCCCAGGGGCGGGCGGCCGGAGCAGGCACCGCCATTCCGCCGCCTCGCCTGCCCGGCGGAGCGCCTGCAGCCTCCTCTGCAGGGGGAACGGCCGCCCGTCCGGCGTGTGCGGCTTCAGGCTGCCGGTGTTGACCCTGACGCAGACTTTCGCGCCCAGGGAGTCCGCGTAGGCGACCCCCGCCGCGGAGGAGTAGCCCCGGTCGGCGACCACCAGGTCGCCCGCCCGCATGGGGAACTGGTGGAGGCCCTCCCCCGTCCCCTTCCCCCGCGTCCCCGTCAGCCTCGTGTAGTCGCAGGCCATGTCCGGCAGCGTGAAGGAGTAGTGGAACCTCCACTGGGAGCCGGTCGGCCCGGGCTCGCAGACGTCGGTCGCGTCCAGCAGCCGGAGCCGCACTCCCCCGACGGCCTCGCCGCGGCCGCCGTCGAAAAGTTGCCGCGACAGCCACTGGAACAGCGGGGAGAACTTGATCAGGCGGCTCCGCAGGGCCACATGGGAGGAGGTGAACAGCGGGGGGGAGGCCAGCGACGCGCGCGCCACCGTCTCCTTCAGCGAGTAGCCGCACACCAGATGCAGCAGCAGCGAATGCATGGTCGCGTCCAGGTCCTTGTCCTGCCGCGCGCCCTTCATCACCCCCAGTTCATGCGCCTTCTCCCGCCAGCCCGCCGGGAAGAACGACGCGATGTCTTCCCAGGGGGTCACTACCAGAATGCCTTCCTTCATCGCAATGCTCCATCCATGGCCGCACCATCGCGGCACGCCCGTTAATGTAGCATCTGTTTCCAAATTGTCAATCAAACAACTTAACGCTTATGGGCTGCCGCCCCCCGCACCCCCACTCTGCCCTCGACGGTGGCGGGGGGAGTTGCGCGCGCCTGCGTTCAGGATGGTGGTGACGGCGGTTGGGCGATATGCCTATACCAGGGCGGACGACGGGGTGATCGTCTGCCCTGTCACCGCCTTGCGGGAGTGAGGGCCGCTACAATGCTCCGTCCTGGAATTCTGGGGCGACGCAGGCGGCGCGGTCGCCGCCTGCGGGGGTGAATGCCCAGCCGACGACGCGGCCGTCGTCGGTGAACAGGAGTTCGGCGTGTCCCGCGTCGGGGTTGAGGAGGGCGAATTCGAGGTTGACGGCGCCAGGGAGACTGTGGGATCGTCCGAGGTCTTTGAGGTGGAAGTTGAGGAGGCAGTCGACTTCGTGGCGCCAGCCGATGGTGGCGGGTCGCCACGCGAGCGACTGGGCGGGGCGATAGTATTGGCGGCAGAACTCCTGGAAGGTGTCGGGGCTGCCGCCGAGCGGGCAGTAGAGGGAGCCGCGGTCGGTGTCGTGGATGGCGGGTCGGAAGCCGTATTCGCCGTAGAGGCGGACGAGATGGGGCTGGGAGCAGGTGCAGAAGAGGGCGAGGGGGAGGTCGGCGCGGGCGAGGCGGTCGGCGTGGAGCATGTCGAGGAGGTGGCGTCCGATGCCGCGGCGCTGGAATGCCTCGAGGGTCTTGAAGTTGCCGAAGTTGCCGATGGAGCCAGGGTGGGTCCCCCAGCCGTACCAGAGCCTGGCGGTATAGGCGCCGTCGCAGGTGGCGATGAAATAGGTGTCGGCGCACTCGCGGGCGGCCCTGCCCGCGAGGCGGAGGCGCATCATCTGCGAATAGGTCATGCCTGGGTTCTCGCCTGCGAGTTCGCGGTCGAGGGCGCGGGCGGCTTCGTCCATGGGGGCGCCTGCGACGAAGGTGCTGTAGTGGATGTCGTTCATTGGATTTCCTCGATGAAGTGGACGCAGGAGAGTGCGGCGAGGGCCTCCAGGAGCTGGGCGCGGGTGTGTCGGCGCAGTTCGCGGTCGGTGACGGTCATGGCGATGGTGTAGACTCCCATGCCCGAGGTGGCGTAGGAGGGGTTGAGTTCGACGTTGTCGATGTGGAGGCCGAATTTGCGGACGGCGTCGAGGAACTCCTGCAGCAGGGTGCGGTTTTTGAGTTCGAGGTGGATTTCGAAGAGGGGGGACTGTCGCTTGAAGCGCTTTTCGATGGGGGAGAAGATGGTGAGGCTGACCATCATGATGGCGAAGCCGATGAGTGCGGCGGTGTATCGTCCGAAACCGATGCAGAGGGAGATGATGCTGGTGCACCAGAGTCCGACCGAGGTCGTGAGTTCCTTGAGCTGGTTCTTGGAACTGAACATGATGGTGTTGCAGCTGATGATGGCGACGCCGATGACGGCGGCGGCGGAGACGAAGGGCACGCGGGAGTTGTAGGTGTGGAAGAGGTAGTGGTCGCAGAGGGCGGCGAGGGTGGAGGCGAGCGAGACGAGGTTGAAGGTGCGCAGCCCCGCGAAGTGGCGGTTGATGGCGCGCTCGTAGCCGATGGAGGAGGCGAAGAGGAAGGCGAGCGCGATGCGCAGGACGATGGCTTCGAGGCGGGTGGGGGTGAGCGACCACTCTCCCAGGAGGTGGCCGATGATGTCGTTGGTGTCCATGGGCAGTTATCTCCGATTGCGTCCGCCCTTGCGGAAGGACTTCATGTAGTTGTAGATCTGCAGGTCGTCCTCGGCGGGCGGGGCGGCGTCGATCTCCTGGTTGAAGGCGAGTTCCTCCTCGGAACGGGAGTATTCCTGGCGGGCGAGTTCGCCCTCGATGGCCGCCAGGCGGGCCTTGAGGAAGGCGACGCCCGCGCCCTGGGGCGGGGCGGACTGCGCGGCGGCGGCGACGACGGAGTCGGGCGCGGCGACGGGGGGCGGGGGTTCCTGCGGGGCGGTGCCGGGGGTGTAGGAGCGCGAGAGGTAGAGAGCGGCCTTGGCGCAGGCGGGGCCGATGATCTCGTAGAGGATGCTGGAGGAGAGGATGACGGTCTGCAGGAGCGGCCCCGTCTCGCCGCCGAGGAGCCGCGCGCCCAGGGCGGCCAGGCCGATGGAGACGCCCGCCTGCGGGATGAGGGCGAGGCCGAGGCAGTTTCGCACCAGCGGCTTTTTGCGGGCGAGCGCGCAGCCCGTCCAGGCGCCTGCGTATTTCCCCGCGATTCGCACGAAGAAGTAGAGCACGCCGATGAGGAGGAGTGGGACGCCCGCGATGGCGGAGTTCATGTCGGTGAGGGCCTTGAGGCGGAACTCGACGCCTGACTTGACGAAGAAGAGCAGGAGGATGGGGGGCGAGAAGTAGTTGAGTTGCTTGAAGAGGCGCTCGTCGTCGGAGAGGTTGACGTAGACCATGCCGCAGGTCATGCAGGCCAGGAGCGGCGAGACGCCGATGGCGGCGCCGATGCCGCAGAGGACGAAGAGGAGGGCGACGGAGACGATGAGGCGGTTGTCGGTGGAGCGCCGCGCCATGAGCACCTTGAGGAGCCATCCGAGGAAGGCGCCGACGGCGACCATGGCGAGGTTGAGGAGGATGGGCTTGAGGATGGCGGCGGCGGAGACCTGTCCGCCCTGGTCGGCGATGGCGACGGAGACGGCGACGGAGAATGCGACGAGGCTGACGACGTCGTCGAGGGCGACGACGGAGAGGAGGGTGTTGACGAAGTCGCCCTTGGCGCCAGTCTGGCGGATGGTCATCATCGTGGAGGCGGGCGCGGTGGCGGAGGCGAGGGCGGCCAGGATGATGGAGAAGGCCATGCCGAGGCGCAGGACGTAGAAGGTGAGGATGAAGACAAAGAGGGAGGCGACCAGGGATTCGAGGAGGGTGATGACGACGACCCGCATGCCGTTTTCGCGCAGGGTCGAGAAGCGGAAGAATTCGCCTGCGGCGAAGGCGATGAAGGCGAGGGCGATGTCGGGGATGAAGTCCATGCCGCGGACCACCTCCGCGGGGAGGAGGTCGAGGCAGTACGGCCCGATGGCGACGCCCGCGAGGATGTACGCGGTGACGTTGGGCAGGCGCAGCAGCTGCGTGAGGCGGGTCGCGCCGAAGCCGCAGATGAGCATCAGCGCGACCGCGATGATGGCCACCGAGACGGGCGACGTGGCGGACAGGTTGGCGTAGAGGTTCTGCAGCATGGGGTGGGGTAAAAACGCAAATCCGAGGGAGGGCGGCCATGCCCTCTCTCGGATTCCATTGCGAAAACAATTATAATACCACCGAAACGCAGAAATGCAAGTGGAAGGCACGCAAAAAGTGCTAAATGAAAATGGAAAAGGTAAACGCACCCCCTTTGTTGCGTTCAATCCTACAAATGGGAGGGAATGCATTTTCTCCTGCAAAGTGCTGCGGTTGCATTTACTCCTGCTGGAGGGTGCCTTGCCTCCCCGTTTGTTGCAGATTGG
>JAEEXV010000248.1 GCA_016287975.1 Lentisphaeria bacterium | reverse complement strand
GTCTGGGTCTCCGACAGATGGGTCTGAAGTCTGGGGTCTGGGGTCCCCGAAGTCGGGTCTGAAGTCTGGGGTCTGGGGTCTTTGGAAGATGGGTCTCGGGTCTGAAGTCTGGGGTCCCGAAAGATGGGTCTGAAGTCTCGGGTCTGAAGTCTGGTTGGTTTAAAGTCATCAGGGTTGAATTTCGCAACCCTCCACCATCAAAAGCAATCCGTCATGAAGCCACTGTTCCTGCTCATTGTCTTCGCCGTCACATTGTCTGCGTCGCCGCAACTGCCGCCGTTCACCGAATGGGGAACCTGGATGGGCAAGGGCCGCATCGGCAAGGTCGAGTGCCTTCCCGCCGCGGCGCGTTTCGTCCCCGCCGAAGGAGATGCCGCAAACTATGTGATCACGCTGATGGGTCGGGTGCCTGCCAAAGCGGACGGCCGCTACAAGTTGACCGCCGCCTGGCGCGCCTCGGCGGATCTCGTCGGAAACGCGCGGCTGCAGCTCTATTTCCAGGCCCGCGACCGCAAGGGCAAGTGGATCAACGCCGTCACCAAGAGCGCCGCGCCGATTAGGCTGGATCTCAAGCCTGGCGCCAGCGGCAAAATCGAGTGCCGCATCGACCTGGGCGCCATCCCCGAGGCCGCGGAGATCGGCTGGCTCGTCCCCTCCTTCGTGGTCTTCTACCTGAAGGGCGGCTCAATTGAAATCACCGACGCGAAACTGGAGCCGTGGGAGCCTGGCGAAGCGCCCGCCAAGCCCGCCGCCACCGTGAATCCCCCGCCGCAGACCGCCCCGAAGATCGCAGGGCTTCCAGGCTTCCGCGTCGTCCCGCTCCTCCGCCCGCACCAGTGGCCGTCGCCCATCAGACACTACAAGTTCCAGGCGCTGGTCGCCCACACGCCGCTCGCCGTCAACGAAGTCACCCTGCGTCCCGCCCAGCGCGCCGCCGCCTTCCAGTGGCCTGGCGGATACACCGTCCTCGCCCGCTTCCAGGACGGCAGGTGGCAGTTGCAGGAAGGCCGCCTCCCTGGCAAAATCGCCCCCGTCGGTGAACTCGACGGCGATACGCTGCGCTTCACCGAGTTCGGCACTGGCGTCCTCGCCAGCGCGGGCAAGCGGCAACTCGTCCTGGGCGGCGCCGAGACCCACGCCGACGTCGCGCTGCTGCTCGCGGAGGGCGCGCCCGAGCCGCCCGTCTTCAGCCGCGATGTCCTCGCCGACCTCCTGCACTGGTGCTACCTGGAAGAGGCCGCCGACGCCCTCGCCCGCACCCGACGGCGCCTTGAACGCAACCGCAAACTGCTCTCTGGCGCCGCCTACTACGCACCCCGCCGCTGGCAGCAGCGCCTCGCCCACATTGAGGGGCGCCTGAAGCAACGCCAGGAGGCCATCCGATCTGGCAGCCGCGGCTACGTCCCCGCGCTCGCCGCCCTCCCCGCCGTGCGCGACCGCTACAACTACCTCATCGCCTTCGCCTCCGTGCGCTTCTACGAAAGCCGCGACGAATATCTCGGCCCCGTCTTCCACGACCTCTGGCACACCCATCTGCAGGGCGCTCCCGAAGTCGCCGACGCCCTGGAGACCGCCCGCCAGGCGGAGGACCTCCTCGACCGCGCCTTCTACGACCAGCGCCACGCCTTCACCCTCGGCAAGACCGTCGGCGACACCCTCGCCGCCAGCTGGTGCGACAATCTCACCCAGGTGCCCCGCCGCGCCTGCGGCCCCGACAACCTCGTCGCCGACGGCAGTCTCTCCCTCGCGCGCGGCGAATCCGAGGGCATACAGCTCGTCCTGACCGCTGGACGCGCCCCCGTCGCCGACTGCGCCGTCACCCTCCAGCCCGCCCTGCCCGCAGGACTCTCCGTCAAGTTCCATCTCGTCGACTACATCCGCTCCGTCCCCCCAGCCGCGCCGATGCTGCCGCTTTCCAGTCGCGGCGCACCTGTCGCCGACATCCTCAAGACCATCCCCGCCGACCAGCGCTTCACCGTCGCCCCCGAAACCAACCAGGCCGTCTGGATGACCTTCCGCGCCGACGACCAGACCGCCCCAGGCACCTACCGCTTCACCGCCGTCGTCACCGCCGCCGACGGCCTCCGCCTCGAGGTCCCGCTTCAAGTCACCGTGCATCCCTTCCGCCTCGGAGCCAACCGCCTCGCCAGCATGGCGGGCCTCCGCACCAGCGTCATCCGCCGCTGGTATTGCGACGACAACGCCGCCGACCCCCGCTTCCCCCAGGCGCGCCGCAACTTCATCGCCGCATACCTCGAATACAAGATGAACCCCATCGACCTCTATGTGCCCTCCCCCGCCCTCGAGGACCTGCCCTTCGCCCTGAAGCACGGCCTGCGCGAAGTCAACGTCTCCCGCGCCTTCGACGACTTCGCCGACCCCGCCCCCGCCGTCCCCAGGCACGTCCGCCTCTACGGCAGCGACGACGGGCGCGCGTTCAGCCCCCTCCAGGCGACCGCGCGCCTCCAGAAGCGCGGCGAGGGCCCGCTCGCCGACACCGACCTCGTCGTCGTCCCCGAGGCCGCCGCGCCCGCCTGCCGCTACTACAAGATCCACTACGCCGAGAAGCGCGACTGGTATGCCTCCGAACCTGGCGCCATCCGCCTCTATCCCGCCGAGGGCGGCTGCGTCGAACTCGCCGACGCGGCGGGCAGCCCCTTCGCCCCTGCCGCGCTGCAGTTCATTCAGCCCGACCGCACCCCCGAGAAGGCCGACGGCTTCCGCCAGGCACGGCCGCCCGCGCTCTTCGTCTTCGACCAGCTCAACACCCGCCGCACCCCCCAGACCCACGCCTCCATCGTCATCGCCGTCCCCGACGGGAAAAAGCCTGCCTCGATCCGCCTCGTCAACCGCCAGATCGAGAAGGCCGCGGAAAAACTCCGCGAGACCTACGGGAAATACCATGCGGTCGCGGGCGACAAGGTCATCTACTATGTCTACGGCTACGACGAGGCGGGCGCGCACCTCCATCCCAAGGTCCGCACCGCCGCCGAACGCCTCCGCCAGGCCTTCCCGCAGATGCGCACCGTCACCACCATCGCCCGCATCGCCGACGCGGAAATCTATCGGAGCCTCTCCGTCCACTGCCCTGGCAATGGCAGCACCATCCTCCCCGTGGACGCCGCGCAGCACCGCCGCACCGCCACCGACTTCTGGATCTATGTCGGCGGCGGCTCCTATTTCCCCTTCGCCACCTTTGAGCGCGTCGACCAGCCCCTCATCCAGAGCCGCGCCTTCTTCTTCCCCATCGTCGCATTCCCCCACATCACTGGATGGCTCCACTGGGCCACCAACCTCTGGGACCTGGGCCGACGCCACGATTCCGACTGGAGCCGCTGGGATCCCACCCACGGTGAAAACAGCGGCATGAAGGCCATCTTCTACCCAGGCCCCGACCTCCAGTGCCACCCGTCCCTGCGCGCCGAAGCCATGCGCGACGGCATCGAGGATGTGAACTACGCCCGCCTCGCCGCAGAGTTGATCGCCGCCAGGAAGTTCCCGAACGACCAGACGCGCGATGCAGCCACCCGCGAACTCGCCGACATCCAAAGCGGATTCGCCCGCAGCGTCTCCATGACCTGCCGCGACCCCGAGGCGCTCAAGGCCCTCCGCGCCCGCCTCGCCGCCCTCCTCAATTCCCTGTGGGGCCTCGAAGCCCGAAAATGATAGGTGCCGCATGCCTCCGCAGAATCCGCCCGTGAAATGCCCGCCACCCCCTTCACACCGACTTTGCCGACTTTGCCGCTCATTTTTAGGGTTCGCGCTGTTCCCCATGAGGGTCGGTAACAACCCCTCATAATGCCGACACGCCAGAAGCGTGCAGGAGGGCGCGATCCCCGAAAAGATGCGCGGCATTCCTGCCTGGAAAGCCCCCGGGGGCGTTGGACCATAGCCAGGGGTGGAGGGCGCGCAGCGCCCGGAACCCCTGG
>JAEEXV010000247.1 GCA_016287975.1 Lentisphaeria bacterium | reverse complement strand
GGGGACGAGGTTGCCGTTTTCGAAGGCGGCGCGCATGGGCGGGAGGGTGGCTTGGGAGAGATAGGGTGCGGGGATCCAGCCGAGGGCGAGGAAGCGGTTGACGTAGTCGAGGCCGTTCGTCCAGTAGAGCGGCGCGGCGCGGTTGCCAAGTTTCAGGCGGTTTATCATGCCGATGCCCCAGGCGACGCCGACCCAGTCGCGCCAGCGGTTCGGAGCCATTTCGTGGGGGGATTCCATGAAGTTGAGGTCGGCGTAGGGGTTGCCGGAGCCGTTGAAGAAGAGCATCTGGCCTTCCTTGGCGGCGCGGGCCTTGAGTTCCTTCCAGAAGAGGACGGTGTGGTCGTCGCGGGTAAGTGCGAGGCGCTGCCAGTCGATGGTGTTGGTCATCTGGGACTCGTCAATGTAGATGCTTTGCTCGCCTGAGAACTTCTGGAAGTCGAAGAGGGTGTCGATGAGGAACTTGCGGCATTCTGGATAGCAGAACATGGTCTGGTAGTTCTCGCGCTGTCCGGGGAAGAGGGAATCCTCCTTGCCGTTGCGGTCGAGGGGGCGGAACCACTCGGGGCGCTCCTGGACGATGGGGGCGGTCTTGCTGGCGGAGATGACGATGTGGTAGGTGCTGGTGCGGACGCGCGGGGAGATGGAGTGGATGAGTTTGAGGAAGTCCTGGAGTTCAGCGGGGGTGATGTTGCCGCCGCGGTCAGTCGAGATCGACTTGAGTTTCTCGATGCGGTAGTCGGCCCAGACGGAGAGGGGCAGCCCATGGCCGAGGATGATGCCGTCGTCGATCATTTCGGTGAGCCAGCGGGTGTAGTCGAGGACGTCGGAGGCGAGGCTGTTGAAGAGTTCGTGACTCCACTGCGGGCCCAGCGGGATGGAGTTGATTTCGGCCATGACCTCCTGGTCCTTGGCGAAGACCTCCTCGAAGAAGGAGTAGAGGTCGCCTGGGAAGGGGCGGAGGAAGTCCGTGACGGAGATGGACTTGCCGGGCTGGAGGTCGAGGGTGCCGAGCCCCATGCGGTAGCCGTCAGGGAGGTACCACAGTCGGTCGGCGTACTCGCGGTAGTGGCCGATGGTCGAGTGCCACCACGGCAGGACGACCTGCTCGTTGATCTTGACGCGGTAGTGGCAGAAGTTGGGGCTCTTGCCGTCGGGGTGGACGAGGACCATACCCTTGCTCGACTGGCGGTACTCGTTGACGGGGCGGGGCTGGTCGACCTGCGGGAAGGGCTTGTAGGGGCCGATGTAGCCCGCGCCCAGGTGCCAGAGGCCTTGCCGGAACTCTTTCGGGAAGTGCAGTTCGGTGAAGGTGAGCAGGAAGGCGATGCCCTGGCCGCCATTGTGGTAGGTGAGGGTGCGGCGGAGGCCGCCGTTATAGGGGAAGTAGCGCTTGGTGATGGTGACGCCAGGGAGTTTCGGGTTGGTGCAGGTGAAGACGAGCGCCGCGCCGTCCTTGCGGGTTGCGGTCACCTGGTCGTCACGCTCGAGGCCCGTGGCGTCGCCCTTCGGCGACATGAGGAGATAGTGGTTCTCGGCGGCGTCGACGAGCGTCCTGCCGCCCTGCTCGACGGAGGCGACGGCGCCGGTCCTGTCGTCGATGCGGTAGCGCGCCCCGTCGATTTGGATTTCGGCGGCGGCGAGCGCCAGGGCGAGGCAGAGAAGCGGAAGCAGCGGTTTCATAGGCGGGCGGGGATTTCGCGGGGGGCTTTCCGGGCCGAGAACGGCCCGGCACAGGACGGGGGATTACGGGAAGAGCAGGGCGCGGAGGAAGGCGGGGTAGGTGTCGCCAGTGGTGGTGCCCTGTCCGTTCATGTGGGCGCCGTAGGTGATGGAATCGCCGCAGCAGACGACGCGGGCGACGGGGAGCTTGTGGGCGCGGATGGCGTCGGCGAGGAGGCGCGCGAGATGGCGGTAGCCGTCGGCGGTGGGATGGATGCCATCGGTGCCGTTGGAGTTGGCTTGATTGCGCAGGAGCGATTCGGCGCCCGCGTAGTTCTTCGGGAAGTGCGCGTGGTAGTCGACGAGGGCGGCGTGGCGGCGTTCGGCGACGCGCTTGACGCGGGCGTTGAAGTCGTCGATGGTGGCGTTGAGGCGGTCGCGGACCTCGGGCGGGTCCTTGGCGCGGGCGGCGACATATTCGGGCACGCAGGGCGGGATGGTGACGAGGATGACGCGCACGCCGCCCTTCTGGAAGCCCTCGACGAGTTTGTCGAGGTTCTGCTCGTATTTGTCGGCCGGAATTCGCTTCTGATTCCAGGTGACGTCGTTGGTGCCGATCATCACGATGGCGGTGGAGGGCTTGAGGTCGAGGATGCCAGGGAGGAGGCTCAGGAGTTCGCCAGAACTGCCGCCCGAGCGCCCGAAGTTGAGGACGCGGGGTTCGGGGGTGAGGTTGACGGCGGGCGCGGGCGCCTTGGCGGCGGCCTCCTTCGGGGGCTCCTTGCCGCAGCGCAGGGCGATGGCGATGTCGTAGCGGTCGAACTTGAAGTGCTGGATGCGCTTCTGCAGATGGAAACTCAGGTCGACGGCGGATTTGCCGTCGGGCGTCGCGGCGATGCTCTTCCAGGGGAAAGCGGCGAAGAGGGCGTAGCCCGTGGCGGTGGCGCGGGCGCGCAGGACGACGTCGCCCCTCGGCACCGCCTTCCAGTGCCGATAGAGGATGGCGGCGCCCGCCGCGTCGGCGTAGAGCTGGAGCCAGCGGTCGTCGTTGGGGAGGCGGATGCGGAACTCGGCGCCGTCGTTCCAGTGGGGATAGGCTCCGCCCTGCCCCGCGAGCGGCAGGCGGCCCAGGTCCACTTCGAGCGCGGCGTAGAGGCACTGGTCGTCATAGGCGGCGAAGGCCTGGCATTCGCAGGGCGCGGGCGGTGCATTGGGGGTGCGCAGTTTCGCCCAGCCCTGCCATTCGGCGGGCGTGGCTTCCTTGAGGGAGGCTGGCGGCGCGGCGAGGCGCGGAATGACGACGACCTCGCGGGCGGGGAAGGCGGCGGCGAGGAGCAGCGCGCAGAGGAGGAAGAGGCGTCGGGTCATGGCGGGATTCCTACTTGGCGACGGTCACGCGGAAGTTGCGGAAGAGGACGGTGTTGTTCTTGCCCTGCATGACGACGATGCGGGGCTTGGCGTAGACGGTGCCCTTCCACCAGCGCTTGTCCTTCCGCGGGAAGTTCTCCTGCATGCCGAGGACGGTGCAGGTGACGGTGGCCCACTCGTCGGAGGGGGTCTTCTCATCGTAGGCGACGTACATGCCCGGGCCGCCGCCGTGGAAGTGGAAGACGGTGCCTGCGGCAAGCGGCTTGTCCAGCGGCTTCACGAGAATCGCCTCGATCGACTTGTCCTCGAGTTTCTTGAAGGACTTCAACTGGATGAGGTCGAACTGGGGGACGGGGCAACCCTTGATGGGGCCCGCGGCGAGGTATTTCCAGGAACTGGCGGGGTTGCGGCGCGGGGCCTTGAGGCGCAGGGTGGTGGCGCCGACGGGGGCGTCCTCCAGCACGGCGGTCTCGCCTGCGTATTCGCAGCGCACATGTTCTGGCTGGACGCGGATGCGGTCGCCGTCGAAGGTCCAGAAGCCGACATAGACGAGCGGGCGCAGGCTCTCTGGGGTCTTTCGGACCTCGAAGGTGATGGTGACGGGCTTGGCGGGGTTGACCTTGAAGGTCTTCACGCCTTCGAACGCTGCGGCGCTGGTGACCTGCCAGGAGCCGTCGGGGAGGACCTTGACGTGGGGATCCTTCACCCAGTCGGTGGCGAAGTTGGAGTAGTCGGGCACGGGCGGGGCGGCGAAGGCGAACGCGGCGAGGGCGAAGAGGCAGAGCAGGGTGGTTTTCATGGTGGGAACACTCATTGGGGACTTTGGGAACACGGGGGACTTTGGGGAACACTATTATCGGCCATGTCGGCCATGCCGCGCCAGGCGGCCGCGCAGGAGCGCGG
>JAEEXV010000246.1 GCA_016287975.1 Lentisphaeria bacterium | reverse complement strand
GGGCCTTGGGCGGCGGCGTGGCGGCGGCCGTCGCCGCGCGCTTGGCCTGCTGCGCCTGCATGCGCTCGTTCAGGATGGACTTGCGGACGAGGTCGGCGTCCTCGTCCTCCAGGCTGCTGGAGTGGCTGCGCACATTGTAGCCCTCCTTCTTCAGGAGTTCCAGCAGTTCCTTGTTGGTAAGCCCCAGTTCACTGGCCAGTTCATAAACTCGGATTTTCGCGCTCATAGATGTCGGTGTGCTCCTCTGTGCTGATGTGATGTCTGCGTGAACGTCGGGCGAAACGGACGGAAGGCGGGGCGGGCGGGAGCGCCCGTCCCGCAGGGGTGCCTACTGCGCGGGCTTTTCCTCGACGGCGGCAAGGATGCGGCGTGCGGTCTCCTCGTCGATGCCGTCGAGGTCGGTCAGGTCTTCGAGTTTCGCCTCGCGGAGGCCCTCGATGGAGTGGTAGCCGTTGTCGACCAGGGTCTTTGCCGTCGCGGTGTCGATGCCGCAGGCCTGGGCGATGAAGTCGGTGGCTTGGCGCATCTGCTCCTCGAAGACGCTGGCCTGGTCGTTGGCCTCGGGTTCGAGTCTCTCGATGTTGATCTTCCACCCTGTGAGTTTGGCGGCGAGGCGGGCGTTCTGGCCCTTCTTGCCGATGGAGAGGGACAGCTGGTCTTCGGTCACGCGCACGTCGAGGATTTTCTCCGCCTCGTTGACGGTGACCTTCGCGAGTTTCGCGGGCTTCAGCGCGTTCTCGACGTAGGTCTTGATGTCGGGGCTCCAGTTGATGATGTCGACCTTTTCGCCGGACAGTTCATTGACGATGGCGCGGACGCGCGCGCCGCGCAGGCCGACGCAGGCGCCGACGGGGTCGACCTTGGCCTGCTCGCTGTAGACCGCGATCTTGGTGCGGTAGCCTGGTTCGCGCGCGATCGCCTTGATGACCACGGTCCCGTCCATGATCTCGCTGACCTCGCGCTCGAAGAGGCGGCGGACGAACTCGGGGCTGGCGCGGGTGACATAGAGGCTGGGGCCGGGCTTGTCGGGATTGAGGGTGCGCAGGAGGACGGTGACGATGTCGCCGGGTTCGTATTCCTCGCCTGGGATGCAGCCCTTGGGGGGCATCAGGCCTTCGGTGGTGCCGAAGTCGATCCAGATGCCGTTCTTGTCACGGCGCTGGAAGGTGCCCGTGATGAGGTGCCCTTCCTGGGATTCGAAGGTGCTGACGATGTGGCGCTTCTCGGCGTCCTGGAGGCCGGTGGTGATGACCTGCTTGGCGAGCTGGGCGGCGATGCGTCCGAAGTTCTCGACCTTGACGGGCCATTCGACGACGGCGCCCAGCTGCGCGTCGGGGAACTGGGTGCGGGCCATGGGGAGGCTGATTTCGGCGGAGGGGTCGGCGACGGTTTCGACGACGGTGAGTTTCGCGCAGCAGGCGAGCGAGCCGGTCTTGGGGTCGATCGTGGCGTCGACATCCTGGTAGTTCTGGATGGCCTTTCGGGCGGCCTCGCGCAACGACTTCTGGATCAATTCCCTAAGTTCGGTGATGTCCAGGCCGCGCTGTTTGGCCACATATTCCATCATCTGCTTGATCTGCTGTTTGATGTCGCTGCTCATGGTGTTTGGGTCTCCGGGGGCTGACAATACAAAAAAAAGCGGGCATGCAGACCCGCTTTCCGTCAAAAAGGCGTTCTGGTTAAAAAAGACACATCGCTAATATAATCCATGTCGCGCATTTCAGCAAGGAAAACGGAATTATATTCTACCGTCCGCGTCGTTGGGAACCGCAATACAGGCCGCAACCCGTGCGCCATAGATGAACCGCACCGCCTCGCCATCCCAGATTCTGCTGCTGCTTTCCGCCGTCGGGCTGGCGGCGTTCGGGCTGTTCTACATCTACAGCACGGGCTATGTCAGCAGCGACTTCCCAGTGCGCCCGAACTGGCTGCGCCAATGCGTCTTCATGGCGGTCGGCGCGGGGGTGGCGTGGACGGTGGCGCGGCTCGACAACCGCGGGGCGGGCTGGCGGCTCTTCGTGTGGGTCGGCTATGGCGTCTCCGTCGCGCTGCTGGCGCTGGTGCTGGTGGCGGGGCGCCGCATC
>JAEEXV010000245.1 GCA_016287975.1 Lentisphaeria bacterium | reverse complement strand
CCCTCCCCGCCCACCCCTCTCTTCCCTCCCTCGCCCACCAACCCGCTCCCCCCTTCCCCCCGCCCCCTTGCGCCCCCGCCTTGCTCCCCCGCCCTTGCCCCCCTGCCTTGCTCACCAGCCCTTGCCCCCCTGCCTTGCTCACCAGCCCTTGCCCACCACCCCATGCCCCCCATGCTTACCATCGATGGATCATTTGGCGAAGGCGGCGGCCAGATTCTCCGCACCTCGCTCAGCCTTTCGGCAATCACAGGCACCCCCGTCCAACTGGAGCGCATCCGCGCGCGGCGTCCGAAACCCGGCCTGATGCGTCAGCACCTGGCTTGCGCGGAAGCGGTCGCGGCCATTTGCGGCGGCTCCCTCGACGGCGCGGCGCTTCAATCCCAGACGCTCGTCCTGAAGCCTGGGCCCATCCGAGGCGGCGAGTACCGCTTTGCGATTGGCTCCGCTGGAAGCGCGCTGCTGCTGGCGCAGACCATCCTGCCCGTGCTGCTCTTCGCGGATGCGCCGTCGACGGTCGTCCTGGAAGGCGGCACGCACGCCGACAAGGCGCCCGTCTTCGAGTTCTTCGAACGGGTCTTTCTGCCGTGCCTGCGGCAGATGGGCGCGGAGGCGAAGGCCACGCTGGAGCGCGTCGGCTTCTATCCAGTCGGCGGGGGTAGAATCACCCTTTCGGTCAAGCCCGCCCGGGCCTGGAGGCCGTTCACGCTCCACGAGCGCGGAGAACTCCAGGAGGCACGGGTGACTGCCATCGGCAGCGGCCTGGAAGCAGGCATCCTCCATGATGAACTGCGCCTCTTCCAGGCAGGGCTGGCGGACAGGATGCTCTTCCACAGCGACGCCCGCGAGGTGGACTCCCCTGGCCCAGGCAACGCCCTCTTCGCCGAGCTGCGCTACGAGCACATCCACGAACTCTTCAGCGCCTGCGGAACCTACGGGCGCTCCCGCGACGTCGTCGCCCGCGAGGCCGCCCGCCACCTCAGGCGCTACCTGGAGCGCGGCTGGGTCGTCGGCCCCTTCCTCGCCGACCAGCTGCTCCTGCCGCTCGCCCTCGGCGCAGGCGGCTCCTTCCTCACCTGCACGCCCACCCCGCACACCGAGACCAACCGCGAGGTCATTCGGCGCTTCCTCGGCGCCACCATCGAATTCCGCGCAACCGACAGCGATCTTACCCAAGTGGAGGTCACCAGATGAAATGGCTCAAACAATCCGAATCGCTCCGCCTCCCCGTCAAGAGCTGGTGCGAGAACGTCGATGAAAAGGCCCTCCAGCAGGCCATGGACCTGGCCAACCACCCCGCCCTCGAACGCTATGTCGCCCTCATGCCCGACTGCCACGCGGGCTACGGCATGCCCATCGGCGGCGTCATCGCCGCCAAGGACGCCATCCTGCCCAGCGCCGTCGGCGTCGACATCGGCTGCGGCATGATCGCCGTCGAGACCGACCTGCCCGCCGAAAAACTCGCCGAACTGCCCGTGCGCCGCGCCATCCAGGACCGCCTCAAGGAGCGCGTCCCCGTCGGCGAGGGCGTCGCGCACCAGCACCCACAGCAGTGGGAGGGCTTCGAGCGCTATCTCGACACCAACGGCGCCGTCTGCGACTTCCCCAGCCGCCTCGACCGCCGCAATCTCGGCACCCTCGGCGGCGGCAACCACTTCGCCGAGCTCCAGCAATCCGACGAGGGCTTTGTCTGGCTGATGATCCACTCTGGCAGCCGCAACCTCGGCGCGCGCGTCGAGAAGCACTACCAGGAGGTCGCCAAGAAACTCGACGCATCCTTCCATGTCCGCCTCCCCAACCCCGAACTCGCCTTCCTCCCCATGAACACGAAGGAGGGCCAGGACTACTTCCGCGACATGACCTTCGCCATGGAATACGCCCTCGAAAACCGCCGCCGCATGATGGCCGCCTTCCGCGAGACCCTCGCCGAGGCCTTCCCCGAGACCAGCTTCCTGCGCGAAATCAACATCCACCACAACTACGCCGCCCTCGAAGCACACCTCGGCGACAACTTCTACATCCACCGCAAGGGCGCCACCAGCGCAAAACAGGGCGAAATCGGCATCATCCCAGGCTCCATGGGCACCGCCAGCTACATCGTCAAGGGCCTCGGGAACCCCGAGTCCTTCATGAGCTGCTCCCACGGCGCGGGACGCGTCATGAGCCGCATCGCCGCAAGCCTCAACCTCACCGTCGAGGAATGCGACGCCGCCATGGACGGCATCGTCCACGAGCGCTGGGGCAAATACAAGGGCTTCGACAAGCGCCACAAGGGCCTCCTCGACCTCTCCGAGGCCCCCCAGGCCTACAAGCCCATCGACGAGGTCATCGCCGCCGAAGCCGACCTCGTCACCCCCATCGTCCGCCTCACCCCCCTCGCCGTGCTCAAGGGATAGGCCCGATGGCGCCAACCATTGCCCGCGGAGGGCTGGCTGAGCGGCCGAAAGCAGCGCTTTGCTAAGGCGCCAGGCGCCTACGCGCCTCGAAGGTTCGAATCCTTCGCCCTCCGCCATTGTTACCCCGGATCTTCCGGATTTCCCGGATCTCCCGGATCTTCCGGGTTTTCCGGATCTTCCGGATTTCCCGGATCTCCCGGATCTCCCGGATCTCCCGGATCTCCCGGATCTCCCGGATCTCCCGGATCTTCCGGATCTTCCGGATCTTCCGGATCTTCCGGATCTTCCGGATCTTCCGGATTTCCCGGATTTTCCGGATCTTCCGGATCTTCCGGATCTTCCGGATTTTCCGGGTCTTCCGGATTTTCCGGGTCTTCCGGATCTTCCGGATCTTCCGGATTTTCCGGGGTTTCCGGATTTCCCGGATTTCCCGGATCTTCCGGATCTTCCGGATCTTCCGGGTTTTCCAATAGTCCGTGTGCCGGCGGGCTTGCCCGCCGGAATGCTTCGGGTAGCCGCCAGCTACCCAGGCCCCGCGAGAAATCGCTATTCCTGCAACTGGTGCTGGATGGAGGCGACTTCCTGGCGGAACTCTTCGGATTTCTCCATCCTGCTGCGGATGATATCAATGGAATGCAGCACGGTCGGATGGCTCTTGTTGAAGCTCTCCGCGATCGCGGGCAGCGACTTGTCGGTCAACTGGCGCGCCAGGAACATCGCGATCTGCCTCGGCACGGTGAGTTCCTTGAGGCGGCTCTTGCCCTTGAGATCCTGGATGCGCACATCGAAATAGTGCGCGACGAACTCCAGGATGCGGGCGACGGTCAACTGCTCGGCGGCCTCCGTCTCAAAACGGCTCCCGAGAATCTTGTCGATCTGCGCGCGCGTGACATTGCGCGGATCGACGACGGGCGGCATCGCCAGATAGACGCGCAGCGTCAGCAGCGAACTCTCGAGGTTGCGCACATTGCTCTTGATGCGGCTGGCCAGATACCGCAGCACCTCCTCCGAGAACTGCAGTTCCTGCCCGCTCTGCTTGCTCTGCAGAATCGCCACGCGCATGTCCAGGTCGGGCGGCGTGATGTCCACCGTGAGCCCGCCCGAGAAACGCGACACCAGACGATCCTCCAGCCCCGACAACTCCTGCGGCATGCGGTCGGAGGTCAGCACAATCTGCCGATGCTCCTCGTACAGCGTGTTGAAGGTGTGGAAGAACTCCTCCTGCATCGCCGTCTTGCCGCTGAAAAACTGCACATCGTCCAGCAGCAGCACGTCGACATTCCGAAAGCGCTGCCGAAACTTCGCCATCGCCTCCTTGCCGTGCGAGGTCACGCTCTCGATGAAGAGGTTCCCGAACTGCTCGCTGGTCAGATACTCGACCACGGCCTTCGGATTGTGCGCCAGCACCTCCCGCGCGATGGACTGCAGCAGGTGCGTCTTGCCCAGGCCTGAAGCCCCGTGCAGAAACAGCGGGTTGTACGAACCGCCTGGATGCTGCGCCGCCGCCTCGCACGCATTGAAGGCAAACCGATTGTTCGCCCCGACCACGAAACTCTCAAACGAATACGAGCGGTTCAGACGCTGCAGCAGCGCAGGCTCCGACACCGCCTTCGCACACGGCGCCGCCTCGACGGGCTTCGCCGCCGCGGGTTCCTCCACGCGCTTCGGGCGCAGTTCCTCGGACTCGCGGAAGCGCACCGCGATGGCCCGCCCCGTCACTTCCTGGAGCGCCTCCGCCACAATCGGACGGTAGTTCTCGGCCCAGGCGATGAAGGAATTCGGCGGCAGCCCAAGCACGAACTCGCGCTCGTCAAGCGAAAGCGGCGTCGCCGAATCTGGCCCGAACCACATCGAAAAGACCGACGGGTTCAGTTTCTTCTGCAGCAGGTCGCAACAACGCTGCCAGATCACGGTGATGGAACAAGAGACGGAATCCATGGGAAACAGAGACAAAAAGGGGCTACCAACCAGCAGCGGAAGGTGGTCGGGCGCACGGGGCATTCGATAGGAAGGGCATGTCGCTGCCCGACCAACGAAAAACGAGGAAAGGCCAGGATGAAGCCGCGTCGAAAAAAAAAGGGGATGCGAGCGCCCCGTCGGTACTGCGGCTTGCCTTTCTGGACAGGGGCTGGTAACGGTGCAAACTGTAACCCCCCTTTCCCGTTTGGCAAACCGCTCCGACATCTTTTTTGCCCCCTCCAACCGCCATTTCCGCCATAACCTCTTGATTCACCCCTCGCAAAGATTTTTTTTCGCGGCAACCCGCCTTTTTGGCACGCTTTTTTTGACCAGGACACCCGACAACAATCCCCCCAAAATCCACCCCCAATCCGTTTAGCCGTTGCTTTCAAGTGAAGACCTCTCCCCCTTTCTACAGGTTTTCTACAAGTTATCTACAGGTTCCGGCCATTCCCGCAAATCAATTTTAGATTATATTATGTTCGCATCTTTTCCCGAAATCCACAAATTCGCATTTTCCAGACAAACCCCGACAAACATGAACAATTCTCCCCAAAACCGTGCTTTTGGCGATTGCGGCAAGTTTCTGCCGACGACGCGGGAGGAGATGCGGCGCCGTGGGTGGAACGAACTGGATGTGCTGCTGGTGACTGGGGATGCGCACATCGACCATCCGTCATTCTGCATCCCGTTGCTGGGAAGAGTATTGGAGAATGCCGGGCTGCGCGTCGGAATCATCGCGCAGCCAGACTGGCGGGATGCGTCGGCGCTGTCGCGGATGGGCCGCCCCAGGCTCTTCTGCGGGGTCTCCGCAGGCAATCTCGACTCGATGCTCTGCCACTACACGGCTTTCCGCAAACTGCGCCACGACGACGCCTACACGCCAGGCGGAAAGTGCGGTGCGCGCCCCAATCGGGCGATACTTGTGTACAGCAACTTGGCGCGCGCGGCGTTCCCCGGCCTGCCCGTCGTGATCGGCGGCATCGAGGCCTCGCTGCGCCGCATGGCGCACTACGACTTCTGGAGCGACTCCCTGCGCCGCTCGATTCTCCTCGACAGCAAGGCGGACCTCCTGCTCTACGGAATGGGCGAGAAGGCGCTCTGCGCAGTCGCCCATCGTCTCGCCGACGGACGCCGCGACTGGGACGGCCTCCTGGGCAGTTGCCGCGTCGAGGCGGCTCTTCCGCCCGATTGCCGTGAACTGCCCTCGTATGAGGAGATCCAGGCGGATCCCGCACGCCTGATCGAGGCGACCCGCGAGGCGGAATGGGCGGTGCAGGACGGCGGCATCCGCCTCGCGCAGCGCCACGGCAGCCGCTTCGTGGTCATCGAGCCGCCCTCCGCGCCACTGACCACGGCGGAACTCGACGCGCTCTACGAGCTGCCCTTCACGCGCCAGGCGCACCCCGGCTACCGCCAGCCGATTCCGGCACAGCCGATGATCCAATGGAGCATCACCGCCATGCGCGGTTGCGCGGGCGGCTGTTCGTTTTGCTCGCTGGCGCTCCACCAAGGACGCCGCCTCGTGAGCCGCAGCGCCGCCTCGATCCTGCGGGAGGCGCGCCTGCTGACAACCCTGCCCGGCTGGAAAGGGACCATCTCCGACATCGGCGGCCCGACCGCAAATCTGTGGGGGACGACCTGCCGCATCGGCGGCGCGCACTGCCGCCGCTACTCGTGCCTGGAGCCGCAGCTGTGTCCGAACCTCGTCCCCGCGCAGATGAAATACCTGGAGCTGCTGCGGCAGGTGCGCGCGCTGCCGGGCGTCCGGCACGTCGACATCGCCTCCGGCATCCGCCACGACCTCGCCCTGCTGGAGCCGCGCTTCATCGACGGTCTGGTCGGGGAGTTCGTCGGCGGACACCTGAAACTGGCGCCGGAGCACCGCGCCCGGCGCGTGCTGGAACTGATGCGCAAATCGGACTTCCGCCTCTTCGAGCGCTTCTGCCAGCTCTTCGGGGAAATCTGCCGACGCCACGGCAAGGAGCAGTATATCGTGCCCTACGTGATGAGCGCATTCCCCGGCTGCACCGCCGCCGACATGCGCGAACTCGCCAGTTGGTTCGCCGCCCGGGGCTGGAGCCTGGAGCAATCCCAGTGCTTCATCCCCACCCCTGGCACCATGGCCACCGCCATGTATTTCTCAGGACGCGCCCCCGACGGCACCCCCATCCACGTCGCCCGCACCGACCGCGAACGCATGGAACAGCACGCCCTGCTCTTCCCACGCCAACGACGCGAGGCACCTCCCCCTAAATATCGACAAGGCCCGCGACTGCCCAGAAGATAGCCCCCCAGGCAAATCCCCAGCCTTGCCTGGCTTTTCCGGCTTCGCGCCGTCCCCCATGAGGGTAGACAATTGCCTAGGGATGCCCCGAAAATGGTTGCCACGGCGGCCTCGCCGTGGCGGCGCGGTGAATGGCCTGCTGTCGATTCCGAAGTCTTGGCTGCGCCCTGTGGCGCCCCCCTGATTGGGCACCGCAGGCTCGGCGGACCGCCACGGCGAGGCCGCCGTGGCAACACCTTCGGGCATGAAAATGTCGACCTATATGGGGAACATGGCTCCCGAATTTCCTGTCGCTTCCAGGGCCATCCTGCACCAGCGGCCCCGCCTATCGGGCCTGCGGCGACACGGTCGCCCCGCGTTTTTGGAGCGCCGCCTCGATGGTGGCGCCCTCCAGCGCCTCGACATGCCCGTCGCCGAAGCCGACAATGAACTTGCCGTCCTTCGGCACCGTGTCGACCACCAGCACTGTCTCGGTGGGCTTGGGATCATCGGAGAATTTCCGCCCGTTGCCGTAGTAGCGGTAGCGGTCGCCGTCCAGAAGAAGTTTCGGCGGGAGATACGGCCGCAGATCCTTCTTCCAGGTCTCCGCCGACGGGAGACGGTCGTCATGGTCATCGGCAAACAAGAAGAGGCAAAGCGTCAGCTGCTTCATGTCGGAGATCGCCTCCTTCTGCCCCCTCTTCTCCAGCAGCGGCTTCATGACTGGCAGGCAATCCCGCAGCAGATCCCCGTCATAGCGGATTTCCACGATGGAGCCCTCGCGCGACAGCCGCAGCCGATCCATCCCCGCCAGAAGCGCACTATATTCCCCCGCCGTATTGAGATTCTCCGACCGCTCCGCCACCAGGATCTGCCGCCCGACAATCTCCGCCACCTGCAGGGCGCCCAGGTAGATGGCCGCATCCTCCGCCGACTTGCACACCAGTCGACACACCGCGCCCCTGGCATCCAGCCCCAGCGCCACCGCCGACGGCAACCCGATCCCCAATTCCTTCATGCCATCGCGAAGACTGTCGTCCTCCAGCAGCCCCCAGGCGTCGTCCAGATCCGCGTAGAGCAGGCATTCCTGCGGCGGCAGATTCGCCGTCTGCGCTCCTGGGAAATCGCGCCGCGCGCGCATATTCCCCTCCAGTTCCCGCAACAGCGCCAGCGTCTCGGCATAGACCAGCACGCGCCCCCCTTCCAGAAGCGCCAGCGCCTCCCCGCCCTCGGCCCCGTCCATCCGAAAGACCCCGTCCTGTTTCCGCACCTGCTGGCCCGCCTCCTGGAGCAATCCGCGCAACTGCGTCTCCGTGACAGGCTCCTGGAACTTCAGCGCGATGGCGATGCGCTTGATTTTGTCCGCCTTGCCATCCTTCCAGCCCGCCGTCAGCATCGCCATCTCAAAACGATGCGCCACTGCGAATTTCGCCGCCGACGCGAACCACTGCATCATCCGACGCTGCTCCTGCGACAACTCCAGACGGTCCGCCGCTGGCAGCAGCCGCGCCATCTCCAGCGCCCCCTCCGCGCTCACCAGCACCAGCAGCCGCGCACCAGGCAAATGCGCCGCCCGAAACGCCGCGTTCCCAGGCGCACGCCAGCGCTCCGCCAAAGTCGCCCCGGGCGCCACCGCCGCGACCGCCAGCCATACCGCCGCCAGCACCGACATCATCCGCATTCCCTTCATCTCCTGGCCCTCCTTATTTGACATCCTTCGGCTGCAACAGCACATATCCCGCTTTCTTCACCGATTCCTCCAATGACCCCGCCATCGGTATCGTCAAAACATGCCCGTCCGCGAATCCAACCACAAACGACTGGCCATGCGGCTTCTCATCCACCAGAATGACCGTCGCATCAGGTTTCGGAATCTCCCGCGTCTTCCAGCCCCCGCCGTAATACCCATACCGCCCCCCTCCAGGACACTCCAGTTCCTGCTTGCCCCCATACTCCTTCAACACCTCCGTCCACTTCGCCGACGGCGGGAGCCGCCCTTCACTGTCTTCGGCATACAACATGCATCCCAGCAGCATCTGCTTCACATTGTTCACGCAGGAAATGCACCGCGCCCTCTCGCGGGCCGCGCTCGACGCAGGCAGCAAGACGGCCGCCCCGATGGGAACCACCGCGAACACGACGCTCCCGCCCTCCCCCATCTCCACCACCGCGCGGGTGCCTTCGGCATGGCTGGAAATGCTCTGCACCCCCTGGAGCGTCTGCAGAATCATCGCCTTGTACGACGCCATTTCCGCCTTCTCCAGCAACGGCGCCGTCTTCAGTTTCTCGACCAGCGCAACCGCCATCTGAATCAGATTCCCGCAGATCTCCGACACTTTACGGGCATCCGCTTCCGCGCCGAACTCCATTTGCAGCCGAGTCCTCACGGCATCCGACGACACCGCCGCCGCCAGCGGCAGATGGAACCCCAGCGCCTCCCGTGACAACTGCGGCTGCCCCGCCGCGAATTCCCTGAGACACGGCTGGTTCACGAACAGCAGCTGGAAGCCCTCCCGCCCCAGCAGGCGCAGTGCCTCGTTCGGGAAAGCAGTCGGGCGTTTCGCCGACATCCGCGCCAGCGCCTTCGGCACGCTGTCATCCGCGCCCATCACCAGCACCCGTCGTTCCTCCAGCCAATGCAGCGGCAGCACCAGTTCCCCCTTGACATACACCCCCTGCGCCTGGATCTCCAGCACACCGTTCAACTCAGGCGCCACCGCCAAAAGACTCCGCTGCAACTGCGCGTCCGAAACCGACTTCCCGAAGCGAAGCGCCGCCACTACCTCCACCTCCCTGCAATCCGTCGTCCCGAGCGCCACGAGCAACTGCTCGAAGCCCAGGGCCTGCAATTCCCTGCGGAAGTCCACCAGCCCCTTCTCCGCCCGCCGCAGCATCGCCGTCACCTCCTCCTGCTCCAGGAGTTTCTGGCGCACCGCCTCCTGCAATGCCTGCTCCAGTCCCGAACAGCACGCATCCAGCCCGACACGGTTCATATACAGCAGCGCCACCGTCGATTCAGGCGGCGCCGACGCCATCGACTCCCCGTCAGGCACACCCGCAAACATCGGCAGCCCCTCCGCCGCCCGTGCCACTCCCAGCCACAATGCCAGCCCCGCCAACGCCATCCATACCCGACGCATCATTCCCGTCTCCTCCAGTCCAGACAATCACCCCCTCCGTATGTACGCGTACTATAATTGGACAATGCGCTGTTCACCAAGCGGGCGGATCCACTTGGCGCGCAAAACCAGACCGAAACCGATGTCGTCCAGGGAAAACTGCGCCGTATTCGGCCGCAGACCGCCCCGCGCGCCCTATCCGTGCATCTTCCACTGATGGTCAAGCGGGCCGTTGCCGTGCCCCAGATGCGGATCGTGACGCAGCGCGCCAGACAGATACTCCTTGGCGCTTTGCACGGCCCAGGCGAGTTCCCAGCCCTCGGCCAGCCCGCACGCGATCGCGGCGGAAAGCGTGCAGCCCGTGCCATGGGTGTTGCGCGTATCCACGCGCTCCCCGCGGAACTGCACCATCTCCCCGTCGGCGGTGCGCAGCAGGTCGTCGGCGGAATTGTCGGCACGGTGCCCCCCCTTGACCAGCACCGCCACCCCAGGCAGCCGCGCCGCCACCGCCTCCGCCGCCTGGCGGATCTCCTCCGCCGTCGCCACGGGACGCCCCGTCAGCGCCGCCGCCTCGGGCATGTTCGGCGTGACGATGGTCGCCAGCGGCATCAGTTCCTCGCGCAGCGCCGCCACCGCATCCGCCTCCAGCAGCGCATGGCCGCTCGTCGAAATCATCACAGGATCCACCACCAGCGGGATGCCGGGATGGCCCCGCAGCGCCGCCGCCACCGCCCGAACGATGTCCGCGTTCCCCAGCATCCCGACCTTGATCGCGTCGGGCGTGATGTCCGCAAAGATGCTCTCCAGCTGCGCGGCGACGAACTCGGGCGGCGTGGGCAGCACGCCCTGCACGCCCAGCGTGTTCTGCGCGGTCAGCGCCGTGATGGCGCTCATCCCGTAGTGCCCGAAGGCCGCGATGGTCTTGAGGTCGGCCTGGATGCCCGCGCCGCCGCTCGAATCCGATCCCGCAATGGTCAGCACCTTCTTCAGCATGGCCTTAGATCTCCTGGCTTACGCGCAGCGAGCAGAACTTGGCGCCGCACATCGAGCAGAAATGCTCGTGGTCGTGCACGCCCTTGCCGCCGTTGCGCTCGCGGATCGCCTCCTCGCGCATCGCCTTCGCCTTCTCAGGATCCAGCGCCAGCTCGAACTGCCGCCCCCAGTCGAAGGCCGCGCGCGCGTCCGAAATCGCGTCGTCCCGCTCCGTCGCCCCTGGAATGTGCTTCGCGATGTCCGCCACGTGCGCCGCGATCTTGTAGGCGATGACACCCTGGTGCACATCCTCGGCGTTCGGCAGCCCGATGTGCTCCTTCGGCGTGACGTAGCACAGCATCGCCGCGCCATGCCACGCCCCCACCGCCGCGCCAATCGCGCTGGTGATGTGGTCGTAGCCTGGCGCGCAGTCCATCGTCACGGGCCCCAGCACATAGAAGGGCGCGTCGTGGCACAGCTGCCGCTCCAGTTTCATGTTCATCTCCACCTGGTCCAGCGGAATGTGCCCAGGCCCCTCGATCATCACCTGCACGCCCGCCGCCTGCGCCCGCGCCGCCAGTTCCCCCAGCTGCGCCAGCTCCGCGAACTGCGCCGCGTCCGACGCATCCGACAGACACCCTGGACGCAGCCCGTCCCCCAGCGAAATCGTCACGTCGTATCGACGGCAGATCTCCAGGATCTCGTCGTAGAATTCGTAGTACGGATTGTCGTGGCCTGTCTTCGCCATGTAGCGCGCGAGCAGCGAGCCGCCGCGCGACACGATGCGCAGTTTCCGCGCCCGCGCCGCAGGCAGCATCGACGGGCGGATGCCGCAGTGCATGGTCATGTAGTCGACGCCCTGCTCCGCCTGGTCGCGGATCACCGAGAGCACCGCCTCGCGGGAGAAGTCGATGTCCGCGTCGTCGTCGAGGCCGCTGCGCCACACCAATTCGTAGATGGGGACCGTCCCGATCGGCACCTGCGAATGCGCGATGATCGAACGGCGCGTCTCCTCCAGGCGCTCGCCGGTGGAGAGGTCCATCACCGTGTCCGCGCCGTATTTCACCGCCGCGTCGAGTTTCTTGAGTTCCAGTTCAATGCAGCTGGAGGTCGGCGAAGTCCCGATGTTCGCGTTGATCTTGGTCCTGAGTTCCCGACCAATGCCCATCGGCTGGAGCGACGTGTGCCCCGTGTTCGCGGGTATCACGATGCGCCCCGCCGCCACCCCCGCGCGGATGAACTCCGCATCCCGACGCTCCGACGCCGCTACCGCGCGCATCGCCTCCGTCACCACCCCCGCGCGCGCCAGTTCCAACTGCGTTCCCTTTTCGCTCATCTTGCACCTCCTTGCTCAGTCAGGAGGCGCAAATCATGCAACTTCGACATAATTCGTCAGGCTCCCTACGCTGAAATTACTCAGTTCAGGTTCACGGGTCTCATCTCAGCCGGGCGCGACCCGCGCCCAGCACCCCGGCAACGACGTTAATATAATGCGCCCGCCATCGTTTGCCCCGCGCCTCACCGTCCGCGCACGCGGTAGTAGTGGTTGACCCGCATGTCCTCGGGGATGTCCTGCCCGTGCGCCCCGGTCTCGGCGTCCACGCAGTGCTGCCCGTGGTCGGGCAGGAATGCGACCAGGCGGTTGCGCGCGCCCCAGTGCTCCTCCGTGTCCGCGACATACTGCTCGAAGCGCTCCACCGCCAGGGCCAATTCCGCCACCGACGCCTCCGACCACGGCCCCGTGTGGTGAGCCACATGGTCGTAGCCCGTCATATACGAGACGAGCACCTCGTATTTCCCCTCGGCGATCAGCCGGCGCGTCTCCTGGAAGACCTGCTCGTCCGTTCGAAACGAGTAGTAGTCGATCTTGCGCCGACGGAATATGCAGTCGATCGAGCAGTGGTTGACGGAGAGGATGGCGACCTCCTTGCCCGCCTCCGCCAGCACGTCGAAGAGCGTCTCCACCTGCAGCACTGGCTTCTCGTACTTCTGGATGCCATGCACCTTCGGCGACGCCCCGCTGAAGATCGTCCCGTAGCAGACTGGCGTCACGCTGGGCATCACCGACGCGCATTCCACCTCGAAGCCCGCCAGCGCCTTCACCCGCGCCCGCAGTTCAGGGTAATGCTCGCCCTGCGTCCATCCCCAGGCGTCAGGGCAGAAGAGCAGCGCCCGCTCGCATTTCCCCTCGCCACCCATCAGATGCCCCGCCTGGTCCACCACCTCGGGCACCGCGACCGCGCCGCACTCCTGCGGCGCGCGAACCCCGAACAACTCGCATGCCGTGGGCGTCAAATCGCCGATGGAATGACGAACCTGGTATTTGGCTTCAAACTCCGCGAGTTCCCCCGCGCTGATCTGGGATGGTGTCATGGCTTTCGCGCTCCTTTCTTCCCCTCCTTTCTTGCTGATGCCCTACTATAGCGGGCTTTCCCCGCTCCAACGCACTTTTTTCGACTTTTTTTCAAATCCCCGCTTGCAATCCGATTTTCACGGATTATCTTAAGCGCCGCGTCCAACAAGAGATGCCTTCGTAGCTCAGCTGGTAGAGCAGTTGACTCTTAATCAATTGGTCCGGAGTTCGAATCTCCGCGAAGGCACCAATTTCTAAAGCCTCAAGCCAAACGGTTTGGGGCTTTTTTGTTGCCCCGCGACGAGGACTTCAGGTGGGCCATAGAGCGAGCGCCCCAAAAATGGTTGCCACGGCGTCTCGCCGTGGCGACAACTTTGAACATACGCGCTGTTTCACAAGAGATCGGCAATTGCCTGGCGAACGCCCCGAAAATGGTTGCCACGGCGGCCCAGTGAATGACCGGTTGTCGATTCCGAAGCCTTGGCTGCGTGTTGTGGCGGCGCGAACTGGGCACCGTACGCTCGGCGGATCGCCACGGCGGCCCGGTGAATGACCGGCTGTCGATTCCGAAGCCTTGGCTACGTGTTGTGGCGGCTCGAACTGGGCACCGTACGCTCGGCGGACCGCCACGGCGAGACGCCGTGGCTACGACTTTGAACATACGCGCTGTTTCACAAGAGATCGGCAATTGCCTGGCAAATGCCCCGAAAATGGTTGCCACGACCGCCGCCCCTCCGCCGACGCCTCCAGCATCCGCGCCACGATGCGGTTGAACTCGAAGACCCGCCGCCCCTCGGGGTGCACCGCCGACGGGCTGTTCGAGTACTGCGCCAGGTTCACGATCGACCGCGCGAACTCCTCCCGCGCCCCCTCCTCCAGGTGCTCCCGCGCGAAGTCCAGCGCCGCCCGCTGCAGCGCCAGCGCGTCCGCCCTGTCCGCCCGCAGCGCCTCCCGGATCGTCGAGAGCCGCTTCAGGTAGTCGTCCCGCATCCGCTCCCGCTGCGCCTGCAGCCGCGACACCAGGTCGGCCGGGTTGAAGCCCTCCGACCTGATCGCCGAGTTCACCACCGCCAGCTCCGCCTCGCCGGGGTTCGCGGGCGCCTCGCCCTCCCCGACGACCTGCCTCCAGACCTGCTCCCACACCAGCGGGTTCTCACGCGCGTACTCCGGCGTGATCTCGCGCTTCTCCGCGAGGATCGCCTCCGCCTCCTCCGCCGCCTGGTAGCGCGCCGAGGCCTCCGCCTCCTCCTTCGCCCGCGCCGCCTGCTCCCGCGACAGGACCTTCTCCTCCGCGCGCGCGTCCGCGTATTCCTTGTAAAGGTCTTTCAGGTGCCGGTTCCGGAAGAACTCCACGATCTCCTCCTCCACCGCCCGCGCGTCCCCCACGCCGCGGCGCTCCGCGATGGCCTGCGCCACCTCGTCCGTCGCCGCCCCCTCCGCGTTCAGCACCTTCGCACGCAGCTTCCGCCCCTTGTCACGGCTGCGCGCGTACTCGTCGAACGCCCTGTCCACGAACGACGAGTTGAACTCCTCGCCCAGGTACTCGTGCGACGGCTTCAGCTTCAGCGTCGGAAGCGTCTTCCCCGTGTACTCCAGCACCTCCTGCAGGATCTGGTATTTCTGCGACAGCCAATCCTCCCGCGCCCGCGCCAGCCGCTCCTGCCGCTCCTGGCGGTTCAGCGCGCACGCCTGCTCCGCGAACTCCAGCGCGTCCGCCTCGCAGTACGGCTCGAACCCCAGCCGACGCAGCAGCGCGAAGTAGTCCGCCCCGCGGTCGGGGTGGAACCGCGACGTGCAGTACATCCGCAGCGCCGCCACCATCCCGCGCTGGTCCAGCTCCGAATACGTCGACAGCGAGAAGCGCAGGCCGGCCTCCGCCCCGTCGAAGGTGCCGATGTTCTCCGTCGCCGACTTCACCTGGTTCGGCTTGAAGGTGACAAAGACAGTGGAGGCGGGGACTTCGACATTGGCGTCAACGGCCCCCACATCCCTGATGTCTTTTGCGATCACGCCATCTTTGCCTTGCCCTTGAGCGTCTCGGACGATTTGGTTGATGTCCTTTCCTCCGGGACCGTTTTGCCAAGTTTCCCCATTGAAATCAACGACAAGGGGATTTCTCATGTTCGCAAATAGCGGATAAATGCCGCCTTCCCGATCCACCCCCCAGCGATAGCGTCTGTGCAGAGGGGAATTCGGATCCAGCACGACATCTGGACTCTGCCTGCTTTGCATCCCATCGGACAGGCCATACCAATTGCCCGCGACAAAGGAATTGGCGATTTCCCTGTTGTCGCTCATGAAGATGCTGCCATCCGGGGCACCGCTTTGATGCTGGCCGCCCTCGTTGAATGCCGTGAACCACTTCGAACTGCCGTGGTACAGCACCCGCGGCTCGCCGTTCGCGTCCAGCACCCCCGAGGCGTTCGCCGGATCCGCCTCCCAGTCGCCGAACCACTCCTTGAAGGACGGCGTGCGCACCTGCACCCACTGCCGCTCGGAGAGCCGCGTCTCCACGCCGTTCGGCGCCTTCATCCACTTGTCCGTCCCCTTGAACCTCGCCTCCACCTCCGCGTATTCCCGCGCCGCGCGCGCCTCCGAACTCTCCACCGAAAGGCGGAGATTATCTTCCGCATTTGTTTTTTTATGACTTGCATTATCGAATTCAGCAATTATCTTATTTACGAGGTTCAGATCAAAATCGTTCACCTGCGGGAAATTCATTCCTACTTGGGCGACAATGTTCTGAACCTTGTTTTTGTCCAGATACAGCGCCTTGCCTTTCTGAATCCACCGAAGCCAATCTACGGCATCCCGCGGAAAGAGACCGCGAATATTATTGACTTCGGTTCCCCGATAACCGGACTTCATATGAATGCCGACCAAAAAGTGCTTTCCTCTTTCCGTCAGATCAATGATAACGTTTAGGATGGAAGGATCGGAATACTCGAATATAGCAATGGGATTCTGTAAAGCATTTACCATATTTTGCAACGACGCCACAGGAAATAGATGCCGTGACAGTTTCGACTTGACTTCTATTTGACGGCGGCTTAACTCAATAGGTAGATTCGGCAAACCATAATCAAGAAGAATCTGCGAAGGCATTCCCAACTGGAACACATGCCCTTCTTTCAGTGTGTTATATTGAGCCAGTTCATCATTGAAGATTTTATTCACCTCCTCCACCTCGAACCGCACGGCGTCCTGACTTTTGGAGTCAGACGCCTGCGTGGCGGATCCTGACTTTTCAAGTCCGCCGTTTCTCGTCGCCTCCGCGGACCTGGCCAGCGCGTTCTCGATCTCGGCGTCCGTCACGCGGAGCGACGGGAAGATCTTCCCGAGCCACGTGCGGATCCGCGCGACCATCGACTTGTACCACGCGGGCCTCGCGGTCCCGCGCGCCTCCGACCACTTGGCCAGGAACTCCTCCGCCAGCGCCCGCCGCCCGCTCTCCGTATTGCGGTCGTACTTGTAGTCGTCCATGACCCGCGCCATCTCCGCGTCGCCCGCATGGGACGCGAACACACGGTCGAGGAAGTTGTCGTACGCCTCCCCGAAGAGCGCGCGCAGCCCCAGGTGCCCGACGACCTCGTGCGACAGGAGCGCCGGGATCTCCGACGCCCCCACCTTGTCCGCCCGCACCCAGACCTCGCGCGACCGCGTGTCCACCCACGCCCGCACGGACTCGATCCCGCGCGCGACCGCCTCCGCCGTCCTCCGCACCGCAGCCGGCATCTCATCCGCGCCCGTCGCGATCCGCAGCGCCACCCCCTTCACGTTCTCCAGGAACCGCATCGCCGCCGCGATTGTCTCGCGCTGGTCGACATGCGGCCTCGCCGCCTTCGCCTCCTGCGACAGGTCGATGGACCGCTGCAGTTCGGCCGCCGTCTCGTCGGACAGGTCCGCATTCCGCACCAGGTTGCCGTCCCCGTCCGTCAAGACCACCTTGTCCGCCGCACGAGTTCCCGGCTCGATTTCCTCGAGTTTCCGGCTCGCGACGTCTTTTTCCACCGTCTCCGCGGACTTCCCCGGCGCCGTCACCTCTGCCTTCTCCACGATCCTACGGGTCTTCTCCGCCTCCGTGAGCGTCTCCGCTGTACGAGATTCCGGCGGGGCCGCCGTGGCAACCATTTCGGGGCCCTGTTTGCGGCCGGCGCGGGCATGGGGGAGCGGACCAACCGGCGGGCAAGCCCGCCGGCACACGCAGGGGGCCGATCGCGGCCCGCGCAGCCAGGGCGCCGGAATCGGCTG
>JAEEXV010000244.1 GCA_016287975.1 Lentisphaeria bacterium | reverse complement strand
GGCGGGGTCCTTGGCTACGATTTTTTGAATAAACCCCATCTGCTTTTGCGTGATCAACTCCGCGCTCTGCCTGGATTGCCCTGGTTGCGGTTCTTGATGTCGCTGCTGGACTGGCATCGGTCTTGGCATCCTCGGCAAGATGAGACCCGACGGACTGATGATTGGCAGCTGAAGCAAGTCAAAATCTCCCAGGGGAATGCGCACTGGCAGCAAAACTATTACATCTCCGCCATTATTCATTTTCGGTGGCTTAATTTCCATTTCTTCGTTATCCATAGTTTTTGTATTATCGTTTTTGTTTTCCGTAGTGTTTTCATTGTCATTTTCGTTTTCCATACTTATTTCTCCTATATTTTGCTTTGATGGAAATGTTTAATCTGGACTTCACATATAATGATGTACTTTTCAGACAAAAGGAGAAAAACATGAGCGAAAGCAAAAGTAAAAAGAAAGACAAAGTTGAGTCTGCCCTTAATCGATTAATGGATCAGACCAGGCACGGTGGAGTTGCGTATCTCTGCTCTCTACGACTACCCCGGCAATTCTCGAGTTCCGTAGACCAGTCCAATGATATATTCAAGAAGGTTCAGAGCGATTTATGCAAATTCACAATGCGGTGGTTTAATAGGTGTTATTGGACTTTTTGGCACCCCTAAGGGGATAGGATGGGGCTTTGGTTGTTTTATCTTGCTCATCGTCATTCTTCTTCTTGCTTACGGACGGGTTCTTCACGAACTTCGTCTTGAGACGACGCGTATACCCGTCAGGATAAACGCGATTCTGGGAACGATTGGAATGTTTTGCGGAATGCTGCAACATGTGACACAGGGGCAACTGTTTCCGGGAATCATATCTTTTCTGTGGGGACTAGTCTTTTTGACGATCTGGCGGGCTGCGAATCGAAAGATGCTTTTTGCGTCTAATGGACTGACACATCAGCAGATTTCCTATCTTTGGAAATGTATCAAGGCAGGCAAGAACCCCACATTGGCGGATTTGCCGGAAGGACGGTGCCCCTTGTCGATGTTGGACAAAATCGCAGTCGCCATCACGCGAGTTTGTGTCTGGCTATATGTAATCGGTCTGTTGGCGACGGCAGTCAATATTTACGTTTTAGCTTCTAAGAAAACAGTTTCGGAGAGTGAATCGGCGGGAGAATCGGCGAACACAGCGCAAGTCGTCGTGCAACGGAATGCGGATGACTATTCGCGTTTGGACCTCAATGCGTTGCGCCAGGACGCGGAGGCGGGGAATGCGTTGGCGCAGAACGAACTGGGCTTGCGTTATGTCTCGGGAAAGGATTTGAGGCAGGACTACAAAGCCGCGCTGGAGTGGTTCCGGAAGGCGACCGAGCAGGGCAATGCCGCCGGACAGTATCATCTTGGGCGGTGCTATGCGGAGGGATGGGGTGTCGCGCGGGATGAAGCCACCGCTGTGAAATGGTTCCAGCAGTCGGCGGAGCAGGGCTATGCTCCCGCGCAGGTCACGCTGGGGTCCTGCTATGCGCTGGGGCGCGGGGTTGCGCAGGACGAGGCGCAG
The DNA here is from genome assembly GCA_016287975.1 of Lentisphaeria bacterium. Next base: position 17,626 of record JAEEXV010000244.1, on the reverse strand, counting down.
GCGTTGCATTGGATTCGCAAGGCGGCCGACCAAAATGATCTCGACGGGCTGTTCTGTCTGGGAAGATGCTATGCGGTTGGGATGGGATGTGCGCTGAATGGCGCCGAGGCCGTGAAGTTGTTTCGCAAGGCTGCGGAGCGGGGGCATCTGCCGTCGCAGATTTCGCTGGGCACCTGTTATGTGGAGGGAATCGGGGGTGAAAAGGACGCGACAGTTGGGGTGCAATGGTATCGTAAGGCTGCGGAGGCGGGGAGCGCTGAGGCGCAATGCACGTTGGGGCTATGCTATCTGGCGGGGAATGGCATGCCGCATGACGAGGCTCTGGCGGTATCCTGGATTCGCAAGGCGGCAGTGCAGGGATATGCGCAGGCGCAGTTCTGGATGGGGCGTTTCCATCAAGAAGGTTGGGGAAACACTACCAAGGATAATGCACTGGCGGTGGAATGGTTTCGGAAAGCCGCCGAGCAGAATGATCCCCAGGGACAGGCTACGCTGGGAATGTGCCTGCTGGCTGGCATGGGTGTCCGGCAGAATGCCGCCGAGGGCGTGACGTGGCTGCGCAAGGCCGCCGAACAGGGGGAGCCGCAGGCGCAGGGCATGCTGGGACGTTGCTTGATGGAGGGCATCGGCTGCGCGCAGAACCAGCGCGAGGGCGTGGAATGGCTGCGCAAGGCCGCCGAGCAGGAGGTAATCGAGGCGCAGGCCAATTTGGCGTTCTGTTATCACGATGGGGATGGAGTCGCGAAGGACACGGCAGTTGCGGTGCAATGGATTCGAAAGGTGGCGGAGAAGGATGAGCTTTGGGCGCAAAACCTGCTTGGCGAATGGCTGCTGGAGGTGCAGGATGGCGACCGCCATGTGGCGGAGGCCGTGCAGTGGTTCCAGAAGGCGGCCGAGCGGGGATTTGCCGGTGCCCAGGTGAACCTGGCTCTCTGCTACCGGGATGGAAATGGGGTGGCAAAGAATCCGGTGGAGATGGAAAAATGGCTGCTTAAGGCGGCGGAACAAGGCGCTCCCATTGCGCAATACGCCCTGGCGGTCTGCTATATGGAAGGGGCTGGCGTCGGGCATGACCGTGGCAAGGCGTTGACATGGGCAAAACGTCTGCAAGCCAACCCTCAGCTCGACGCCGCACTCAAGGCCGAGGTGGATCGTCTTCTGAAGGAACTGGGGGAAACCCCATAGATGGCTGAGTTGCAGGCGACATGGAGAGGCTCTGAAGCCGTTCGCAGAAGCCGTAGGCTACCTATGTTCCCAAAGAGGGTCGATAACTGCCTGTTTGGTGCAAAAAAACATTCGGGACTCAAATGACTGTCCTTCGGGCATTCCTGGAGTGGCCTGAAAGTTTTTTTCGTCCAAACGGAGGACTGATTTCCAGTGGTCACGATGAAAGATTTCGCAAGGCGCTGTTCCCCAAGAGGTTAGGCGATTGCCCAGTCAAAGCCCCGAAAATGGTAGCCCCGGCGTCCCGCCGTGGTTCCCCCGGCGAGCGGCGCAGCGAACGATTTCGCCGCCCCATTGCAAACCCTGTGTGGCCCACCCGCCTGCCACGGCGGGACGCCGTGGCTACGTCCGCTTCGTCAATCGCGCCCAACCCACAGGCTTCTGGCGTGTCTGCATTATGAGGGGCTGTTACCGCCCCTCTTGGGGAACAAAGGCGTATGGAATCACCATCAAGGCGAAACTGTACGCCGAGGACACCCGCGAAAGGTTCTTCCACATCTACCACGGCACCGGACGTGAGCACGCCGAGCGTGAGCAGGTGGAACTCAGGATGGAGCGGATGGCGAAATACCTGACGAGGAACGAGGGGCGCGAGATCGCCGTCAGCGACACGCTGCGGCATTACTATGACCTCGTTTTGGACAAAAGAGGCTGCTTGTCGCCACGGAGAGGAGTGCGGTCGTCGAGCAGGAGCTCCGGCTCTGTGGCTACTTCTGCATCGTGACGTCGGAGGCGATGACCGCCCGCGAGGCGTTGACGCTGTACAAGAGCAGGGACGACTCCGAGAAGCTCTTCCGGGGCGACAAGTCCTATCTTGGAAACCGCTCCATGCGTGTCTGTTCGGATGAGTCTACGTCGGCGAAGATATTCATCGAGTTCGTGGCGCTGATCATCCGCAACAAGATCTACACCGTCCTGAAGTCGGCGGTCCTGAAGAACGAGCGCAAGGCGAACTACATGACCGTGCCCGCCGCAATGCGGGAGCTGGAGAAGATCGAGATGATCAAGGGCGGCGACGGCGTATACCGCCTGGACCACGCGGTGACCGCGACCCAGAAGGAAATACTCAGGGCCTTCGGCCTCGGCGAGGAGTTCGTCAAGGCGCAGGCGGCTGAACTGGGTGAAAGACTTCGCAAACTGTAGTGCAAAGAAGATGGCAGAGATGGCAAAGGCGGAGAGAACAAGGCGTTCCGTCACGCTGGACACCAAGATCACGGCCGCGCAGGATAAGGTCGTCAGGGCGAAGGCAAGGTACGAGAAGACGGTGAAGACTCTGGAGGCGCTGATGGAGAGACGCGAGGAACTACGGCGCAGGGAGCTGATGGAGGCCGTCAGGAAGAGCGACCACACCTACGAGGAGATACTCTGCTGCATCAGGGGATAGGATGGTTGCCTCGGAGTTTTGAGTGTAAAAATCTCTGGAAGTTCACATTGGACGGGGGGGATGGGACATTGGACTTTGAACTTTGGACTTTGGACGGGACTTTGGACGGGGGGGGACGGGACATTGGACTTTGGACGCGCCGCCGCGGTGAGACGCGATGGCGGCCTTTTTCGGGGCGGTTTACGCGGGAATAAAAAAAGCCAGAAAACCCGAAGAGTTTTCTGGCTATTGACGCAGGATGGATGGAGAAGTCAGGGGGGGGCGGCGGCGGAGCCGAAATGCTACGGGGGAGCCGCCGCGAGGAGCTCGAGGAAGCGCGCGGTGACGACGGCGCGGGAGAAGTGCGCCTGGTAGGTCTCCCAGGCGCGCTGGCGCAGTTCGGCGAGGCGCGTCGGGTTGTCGAGAAGCGCGGCCATGACGCGGGGGGTCTCGGGGGCGAGGATCTCGCCGAGGCCATATTGGCGGATCCATGCGGCGATGCAACTGGATTGCGGCCCTGAGAAGAGGACGGGGCGTCCGATGGCGAGGGCGCCGAAGAACTTGGACGGGACGACGATGCCCTGCCAGCCCTGGCGCAGGGAGATGAGGTGGAAGTCGGCGGCGGCGAGGCGGGCGGCGAGTTGTTCCTCGGGGACGAAGGGGGCGAGGCGGATGTTGGTGTCCTCGGGGGTGAGGCAGGCGGTCTGGGCGTTGAATTGGTTGCCGTAGCCCGCGAAGCAGAAGGCGGCGTCGAGGCCGCTTCGGCGGCATTCGCGGGCGAAGGCGATGAAGGGGGCCAGGTCGTGGGCGTGGCCGACGGTGCCTGAGTAGAGGAAGGCGAGGCGGGCGTCCCCGAAGAGTTCGCGCCGGGTGTCGGCGGGGACGGGGGTCGCGGCGGGCGGTTCGGCGAGCGCCCAGGGGGGGAGGGTCGCGGCTTCCGCGGAATGGCGATAGGGGAGGAGGCGTTCGCGCATGCACTGTCCGATGTCGGCCATGACGTCGACGCTGCGGTAGGCGCGGCGCGCGAAGGGGGTGATGATTCGGGCGGCAAGGCGCATCAGGGGCGAGCCAGTCGCGGCAAGGGCTTCGGGATAGAGGTCGAAGACCCAGTGGATGAGGCGTGCGCGCGGGGCCATTCGCCGCAGGGACGGCAGCATCAGGTAGGAGAACTGCGGGTCGGTGCCGAGGATGACCGCGTCGAAGTCCGCGCGCCGCCGACTGAAGGCGCGCCGCCATTTCCACTGGAGGATGAAGGAGTTGAAGAGTCGGCCGAGATTGCTGCCCTGGCGGAGGCCCGGGCGCGCGAAGCGGCAGATCTCGATGCCGCGCCACACCTCCTCGGGCGGGAGGGTGCCTTCCTTGCGGATCTGGCGGTTGGAGGTGAACACGGTCACCTGGTGGCCGGCGGCGGACAGGTCCTCGGCCAGTTCGGTGAAGAGACGGGCGCTGATGACGGTGTCGGGCTGGAAGAAATGATAGACGAGGAGGATGCGCAAGGCGGTTACACGGACTGGCCCGCCGCGCGGCGGCGCAGTTCGCGGAGTTTGAGGGTGATCATGTATTCGTAGACGGAGCGGAGGCAGGCGTAGTGGAAGCCAGCGGCACCGTCCAGGAAGCCGAGTTTGAGGATGTAGAGGGCGAAGAACATCCAGATGGGACGGAGGGGGATGCGGTAGAGGAGCTGCTTGAGGGACTTGCGGCGGAGCACGGGATCCTTTCCCCACAGTTGCCGCCAGGCGATAGGTTCGGCGCGCTCGGCGAGGAGGCGCTTCGCCTCCATGTCGGAGTAGCGGTTGTGGCGGTGGAACCACCAGGCGACGCCGTTGTTGAAGGGATAGTGGAGGAAGCGCGCCCCCTTGAGGAAGGCCTTTTCTCCAGTGCAGTGGTATTCCTCGTTGATGTCGCGCTCGACGGAGACGTCGGCGCGCTTGAGGAGGCGTCCAGTCCAGGTGCCGGCGCCGATGCCGTGCTTGAGCCAGCGTCCGAGGAAGATGTCCTTGCGCTGGAAGTGGAAGATGGAGACGGTGGCGGCGGCGGGCGAGGCGAGCGCGCCCTCGATGACGGCGCCGAGGTCCTTGCCCCAGCGTTCGTCGGCGTCGACCATCAGCACCCACTCGCCAGGATAGTCAACTTCGCGGAGGGCGGCGTTGCGCTGGGAGGCGTAGTCGTCGAACTTGCGCTGGAAGACGCGCGCGCCCTCGGCCTTCGCGAGTTCGACGGTGCGGTCCGTGCTGAAGGAATCGTAGACGACGATGTCCTTGCACCACTCGCGCAGGGTGCGGATGCATTCGACAATGTTGCGCTCCTCGTTGAGCGTCAGAATGACTGCGGAGACTGTCATGGCCGGATTTCCCGCTGCTTCAGCGTCCGCGCGGGATTTCCGCCGACGACAGTCCATGGGGGGACGTCCTTGAAGACGGCGGCGCGGGCGCCGACGACGGCGCCCTGGCCGATGGTGACGCCCATGCCGATGAAGGCGTCGGCGGCGACCCAGGCCTGGTCCTCGATGCGGATGGGCGCGGTGACGAGCGGGAGGTCGGGGCGGGTGATGTCGTGGGAGGCGGTGCAGAGGTAGGTTTTCTGGGAGACGGTGGTGTTGGCGCCGATGGTGACGCGGTCGACGTTGTAGCAGTCGACCTCGTCGGCAAGGCAGCTGTGCTCGCCCATCTCCAGGTTCCAGGGCGCATAGATGCGCGTGCTGGAATAGACCACTGCGGTCGGCGATAGTTTCGCGCCGAAGCATCGCAGCAGGAAGCGCTTCCAGGCGCAGCCGAGGCTGCGCGGCAGCCAGCGCGCGAGCAGCGCCCAGCAGACGCCCCAGAGGAGGCGCTTCAGTTGATGGCCGCGCGAGAGGGCATTGCGGTATTGGCTCAAATCCTGATGCATGAAGGGATTGCTAAAGGTTTCCAGGGGCTTTCAAATTTGGGAGCCACAACCCAGGACCCAGGACTCACGACTCACGACCCAGGACTCAGGACCCAGGACTCAGGACTTAGGACCCACGACCCAGGACTTACGACCCAGGACCCGCGACCCAGGACTCAGGACCCAGGACTCAGGACCCAGGACTCAGGATCCAGGATCCAGGACCCACGACCCAGGACCTCGCGTTCTGTGCCGGCCCATTTTTGGGCCGGAAAAGGCCCCTGGATTCAGGACTTCAGAACCAGAACCATGGGGTGATCCAGCGGGCGAGCTGGCGGAGGCGGCGCTTGGTCTTGGCGACCAGGCCAGAGTAGTCGTTGACCTGGAGCAGGGCGGTCTGGACGTGGCCTGCCTTGCCGGCGTATTCGGGTTCGGTGCGGAAACGGCGGACGACAGGGCATTCGCGGGCGGCCTGCCTGGCGGTCTCGAAGAACATGAACTCGATCAGGCGGTTTTGGGAGTCGTCGAGTTCGGCGGCGCGTCCGCGGAAGTGGCGGTTGTAGAAGTCGAGGGTGACGAGGAAGAAGCGGGTGTCGCAGGCGTGGCCAGTCCAGCCGAGGCGGAGCCAGTCGTAGATGCGGTGGTCCTTGTTGTCGCAGAAGAGTTCCCAGGGCTGGCGGCGCTCCGCCTCGCGCAGGAGGCGTGCGAGATTGAGGATGGGGAAGCGCCCCGTGACCTTGGCGAAGCCGCCCGCCTCGTGCACCAGGCGGGAGCGCGCGGCGATGGTGTCGAGGATGAGCAGTTCGCCGTAGCTCTTGCCCAGGTGGCGCGGATAGTCGTTGCCGTCGACCGAGAGGAACTCGACCTCGGTGTCGGGATGCCGCGCGGTGAGTTCACGGAAGCGCGCGAGGTCGTAGCCCGAGTTGTCGGCGAAGACGATGCGGCGGACGGCAGGCTCGGCGAGGTAGAATTCCAGCGTCGCGGCATACTGCGCGGCGCGCGCCTCGGCGTCGTTCACCGACAGGCCGCCCATCCCCTTCGGGTTGATGGCGGCAGTCATGACCAGCGGAAAGTCAGGCATGTGGGAACGGGGGGAGGTGCCAGGTCATTTTTCCAGCGTGGCCTGGAGGATGTCATCTCCGGTGACCAGCCGGATTGACGGCGGACATGAGGCGTCGGGCGCAATGGCGGGGAGAACGAGGAGCCGGAGGATCTTCCGTGGAAGCCCCGGCGGCGCATCGCGGTTCAGGAGCATCTGCGCGAGGCGCTGGATTTCTTCAGTGTGGAATGGCTGGTCCGACCACTTCACTTCGCCCAACAGGGCGGTGTCGCCAGTCAGGTTGGTCGTGACAATGTCCCATTCCGGGCGGTTTTCCTGCCACCAACGCCGGGCGGGAAGCCAGCAATCCTCCGATGGCAGTTCAGCCGCCAAAGAGGCGACGCGGTTCACATTCTGCCGCGCAAGCTCCTCCCATTGCGTGGAGAAGATGGCCTCGGCGTATTTCCGCCATAGCATCAGCCGGGTGCCTTGGGGCGCATTTTCAAAAAGGGCCCGCCGGGGGGCGATGACGCGGAACCAGAAGTCGCAGAAGGGATCCGAAATGCGGTACAGCGATTTTCTGGAACTGCGTTCCGATTCCCCAAACGGGACTTCCCGTTTGACCAGCCCCAGTTCGATCAAACGCGACAACGGACGGGCCAGATCCGTCGCGGGCTGCTGCAGACGCGAGGCGATTTCACTGGACCGATGGGCGCCAAAGCCAATGGCATCCAAGTAGGGACGCAGGCTGAGGGCGCTGGGCACTTCCATCTGCAGCAAGTGGTTCGGTTCCTCATGGAATACGCCCAGAGAGTGAAAAACCAGTTGGTCAAGGGCGGCATCCAGTTCGGAACCATGCGATTCTGCAGCCTGCCAATAGCGGGGGACGCCTCCCCAGACCGAATAGGCGCGAATGACATCCAGCGCATCTTCCAGCCCCAGGGCCGGACGCAGCAACCCCGCCGGCAATGGCTGCAAATGGAGCAGTTCCTGAGCGCGCCCATACAGCGGAGACGACGAATTCAGGGTCAACCCCTGCATCATCTGCTGGCTGGAACCCGAAATGACAATCAGCAGGCCCTTGCCGCTGCATTCGGCATCCACCCACTTCTGAAATGTGCCAGGGAGGCTGCCGTCGGATGCGACGAGATACGGAAACTCGTCGAAAATCACAGGACCATGCCACTCCGAAAGCCGCGCCTGGGCCGATAATGCCTGGAAAAATGAGTGCCAACTGGGATATACGGCTTCCCCGAAGCCCGGGAAACGAACCGATAACGCCTCCGCAAGCATCTGGCGCTGCATGGCGGCCGAAGAGGTGTCCGCTACCGCATATACACCCCCAGCCTCTTCACACCATCGCATCAACAGGCAACTCTTGCCGATCCGACGACGACCATACACTACCACAAAGCCCCCACTCCGGGCTTGCGATAACCGCCTCAATCTTGCTAATTCTTCTTCACGCCCAAGAAAATCCATACTTCGAACAAAGGATTATGTAGGAAAACATTATGTTTTTCTGCATAATATAATCCACAATGCTCGTCTGGCAATGGGTTTGGATTTACTTGATCACTCCCTTCTGCAGGATGATGTTCGCGTACTGGCGGGTTTCGCCGGTCTGGACGATGGCGAAGGCCTTGCGGGCGGACTCATAGAAGGCGAAGCGTTCCAGGAATTCCGGCGCGCAGCCGGTGATTTCCTGGCAGGTTGCGACGTATGCGTCGTCCAGATGGTCGCCAGGGACGGGAGCCATCATCAGCATGGGATGGTCGACATAGCGGTCGAGTTCGAAGAGCGGCATGATGCCGCGCAACAGCGCGTCGGCCTGAAGACCGCTTGCTGGAATGACCTTCGGTCCCAGGCTGTAGGCCGGGAAATGCGCGTCAGCCAGCACGATGCAGTCGCCATGCCCCATTTCGCAGAGCGTCTTTAGAAGTTCCGGGGAAATCAGCGGTGAGATTCCTTTCAACATGGGCTTGTCCTTGGGTGACGGGCTTACAGCATGGCCTTGGCGAGGCGCTGCTCGAGTTCGACGAAGCGGTGTTGCTGGTCGTATGGGAACTCGACGAGGCGTCCGCCGTATTCGGCGAGGACATTGGTCACCTCGTCGCGGACGGGGCGCTGGACACCATCGCGCCAGTTGTCGCCGTGGACGACGAACGCAGGCTTAAGTTTGCGGAGAGTGTCCGCGTAACTGAGGGTGTTCTGTACGATGACGGACTCGATGCCCTTGATGTTGCGGAAGAGGGTGAGGCGGTCCTCCAGGGAGACGAGTGGGGGGCGCCGATAACTGGCAATCGCCTCGTCCGAGAGCACGCCGACGATGAGGCGCCCGAGTTTGCGGGCCTTGCGGATGATGGCGATGTGGCCGCTGTGGATGATGTCCGTTGAGAAGCATAGATAGACGGTGCGGTTTTCGATTTCCCAGAGGCGCGATGAGACGACGGCGAGATCCTCGGGAGTGTCGATCTCCGAGCAGAGGCGGTCCTGGACGTCCAAGGCGTAGACGGGGCAGCGGTCGGAGATTTCGTTGAATGCCTTTTCCGCATAGCACTTGCGGTTGTCGTGTTCGCAGAAGTCGCAGATCTTGTCCAGCCAGACTTTCCAGTCGGCGGCGTTGAGTTTATAGAGGGCCTGCGCCTCCATGGCGGAATCGAAGAACTCGATGCCGACGGCCTGGACGCGGCCGTCCTTGACGACGGCCTTGAAGTCCTTGTCGGGGAGCGGCAGGGTGGAGCTGACCTTCATGCAACTGCGCGGGCAGTTCATGATGTCGTCCAGCACCGACGGTTCGAAGACGAGGTCGCCGTGCATCAGCAGCAGGTCGGTGTCCTGGAGATGTTCGCGGGCGCAGTAGATGGAGTAGATGTAGTTGGTCTCGCGGTAGAGGGGGTTGTTGACGAAGGTGAAATGCAGGGGGAGGTGCAGGGAATGGCAGTAGTTGACCAGGACGCTGTCGAAGTAGCCAGTGGTCATGACGACCTCGGAGACATCGGCCTCGGCGAGCAGTCGCAGCTGTCGGCTCAGGATGGTCTCGGTCGCGGAGACCTCGGTCATGCACTTGGGGTGTTCACTCGTGAGGACGCCCATGCGGTGTCCGAGACCGGAATTGAGGATGAGTGCTTTCATGGAAAGAACATGCTTGAGGTGGGGTCAATTGAGACGCTGGTGCTTGGGGACGCGCTGGCTGGGGGGCGGTGGGGTCATGTAGTCACCATAGAGGGAGGCCAGCATGGCGTCGTATTTCGCGGGCATGGGAACTTTCAGGTTGTCGAAAGGCATCATAAGCGGCGTTCCCAGCGCGCCAACTGGATAGAAGAATTTCTTGTCTGTTTGGCAATAGACCGATTTGCCGTCGTCCGAGAACGGATGGCTTGCAGTCCATTGTTCGATGGCGTCGTTGACGTCGTTCGGGGTTTTGACGGCGGGGTGGAAGAGTTTGACGAGTGCGCCCAGGGGATAGAGAGGCAGGTATTTCCAGTGGAACTGCCGACGGGTGGCGAGCAGCAGGAATACGCCCATGGAGCGCAGGCACAAGCGCTTCAGCCAATACAGTTTTTCGCCCAGCCATGAGGACGGCGCCCCGTCGATGGGGAAGATGTCGATGTAGAGTCCTTCCGACAATTTCAAGCCGGAGGCCTGCTGGACATCATGGAGCAGTTGGCGGTCCTTGCTTTTGATTTTGTTGAAGACATGGTAGTAGCCAGGAGTGGTTTTCTTGGACAGGAACTGCAAATGGGCGGGGAGTTCGCTGGGGGCGATTTCAATGAGGCGTTCATAGTCGGGGCGCGGCATCATGACATCGAAGTCATCATCCCAGGGGATGAAGCCCTTGTGGCGGACTGCCCCGAGCGCGGTGCCGAAGGCGGCGTAGTGACGCAGTGAATGCCGTTGACAGATGGCGGCGAATTCGCGGTAGATGTCGAGAACAACCTTCCAGACTGGTGCCAGGTTGTATGGAAGGTGTGGGGAGGAAATAGGATCCATGATTGAAGTGCGGAAGGTGGAATGCAAGGCATTCGCCTGCTTTTACTGGAGTTTGGCAAGAATGGCATCCAGTGGAGCCATGTCCAGATTTCTGGCGCGTCTGCGGCAGATGAAGCGGTGGAGTTTTTCGGCCATGCCAAACAGGAAATCTCCAAGACCCTGGGGCAAAAGAAGGAGCAATGAGACAAGGAGCAGTTTGGTGCTCCGTCGATAATACTTGGTCTGTCGGCAGGACTTCAGGCGCGCAAGGAACGACGGCGAGGACCACAGCGGCAGAATGGCCTCGCAGAATGCGATTTCCCGCTTGGCGCGCTGGGTCATGGAAGACACTTTTTCCAATGGGAGAATGTCTTGACGGGCCTGGAGATCGAGCAGGATCTGCCTCAATCCGGAGACTAGGCCCGTGAAGCCCCGTACCATTTTCTTGCGGTATTTCCCGCCAGAGGATTCGCCGGAACCATATCGATAGTAGATCAGTGGCTGGTCGACTGCAATTGTGTTTCCGAGGAGAGAGGCGCGGAGATGGAAGACGAGATCGTCATGGGCGTGATAGGCGGCGTCGTGGCAAACTGGCGGGAAAAAGGGGATGACCGCGGCGGCGATGGCGAGAGTTGCACCGATGGGCTTGCCGTGAAAGGAGGTGAGCCCCAGGGGACGGTCATACTCATCTACGATGACAGCCTCGCTGGTAACCATGGTAGGCTTTTTGTGCTGGGCAAGCCAAGCGGTCGTTAGAAGTTCGACACGCTGGGGAAAGGAGATGTCATCGCCGTCGGCATTGACCAGCAATTCGCCATGCGCGAGTCCATAGACCTTTTCGCGGTTTCCCAGCATTCCCAAAGCCTTTTCGTTTCGGTTCAGAATGACTTGGAGGTCATTTCTGGACGCATATTTTTGTCGAAGCAACCGTTCAAGTAGTTCGCTGGTTCCATCGGTTGAGCCATCGTCGGAGATGACAATTTCCAATGGCGAGTAGGTTTGTGAAAAAGCCCCTGCCAAGGTTCGTTCGACATAATCCTTCTGATTATGGAACATGATGCAAATGGAAACGAGCGGATTTCCCATGACAAGAGGGGGAAAGTCGATTTTACAGGAGGCAGGAAAGATTCACCCCTGCGTCAAGGCGTCCCTAGTCGCCTGAAGGAACGCGTAACCGTAGCGGGAGTCGGGTTCGAGGTGTGCGCCTTCGGCCCATTCGTTCCAGGCGTTGATGAAGACAAACTGCCTGTCGGGCGGATTGTGGGCCTTCTCCCAGTCGATGAGGCCAGCGAGCCATTGGCGGTAGGTTTCGGGGGACTGGAGATAGACGGAGGCGTTGGAGTAGGCCTTGCGGGCGGTGTTGTCCCAGGCGGGGAAGCAGCCGCGGAAGACGGGGACGTCGGCTTCGAGGTCGAAGATCTTTCCGCTTTGGATAGCCTCCTGCATGGTGTAGACGAAGCCCTTGAAATCGGGGTGGATGGGGTTGCCGTCCTTGACGTACTGGCGCAGATGGGTGATGCGCATGGGGGGGAACTCGACCATGGCGTCGAAGTCCCAGGTGGCGGGGGATTCGTCGAAGTAGTCGACGCCGACCATGGCGAGGAAGAGGCCGGGGAGGTTGGCTTCGCGGGCCTTTTCGCGGAGGGTGCGGGCGAAGGCGAGCCAGTTGTCGCGGGTGAAGAGGTTGGGGCGGTAGATGACGAGCAGCGGCTTGCCGTCGATGCGGATATAGCGTTTGTCCTGGAGGAACGGGAGGATGTCTCGGAAGAAGTCGGGTGCGTCCTCGGCGCGGCTCTCCTGCTTCATCAGCACCTCGCGGTTGCCGCCGTCCCAGCGTTTGGACCAGTTTTCATTGGCCCAGCAGAGGCAGAAGGGGAAGTCGAGGTCGGGATGGCGGAGCCAGTTGAATACGGGCGTTTCGAGGAGGCGCTTGCCGCCGCTGAACCAGTAGTAGTGGAAGCAGAAGCCCGAGAGGCCGTATTGCCTCGCCAGTTCCACTTGGCGGTACATGACCTTGGGGGTGGAGAGGTCGTAGAAGCCGACGTCGATGGGCAGTTGAGGCTGGTGGTGGCCGATGAACTGCGGGATGGCTTTGGTCACGTTGGTCCATTCGGTGAAGCCGCGGCCATGCCAGGCGTCGTTCTCGGGGAAGGAGTGGTATTGCGGGAGGTAGAAGGCGATGACCTTCGGGGCGTTGGACACGGGCGGGCAGGCATCCGTGGCCAGCGGCACGAACTCCGGGCTGGCGCGGCGGGCGTTTTCGAGCAGGCTGCGCCCGTAGGCGGCGTAGTCGAAGTCTTGCCCGACAAGATATTCAAGCGCGTGATGCACGCGGGAGCGGTGCTCGCGGTACCATGCGTCATTGCGCAGGCGGGCGGTCTTGACGCACCAGCAGACCAGCAGCCACAGGCGCCATTTGAGACGGCGGAGGAGTTTCATGGGGGAAGAAATAGACTAGATGGCAAGGAGTGTCGCCGTGTGCGACCGTAGTCATGAACGGAATGCGGGTGCCATCAGATCCTGATCGGCATGGGGGATGCCGCAGGCTTTTGCGTAGCCGCGCCATTGTCGGGTGACATCGCGGATTTTGGCGAGGACGGCATTTGCATCCTGTGGAGAGAGGCGGAAGAACGGTGCGGTTTCCAACGCCAGGTTGAAGTCGAGCGTGTTGTCATCGGCCGTGATGTTGAGGGATAGGCCGTTTCCTTCCGGGTTGGGATTGAGGTCGTAGGCGGGGGAGAGGCTCCAGCCATTGCCGTTCCAAAGAAAACCGTGGTTGCGAAGATGGTCATCTGTGTTGGAGATGGCGATGGAGAAGGCCATGCGCGTCCAAAGATCCCGTAGATCCTCGTTTGGTCGGGCGCTGATTTGGACGATGAGTTCCGCCAGATCCAGGTAACTGCATCCACTGTCTGCGTCCGCGCCGTCGGATTTGCCCAGCAGGGTCATGGCGGAGGCAAAGTGGATTCGCTGCCCAGTGGAGGTGCGGTCAAAGCGCCTGGCCAGGAAAGTGGAGCCGTGATGGGAAAAGACCTCCAGTTTGGTTTCCGGGACCTGGATGCCGATGTCGTGCGCCATGCGCATGGCCACGGCTTCCCAGGCGGAGGTGTCATGCAGATCGTGTTTCGCGGGGAACTTCGCCATCCACAAGCGGCCGTCAGGCGAGGTGACACAGGCCTTGGGACGGGCGCCGCCCAGCGAGGAACCCGGCGCCAGCAGCATGGATAGCCAGCGTTCATGCTCGGAGGCAGGGAGATCGTTGTCCAGATGATGGCTGGCCTCTTCCAATTCGCGCAGCCTGGCCCAGGGTGGGGCAGCCATTCCGAGGTCATTGTTCTGGAACTCGCCGTCCGGCGTCAGGCGGAAACGCAGCGCTCCCATGCGAGTCAGGTCATATACCCCCAGAAGGAAGTCTGATTCCTGCAGCGCGCGCGGCTTCTCCCCAGCCTTTCGGGCGCGAAGCGCCTCGCGCCGAAGCATCAATTTGCGTCCCCACCGGTCTGGCGAGGCATCCATGAACAGGCCGAAATCGGCTTTGGCGGAATACTGCGGGCCGGTGTATGGCTGCAGGTCGGGATCAAGGAAATGACCCGGATGGGACTTCAGCCATCCTTCGTCAAAGGCAAACGAAAAGACCTCCTTGCCACGGATGCTCTGCGCGGTCAAACGGCCCAGGAGTTCTGGAACGCCATTCGGGGAAAGATGATCCCAATAGACCCAGATGTCTTTACCTGCGCTCACCCTGGCCTCCGCTTGCTGGCACGGGCGCGCACGGGAAGTCCCAGATCCTGGAGCTGGCGCCCCAGTTCATCGTCCGCCGCGACCTTGAGGATGTCCTGCCCCAGCGACAGCGAGACCAGCACCTGGATGTAACTGCCCATTGAAACCGAGGGCGACCCATGCTCTATCTTCGTCAGCGTGGCAATGCTGATACCCGCGCGCTCCGCCTCCAGTTTCGCCGTGACATTGCGGCGCAGACGCGCCAGGCGCAGATTCTCCCCCAGGCGCTTCAACAACGCGGCACTCTTAGGGAATAAAATGGGGGTGGTTTTGGACATAGAAGGGACGCGAAACGCGGAAAGTTATGGCAACATTGCATAAAATAATGGCAAACTGCAATAAGTCAAATGATATGACGAGTTATTCTGGTCGCCCCGCAGGGACGATTTTGCGGTAGGCCTCCAGGAGGGTGTCGGCGGTGCGCTGCCAGGAGAAGTCGCGGGCGGCGAGGGCGCGTGCGTTTACGCCCCATGCGGCATATTGTCCGGGGGGCATGGTCATGGCCTGGGCGAGTGTGTCGGCGAGGGCTTCGGGGGTGGGTTCGATCCACCAGCCGCACTGTGCTTTCGGGAGGCATTGCCATGGGGTGCCGATGGTGGCGATGGCGGGGACTCCGTTTGCGAGCGCAGTCAGGATGACATCGCCGAAGTTTTCGCTATGGGATGGGAGGATGAAGAATCGCGCATGGCGATAGAGCCATGACTTGGCCTCGCCGTAGACGGCGCCAGTGAAGATGATTTGCTCCGTCCGATTGCGCAGTTGATTCTGATACCATTCCAAGGGGACTTCCTGGCCGCCATGAATCTGCTTCTTCCCGAATGGTAGAATGGGCGTGAGGTCGGCGACCGGGAGGTCAAGGCGGCGTGCCAGCGAAACGAGTTCCTGTTGATAGCCGACGTCATCGGGGCCGGCGAAGATAAGGCGCCATCCACATCTTCGGCTACTTGGGAGCCTTGCCCAGGCATGCAGCAAGCCGTCGAGATTCTTGACGGGATGGAGGCGCCCCAGGAAAAGGAGGTCGCGGGGGGTGTTGTCCCCTTGGGAGCGTTTTTCCTCGGGGGGGATTTCGATTCCAAGCGGAGCGACAGTGACAGGCTGATGCAGGCGAAGTCGCCGCAGATCCTTTTCTTCGGCGGGCATGGTGACGTGAAATGCACGTGCCTTGGCAAGGTCGTGGTATTGGTAGAGAAGCAATGCGGGGATTTTTTTCCACCATTTGTAACGCAATGCCCAAGGGGTGAGCGTCCCATGCGGGGAGACCAGATACGGGGTGCCGTGGCTTCGGCTCCAGGCGGCCATCGCATGCACGTATTGGTTCCAGATACTGTGGAGATGGACGATGTCAGGGGAAATGTCGATTTTCTGCGGGGTGTCGGAAATGCGTACATCCAGGTCGTCGACGGGGTAGCCGCAGGTCATGGAGGTGACGATGACGACCTGGTGTCCCGCCCGTTGCTGGGCACGGGCGCATTCCACCACGAAGCGCGACACTCCGCAGGTTTCCTGCAATCCTGCTGCGACATGGAGGATGTTCATTGCAATTTCGCGGCGTGGCCGGGGAGTAGCGCCTGGCGCCATTCAGGCCAGGTGCGCGGGAACAGGAGGGAATGGAGGCGCGGGAGGCGGCTCAATATCCAGGCGCAGGCGGAGGCGCCGCCGATGGTGCATGCCATGGTCAGGACGAAAGTCAGGCCAAGGGGGAGATGCAGGCGCTGGCAGATGGCATAGGAGAGATAACTAAACCAAGGGTGCGCCAGATAGACGAGGAAACTATGCCGTCCCAGAAAAAGAAGCCAGCGTCTCCGACTCAAAACGCTTCGGAGGTGAAAGAGCAGCAGGAAGAATGCCGCCTGCATGAAAATGGTAACCGTGCGGTGAAGGTGTGTGTGGGGATAACCAGTGCGGAATGGGAAAATGCAGTGGCGGTAGTGGAGGAAAAAGGCCGCGCTTGCCGCAGACAGGACAAGAATGCAGAAAAGGGCGCTTCCGAAGCCGCGGCGGATGCATTCGCGCAGCACCAGTCCCCAGAAGAGATAGGCGAGGGCTGGGAAGAGATAGGCGAAGATGTGGTCGGGCGAGGGGAATGGGAGCACCCAGCGGAAGGCGGCCAACGCACCTAAGGTTAGCAGCGAAAAACGGAACGGCGGTTTGGCGGCGGCGTAAAGTTCCCGGATGCAACTGGCGAAGAAGATTGCGGGAAGGAACCAGAGGAACTGGAGACCGAGGAGACGTTGCAGATGCATGGCCCCGCCATGGAAGAATGCGGCGGGCAGCTGCATCCAGATGCGGTCGGTAAAGAAAGCGAGTCGGTGCCTGGCCAGGGCCGCGGCAAGGCCAGTCAGGAGAAACGGGATGAAGAAGCGCAGGAAGAGGTCGCGGAATCGGGGGAGGGACAGGGGCTTCTGGAGATAAAGCCAGGGAAGCAGGAAGAAGGCGTGGATATGGAAGGTGTAAAGCCAGACCATCACCATCCACGGGTCGGTGAAATTGACGAAGGCAATGTTGTGCCCGAGGATGATCAAAAGGATGAGGCTTCCCTTGATGGCGGTGGATTCCTCGCGGGAAAGCAGATTGGTCTGGTCCTGGGCGGGCATGGCGTTTCGTCCATCAGGGGGAGGTGGAGACGGAGGTGGGCAAGGAAGCCTGGCGCCAGGTGTCGGGAAGAGGTTGGAAGGAGAAGCGGGGCAAGGACGCGTCGACGGCGTGAATGGTTCCAGTGAAAAGCCAGAAGGAGAAGAACATCATCCCGCCGGCGGCAAAGATATAGCCTTCGGCGCACATGTGCAGCAGGAAGAAGGCGAAGACGCTGATGAGGTAGGCGCCTTTCAGGCGGTCCTGCCGGAGAATCCGCAACAGGCTGGCGGCGATTTGAAACAGAATGATGGCGATGCAGATGCCGCCGAAGGCGCCCGTCATGGCGAGAACGGTGAGCCAGGAGTTTCCGGTCTCGATCTGGCCTGCGCGCATGGTGGACGCGAACTCCCGGAACTGCCGGTCGTCCTCGATGTAGGAGAAGCCCTTGCCAAAAGAGGGGTTTTCCTGGAAGATTTCCAGCAGATTTTCCCAATGGTGCTGGCGGCTGCTCAGATCCAGGTCGGTGATCTCGCCGTGGTTTTTATAGGTGATGATGGCGAGGTGTTGCCGCCAAAGCGGATAACTGAGCGCCGCGAGCACGATGAGTCCGATGATGATGCGTCGGGTCTTGGCAGTATTGCGGAAGAAGAGGATGGCAATGAAGACGCAAAGGGCGAAAAGCCCGCCGAGGAAGGCGGCGCGGGAGCCGGAGGACATGCCGGCCATGGCGCATAGTCCGATGGCGGAGCACATGGCGAGCTTTTGCCAGAGCTTTTGCAGGGGGAAGCGGAAAAACAGGAAAGTGCAAT